>NZ_JBTNDX010000001.1:0-294080 GCF_054510755.1 Pseudarthrobacter sp. MDT3-1 | reverse complement strand
CACCGAAACCCGCTACCCCGGCACCGACCGGACCCTGCGATTTGAGATCAAAAACAAAGAAACGTCAGCCAACAATTAAAACGCTATGTCCAGAGTCCTGAGCCCAGGGCGGGCCACGGGCGTCTGTCAAAGGCCGGTGATGCCTGGAGAGGAACTGTGATCAGGCGCGGATGTCCCAGCTGATGTGACGGCGGACGTCCGTAAGGTTCATGGACTCCGCCACGAACAGGTCGTCCAGCATGTATTCGTCCACCGCGAGGATCCGGATCCAATGCCCATAATCCGGGGTTGCCGCTTCGAGTGACTGGCTGGCCACGCAGACGCCGGTTTCCACGTCGATCCGCACCCGGTTGCTGCCGGGTAGGCAGAGCGGAGCGGCAGGATCCGCGGGCCGGTAGGACGCGGTAGGCGTCACGGTTGCCTCCAGCGCCGGCCGGCCCTCGTGTTCGACCCGGCGCACGGCGTCGACGTCCACGGCGTTGGTGCCCGGGAACTCGATGGGGACAGGGGCGCTCCCGGCGAGTTCCACGGGATCAAGGGCAGCCGAGAAGCGGCCGTTCCCGAAGCCCGGCTCGCCGTATGCTGCCTCCGGCCGGCGCCTGACCAGGCCGCCGTCGTCGTAAACGGGCGCCACCAGGTGGGGCGGCAGCAGCCAGGACTTCCGGGTGGCGCTGACGTACAACCCGTCCTTGGAATCGTTGATGCCGGTGGTGCTGTGGAGGACAAGCCGGTCGGCGGTTTCCAGGCGCAGCGCCCCGGGCCGGCGCAGCCAGGCGCGGACCAGGGGAGCGGACGGGTCCGGTACGTCGGTGAACGGTTCATCCCAGTATTCAAAGCGCAGGGACTGCCACTTCCAGGGGGAAGAACGGCAAAGGTTCCGGAACATGGTGCTCAGGTCCGCAGCGTCGGCGCTGCCCTCCGGATCCGGCCGGCGCCTGGTGTCCCATGTCGACATATCCACAGTTTACGCGTGGGCTCTGCGGTGCGGCGCGCGAATCCAGTAGCATCCGAGGGGTGATCCGACGACTCGATGGACTGTGGGATGCCACCCCGCTGGCGTTCTGGCTGGTGCTGGCCGCATGTGCCTATTTTTTTGTTATGGCAGTCCGCCTCACGGTTATCGACGTGCGCCACCATCTGCTGCCCAACCGGATTGTCTTCCCGTCCTACGGTGTGGCGGGGGTCCTGTTGCTCGCGGCGGCCTTGGTGCACGTGATCGCCGGTCCTGCCGCGCTCGTGGTGTCACCCGACGGTGCCGCCGAGCTCCTGGGGATCCCGGCGCTGCGCATCCTGGCGGGGGGAGCGGTTCTGTGGGCCTTCTATTTTGTCCTGCGGATGGTTTACCCGCCCGGCATGGGCTTTGGCGACGTGAAGCTGGCCGGCGTCCTGGGGATGTACCTTGGCTATCTCGGCTGGGGGCACGTTTTTGCCGGGACCTTCGCAGCTTTCCTGCTGGGAGGCCTCTGGTCCATGGCCCTGCTGGCGGCCCGCCGCGGCACATTGAAGTCTTCCATCCCGTTCGGCCCGTTTATGCTCGCCGGCGCCACTGCCGCCATGCTCCTGCCCGCTTAGCGCGAGAGGACACTTGCGGCCCCGGTCCGCAGGCGCGCCGAGAAGATGATCCAGATGCGTTTCTGGGTCAGCAGCAGCGGGCCGGCTGCCGCTTTGGGACCGACGGTGGTGGTCATGATGATCCTTTGGAGGTGGTGGGGAGGTTCTGCGCGAACAGGGTCTTGAGGGCCCGGGCGTCTTCGAGGAGCAGCTCCGGGAAACTGCGGGTGTTCGACGCCGAGAAGTATGTTCCGTGCGCGTGGTGGGCTACGGCGGTGATCGCGGTGACGGCCATGACCACTACCGGGTGATCGGCGGGGACGCCTTCACGTTGGGCGATGAGCTGGCGGGATGCGGCGTCGCGTTCGGCGCTGATGCCGACGATCTTTGCCACCAGCTGCGGCTCTTTTTTGATCGCGGCGATGAGCTGGCGGACATTGGTGGCGGACTCGGAGTCCACTTTCGCCGCCCAGATGTCCTGGGTGAGCTGGATGAGGTCGGCCAGGAGGGATTCGGAGATGGTTCCCGGTTCGCCGCCGCCGGCCAGGAAGCCGGCCATGAGTTCGCCGGGGTGCTCGTCGTCGTGATGGCCGAGGATGGCGTCTTCCTTGGTGGGGAAGTAGTTGAAGAACGTCCGGCGGGAGATGCCCGCCTCTTCGCAGACTTCCTCGACCGTGAAGCCGTTGAGCCCTTTGGTCGCGGTCAACGAGCGCGCGGCGGCAGTGACAGCCTGGCGCGTCTGCTGGCGCTTGCGTTCCCGGAGGCCGCCGTCGATGTTTGCACTATTTTCCACAAAGTAAAGTTTTGCACTAAACTACTGAGAGTGCAAAAAAGGCAAGCGCCACGCACGACGGCGGCCGGCGCCTTCCGTGGGGAAGGTGCCGGCCGCCGTCGTTCGTAAAGGGGCCACCGCCGTCTGGGCCCACGCTACCGAGGGGCCCCTATCGAGCTTGCGAGATTGGGGAGGTAGCGGGGAGGGTTCCCTGGCTGAGCGGAGCGAAGCAAGGGAGGCGGTGGGGACCTATGCCTTGTGCGGCGGGCGCGTCATGGACATAACGTCCAGCGCGGTGTCCAGCTGCTCTTCGGTGACCTCGCCGCGCTCCAGGAAGCCCATGGCGACGACGGTCTCACGGATGGTGAGGCCCTCGGCCACTGCCTTCTTGGCGATTTTGGCCGCGTTCTCGTAGCCGATGTACTTGTTCAGCGGAGTCACGATCGAGGGGGAGGCCTCGGCCAGGAAGCGGGCGCGCTCCACGTTGGCGGTGATGCCGTCGATCATCTTGTCCGCCATGACGCGGCTGGTGTTGGCCAGCAGGCGGATCGACTCGAGCAGGTTGGCGGCCATCACGGGGATGCCGACATTGAGCTCGAAGGCGCCGTTGGTGCCGGACCAGGCGATGGCGGTGTCGTTGCCGATGACCTGGGCGCAGACCATGATGGATGCCTCGCAGATGACCGGGTTGACCTTGCCCGGCATGATCGAGGAGCCCGGCTGCAGGTCCGGGATGGCGATTTCGCCGAGGCCGGTGTTGGGGCCGGAGCCCATCCAGCGGAGGTCATTGTTGATCTTCATGAAGGAGATCGCGATGTTGCGCAGCTGGCTTGAGCCTTCGATGAGGCCGTCGCGGTTGGCCTGGGCCTCGAAGTGGTCGCGGGCCTCGGTCAGCGGCAGGCCGGTGTCCGTGGCGAGCAGTTCGATGACACGTTCCGGGAAGCCGGCAGGGGTGTTGATGCCGGTGCCCACCGCGGTGCCGCCGAGCGGAACTTCGGCAACACGGGGGAGGGCGGCGTTGATGCGCTCGATGCCGTAGCGGACCTGGGCTGCGTAGCCGCCGAACTCCTGGCCGAGCGTCACCGGGGTGGCGTCCATGAGGTGGGTGCGGCCGGACTTGACGACGTCCTTGAACTCCACGGCCTTGCGTTCCAGCGACTCGGCCAGGTAGACGAACGCCGGGATGAGGTCGTTGATCAGGGCCGAGGTGGCGGCGACGTGGACCGAGGTGGGGAAGACGTCGTTGGAGGACTGTGAGGCGTTGACGTGGTCGTTCGGGTGGACAACTTTGTCACTCCCGGCGGCTTTGAGGGCACGCGTGGCCAGCTCGGCGAGGACCTCGTTCATGTTCATGTTCGAGGACGTGCCGGAACCGGTCTGGAAGACGTCGATGGGGAAGTCGCCGTCGTACTTGCCGGCAGCTACCTCATCGGCAGCCGCAGCGATCGCCTTGGCCAGCTCGCCGTCGAGCACCCCAAGTTCTGCGTTGGCCTGCGCGGCAGCCTTCTTGACCCGGGCCAGCGCCTCGATGTGCGCGCGTTCCAGGGTCTTGCCGGAGATGGGGAAGTTTTCAACTGCACGCTGCGTCTGTGCACGGTACAGGGCGTTCACGGGGACGCGGACTTCGCCCATCGTGTCGTGTTCAATGCGGAATTCTTCAGTGGAAGTCATGGGGCTAGCTTAGGGCGATCGGGGGCCCGGACTAAAACCGTGAACCGCATGCTACGGGCACTGATTCGGGCTGGGCCTAGACCTCGCCGATCCCGGAAACCACGTTGGCGTGGCCCTCGGCGAGGCTGTACGAGAGGCCGATCACCGCGGCGCGGCCGTCCTCGATTGCGGCCGAAATCACACGGGAGCTGTCCACCAGGCGCTTGGACGTCTGCTTCACGTGCTCCACCACCATGTCGTTGATCTCGTGCTCGCCGTTCCGCATGGACGTCAAGACAGAAGGCGTGATGCGTTCCACCAGGTCCCGCATAAAGCCCACCGGCATGTTGCCGGTGTCCACTGCGGACTTGGTGGCACTGACGGCGCCGCAGCTGTCATGTCCCAGCACCACGATCAGCGGCACCCCCAGCACACTGATGCTGTACTCGAGGGAGCCCAGGACGGCGTCGTCAATCACCTGGCCGGCGGTGCGCACCACAAAGGCGTCCCCCAGGCCGAGGTCGAAGATAATCTCCGCGGCGAGCCGGGAGTCCGAGCAGCCGAAGATCACGGCAAACGGGTGCTGGTTTTCCACCAGCGACGACCGGCGGGACGCGTCCTGGTTCGGGTGCGACGATTCGCCGGCAACAAAGCGTTCGTTGCCTTCGCGCATGCGGCGCCAGGCAAGGGCAGGGGTCAGGTAGGTAGCCACGGGCTTACTTTACGGGGCGGTGCTGGCTGACGGTGAAACTGTGACGGCCGGGTTGGCGTCCATGGACTGTACGACGGCGGTGGCGAGTTCGGCGAATTCGTCCAGCTGAGCGCTTCCCGTCAGGACAACGGTGGTTCCGCGGTAATTCAGCACCATGCTCTTCTCGCCTTTGCCGGTGTCACGCAGCTCCCAGTCCTGTCCGCCCGCCGCACGCGTTCCCGTCACGGGAGCGCTCTTGGTCTGCTGGACGAGCCAGGTGGGGTTGGACTGGCGGGTCTGGACCAGGCTGATGAAGGACTCGTTCGGTGTCAGGTAGCCAACTTCCCACGTGGGAACGCCGCTGCCGCTGCCCGACTCCCATCGGGCGTAGTTGGACGTGAACGACTTGCCGGTGTCCGGTGTTACGGGTGTGAATCCCGCCACATCCGTGGCGTTCCGGGCCACTGCGCCGACGTCGATGTTCGGGCGGAATCCGTCGCTCTTGGGGAGGGGGTTCATCAGGATGATGGGCAGGAAGGCGGCGATGCTGACCACCAGGGCAACGATCATGCCGATCACGGAGGCATTGGCGCGCTTCGCCGCGGCGGCCGGGATTACTGGGCGGACGGGGGCTGTTTCGGCAGTGCCTGCGCCGTCGCCGTTTGCTCCGGATTCGGAGGGGTCGGGCCCGGGGCTGGTCTTTTCCTGCTTTTCACTCACCCCTCTATAGTCGCCCATGTTTACGCGCAACTCACAGTCGGGGGAGGGCGGGGGACTCCGGGCCCATGTTGCAGGACTGCGTCATGCCACGCCCCGACGGCGCCGCCACGACTATGATCAGTACCAGAGGAATCACCGCACCGGCTGAATCCGGCCGCGCGGGTCCAATGATCGCCACTCGAAGAAGAGGTTCACGTGTCACCAGCGCCTATGACCCAGCAGTACTCTACGATTTCCCCCTCCCTGGCCGTGGGCATCGACGAGCCAGACCGAAACCTCGCCCTTGAGCTTGTCCGCGTCACCGAGGCCGCGGCCATCGCCGGCGGCCACTGGGTTGGTTTCGGCGACAAGAACAAGGCGGACGGCGCGGCCGTTGACGCCATGCGCTCCTTCCTTCACACGGTCCACTTCAACGGCGTTGTGGTCATCGGCGAAGGCGAAAAAGACGAAGCCCCCATGCTGTTCAACGGCGAACACGTTGGCGACGGCACCGGTCCTGAGTGCGACGTTGCCGTGGACCCGATCGACGGCACCCGCCTGGCCGCCCTCGGCATCAACAACGCGCTGGCAGTCCTCGCCGTGGCTGAGCGCGGCTCCATGTTCGATCCGTCCGCGGTGTTCTACATGGAAAAGCTCGTCACGGGGCCGGAAGCCGCCGACATGGTGGACCTCCGCCTGCCGGTCAAGCAGAACCTGCACCTGATCGCCAAGGCAAAGGGCGTGAAGGTCAACCAGCTCAACGTCATGATCCTTGACCGCGACCGCCATCGCCCCCTGGTCGAAGAGATCCGCGAAGCCGGTGCGCGCACCAAGTTCATCATGGACGGTGACGTCGCCGGGGCAATCGCCGCAGCCCGCTCCGGCACCGGCGTCGACGCCCTCATGGGTATCGGCGGCACGCCGGAAGGCATCGTTGCTGCCTGCGCCATCAAGTCACTCGGCGGCGTCATCCAGGGCCGCCTGTGGCCCACGAGCGACGACGAGAAGCAGAAGGCCATCGACGCTGGCCACGACCTGGACCGCGTGCTGTCCACCAACGACCTCGTGTCCAGCGACAACTGCTACTTCGCGGCCACCGGCATCACCGACGGCGACCTCCTCCGGGGCGTTCGCTACTCCAAGGACAAGGTCCTGACGCAGTCCATCGTGATGCGTTCAAAGTCCGGCACCATCCGCTTCGTTGATGGTGAGCACCAGGCCAGCAAGTGGGAAGGCTACGCCCGCAAGAACTAGCAGGTTCTTCACCCCGCGTACCCTGCGCGAACTGGCAGCTAATGACCCCAAATTCCTGATTTGGCGTCATCAGCTGCCAGTTCGCGTTTCAGCAGGTAACCCAGCCTGTGGATAACGCAAACCGCAGGCCGGAATCGGTCCACAATGGAGCATGACCCGGACGCCCATGCCTCCTCAGCTCCCGCACGGATCATTTCTTGTTGCCGATGTAGAGGTCCTGGGCCTCACTCGGAGACAGCTGAGGCCGCCTTGACCCCTGTTGCGTCCTGACGCACTCCACCAGCGCGCGAATTTGCGGAGTATGCCTCCCGGCTTGGCTGGAGCAGGACTGGAGGATCCACATAGCCCGTCCTGCAGACGGCTGCAAGCCGCGCCGCAGGAACGTTGTGGGTCACCAGTTGTCGTTCAAACCCGGCGAGGTCATATCGTTCGACGGCGTTCGGCTCACGTCACCGGCTCGTACCTGGCCACCATGCTGGACCTCAACGATCTTGTCGCGGCCGGTGACTCCATTGTCGTCAGCCATGGAGATGACTTCCCGATGCCACGGAAGCCGCTGGCAACTGTTGCCGACCTGAGGCACATTGTGGGTCAGTATCCGGGAATGCGCGGGGTGAAAACGGCGAGGTTAGCCTTGGATCTGATCAGGGTGGGGGCGGACTCGGCACCCGAAAGCTTGATGCGGCTGGCACTGGTACAGGCCGGACTTCCCGAACCGACATTGAATGCTGTGCTCCGCAACGGGTGGGTCACCCTGTGGTCTGGCCGGATGCTGCCTACCCGGAGTATCGGATCGCACTGCAATATGACGGCGCCCACCACCGTGAACCTGACCAGTACCGCCGCGATATCAAGCGGCAGGGCCTGACTGAAGATGGGCTGGCGAGAAATCCGTGTCCAGAAGAGTGACCTGGAAGGGGATCGGCCGTTCGTCGTCGAAAAAGTGCGGGCGGTCCTGAGCGGTTCGTCGGCCCGCACCGGGTGGGAACGAACTGGCAGTTGATGACCCTGCCGCGGATTTGAGTGTATTAGCTGCCAGTTCGCGCGGGGGTGAGGGGCTTAAGTGTCCGTTCGCGCCGGGCGCGCGGAGGGGGAGCGGAGGGCGCGAAGCTTGTCGCGCAGCTTGCGGGCCAGCTGGTATGCGTTGTACCGGAGCTTTTGAACGGGTAGGTCCCAGGTGCCCGGGTACTCCACCTCGCGGCCGCCGAAGGACTTCTTGAACGCGGTGAAACCTGCCCACTTGTGGTCGGGTTGGTCCGCGGGCGCGACACCCCACAGGTCCACGTGTTTCAGGCCGCGGTCTTTGGCGTCCGCAATCAGGGTCACCAGGAGCGGGATGCCCGCGCTGAGCTTGCGGTGCGTATCATCCAGGGCTGCGTGGGCATAAGTCCGGGTGTCCGCGGAATCGTAGGCCAAGGCCGCTGCGATGGGACCGCCGTGCAGTTCGGCGATGAACAGCGTCGCAGCGCCTGCCGGCATGAGGGAGGCCGCCACCTGCGTCAGGTACGCGTCGCTCTGCGGCTTGAACCCGTTCCGCCGAGATGTCATGTGCAGGAAGTTCAGCAGGATCCTGATGTCGTCCGGGTCCTGCGACGCCCGGAACGTGACGCCCTTCTTGTGGATATTCCGGTAGAGGTTCCGGTTCACGGGCTTCATCGCGGCGAGGACATCCTTGAAGTCACCTTCGAGGTCCACGATCCAGCTGAGTTCAGGCTGCTGGTTCACGGGTGCCGGCTGCAAGCCGCGCAGGCTGAGCTCCGCGGCGGCCGGCATCTCAAGCCCGGCGGACACCGGCTCAATCCGGACAAACACAGCGCCGCACGATCTGGCCGTTCCCACCAGGGCGGCCAGGGCGGCGTCGAACGCCTCCGCGGAGGATGCCACCGGCCCATAGGGGGCGTAGAGGACCTTTCCGGCCGGGTTTTTCTCCTCGACGGCCAGGAAGCTCCAGCCCGGGCCGGACTGCTGATGGACTGTGCGGCCAAGCGACGACTGGACATCCGCCCAGGCAGGCGTCTGCAGGAAGAATTCCACGGCTCAGGCCTTCAGGGATGTGGTCACGGCGAAGGCAACGGCAGGGGACTCGGCACCGGCCACCGGGTGGACATTGACCGGTGCTTCCGCGGCGGGAAGGAAAGCGCTCCCCCCGTGGGCCAGCTGCAGGTCGCCCTTGGGCGAATCGAGATACACCGATCCGGCAACGACAATAACGACGACGGCACCCGCCTGGGCCAGCGGCACCGGCTCCGCGCCGGGTGCCAGTTCGATCCGCTGAAGCTGGAACTCCCGGAAGGGCGGCTGGTAGAGCTCCTGGCCAAGGCCGGACACTTCCGGCGTGAGCATGGGGACTGCCACCGGCTGGAATTCGATGGTCCGCAGCAGCTCGGGCACATCGATGTATTTCGGCGTCAGCCCGCCGCGGAGCACGTTGTCCGAGGACGCCATGACTTCAACACCCAACCCATGCAGGTAGGCATGCACGTTGCCCGCGGGGAGGTAGACGGCCTCGCCGGGGGCCAGCGAAATCCTGTTCAGCAGCAGCGAAATCAGCACACCGGGATCACCCGGATACTTCTCGTTGAGGCTGATGACCGTGGACAGTTCTGCCTGGTACGGTGCCAGCGGAGCGCCGGAGATCAGGGCGGCCGCCACCATCGCTGTCGTGTGGGAGACGTCTTCGCCGCCCTTGATCAGCCGCTCGAAGGCAGTCCTGAGGCCGGCACCCTCGTCCGGGTTGTCCAGGACCTCGAGCAGCTCCACCAGCAGGGGCGGGATCCCGGTTTCCACCAGGTCGAAGCAGGCGGCAAGGTGGAGCAGAATCTTCCGGGTTGCTGCCGGAGAACGGAACCCGCACAGCGCTTCGAACGGTGTCAGCGCGAAGATCATTTCGGGCTTGTGGTTGTCATCGCGGTAGTTGCGGTGCGTGGCATCGGGCGCAATGCCTTCAGCATTTTCCCGGGCGAATCCGGCTTTGGCCTGGTCGATGCTGGGATGGACCTGGAGGGACAACGGCAGCGCGGCAGCAAGGATCTTGGTCAGGAACGGGAGCCGCGGGCCAAACTCGGCCACAGATTCGCTGCCCAGGAAATGGTTCGGATCTTCGGCGATCAAGGCGTCCAGCGGTGCCACGGAGCCGTCCACCCGGCGGGCCATTGAAGGGGCGCCGGGGTGGGCGCCGATCCAGAGTTCGGCTTCGGGACGACCGGACTCGGGGCGTCCCAGCAGCCCGGCGATAGCGGTTGTGGATCCCCAGGCGTAGTCGCGGAGGACGTTTTCAATTTCGTACACAGCCGGTATCCATTCTTGGTCTTCAGGTCTACGTAGTCTTGCAGTCACGTGCTGCGGCCGGGTTTTCCAGGCGACGGCCCAGCGGGCCTAGAGCGGCGCGCATTGGCCGTTGGTGGCCACGAGTTCACGCAGCGCCTGTTCGTTGCCTTCGCGTTTGAGCTGGTTCAGCATCGCCTCGGTGATCGGCTCGCCGTCGGGCGTTGTGGTCACCGGCGTGAAGTCCGACGACGGCGGGGCAGTCTGCGCGCGGACTCCCCCGGCTGCCAGGAACGCAGCCGTGGGCAGTTGCGAGGACGCCTGCAGCCGTCCGCCGGCCGCGGCGGGCTGCAAGATGCCGTCGACCGGCGTGGCAGCCTGGGGCTGCCCCGACGCGGAGGCCAGGAGCTGGTCCACCTTCTCGTGGATGATGTCAAAGTCGGGCACGGTGGAGAAGGATGCGTCAAAATCAGGTGGCCCGATGGTCAGCCGATTGACTTCCTGGCCTTTGGCCTTCATGGCGAGATCCACGAAACTGCCCAGCTGGGAGGAGGAGATGTTGGAATCCACCACTTTGGTGCCTGCGCTGGCGATGTCCTCGAATTTGGACACCAGCGTGGCCGGATCCAGCTGTTTGAGCATGGCCTGTTGGACACACTGCTGACGCTGGATCCGGGCGTAGTCGTCGACGAATTCGCGCGAGCGTCCGTACCAAAGTGCGCGGTCGCCATCGAGTGTTTGTTCACCGGCGGGAATCCAGCCCAAGGGCATGCCATGAGTGCGGGTAACCTCGTCGAAGTAGCCGCTCATCGGAACCCAGCCGCCGGCCTTGATTCGGATCCCGCCCATGGCGTCAATCAGCTTGGCGAAGCCCTCCATGTCAACCAGGACGTAGGCCTGGACCGTGATTCCGAGGGTTCCCGATACCGCCTCAAGGGTGGCCTGCGCACCGGGGTCCGCTACACCCGGATACAGGTCCGCGTGCTCGTTGGTCACTTCGGTGTTGATGGCGTTGATGAGGCACGCGTCGCCGCAGTCGTAGCCGTCCGGGTAGATCTCCCGCATGGGCGAGCCTTCGCTGAACTGGGCGTTCTGCAGGTTGCGTGGCACGGAGATGATGGCTGTCTGGCCGGTCTTTGCGTCCACGCTGAGTACGGACAGGCTGTCCGGGCGCCTGCCTGTACGGTCGTCGCCGGCGTCACCGCCCATCATCAGGAAGTTGTAGCGGCCGTCGACGGGATCGATCTCTGGTCCCCCCGCGAAGATGCTGCCGATGGCGTTGCGGCTCACGTTCAGCAGGTACGCGGCATACCCAAGGGTGCCGCTGCTCAGGACCAGGGCCAGGACCAGGGCAATGCCGACGGCGGGACGCGCCGCCGGTGCCAGCAGCACGGGGCGGATCAGCCGGAGGGTGTTGATGAACAGGAACGCCCATCCGAGCGCCAGGGCCACCAGGACGAGGATGATCACCAGCGAGGCAAACTGATTGGTGAGGATGTTGATCAGGAGCGACCGGTTCACGGCCAGCAGCAGCAGGGTGACCGCCAGCAAAGCCCAGGCGGTCAGGGTGACGCGCAGGGCAATACGGCCGAGCTTGCGGTCGCCGGCCACAATCTGGGCGCTGCCGGGCACCAGAAGGGTCATCAGGACCAGGGCAAAGCCCCGTTTGGTCCGGACGGGGGCTGAGGCGCTGGTCGGATACCGGACGGGATCAGTCATGACCTTGCCGGTTGCTGGCTGCTGCGGTTCGCTTCTGGACATGTCCGGTTCCTTAACGGCTGCCCCGGAGAACACCATTGCCGTCGGCGAAGACTTCGCTGACTTTCTGCCTGAGGTTGGCTCCCTTGCGGGTGGCGACGTCGTTGAGTTCCTGGGCGAAGTCCAGGAGGTCGGCACGGAGCGTGGCTGCCAGTTCGTCCGTGCCCGACGCGAGGATCCGGACTGCTAGCAGGCCTGCGTTCCGGGCACCGGCAATGGACACGGTGGCTACGGGAACGCCGGCAGGCATTTGCACGATGGAGAGGAGGGAATCCATGCCGTCCAGGGTCTTAAGCGGGACCGGGACGCCAATAACGGGCAAGGGAGTCACACTTGCCAGCATGCCGGGAAGGTGGGCAGCTCCGCCGGCGCCCGCGATGATGACGCGCAGCCCGCGTTCGTGGGCGGTCTGGCCGTACCGGATCATTTCGGTGGGCATCCGGTGTGCGGAGACCACATCGGCTTCAAAGGGGATGCCGAACTCAGCCAATGCATCCGCGGCGGCCTCCATGACCGGCCAATCCGAGTCTGAGCCCATGACCAGCCCAACGATGGGACGGGGGACGGTGCCGGTGGTGGTTTCGGTGGTCATGCGTTCTCCTCGGAAATCCGTGCTGATTCTTCGGTGGGAACCCGGCCGTCGCGGATGATGGCCGCCACCCGGGTTGCGCGTTGCCGGACCGAGTCCACATCATCCGTGGAGGTCCCTACGAGGTTGACATGGCCAATCTTGCGTCCCGGACGCACTGATTTTCCGTAGCAGTGGACCTTGGCGGCCGGCTCGCTGGCGAGGGCGGCCGGGTAGGCGGAAAACAGATCCTGGTTGTCGCCGCCCAGGAAGTTTTTCATGACCACTACCGGGCCCAGGATGTCGGTGGCACCCAGCGGCAGGTCCAGGACCGCCCGCAGGTGCTGCTCAAACTGGCTGGTAACCGAACCGTCCTGGGTCCAGTGCCCGGTGTTGTGGGGGCGCATCGCGAGTTCGTTGATCAGGAAGCCGACGCCGGAGCCCGGTGTTTCAAAGAGTTCCGCCGCCATGACTCCGGTGACGCCCAGTTCCGTGGCGACGCGCAGTGCCGCGTCTTCCGCAGCCGCGGCGACCTCGAGGGGGATGTCCAGGGCAGGGGCGATGACTTCGTCGCAGACGCCGTCCACCTGGATAGTGTGCACCACCGGCCAGGCTCTCGCTTCGCCGCCCGGGGTCCGCGCCACCAGCGCGGACAGTTCGCGGCTGAACTCAACTTTGGCTTCGGCGAGGAGCGGGCTCATGGCCTCGAACCACGGAGCAGCCTCTTCGGCGGCCTCGGCGGAGTCGATGATCCGCACGCCCTTTCCGTCGTAGCCGCCGCGGGGCATCTTGAGGACAACCGGCCAACCCGTTTCTTCGCCGAAGTCCACGAGCGCGGCGACGTCAGCGACAGCAGCCCAGATGGGGTTTGGGAGCCCAAGGCTGTCGATGGCAGCCCTCATCACCAGTTTGTCCTGGGCATTAAGCAGGGCGTCCGGACCGGGCTGGACATTCACGCCGGCGGCCAAAAGCGCGCGGAGGTGGTCCGTGGGGACGTGTTCGTGGTCGAACGTCATGACATCCAGGCCGGCCGCGAAGTCGAGGAGAGTCTGGAGGTCCTTGTAGTCACCCACCGGTGAAGTGGACACAGCAGACACGGCTGAAACGTCCTCAGCCTCAGCCAGGACACGGAGTTCAAAGCCAAGGGCGGTAGCGGCCGGAGCCATCATGCGCGCGAGTTGGCCGCCGCCAACTACGCCGATTACTGGAAAAGTCACATATGCCAGCCTACAGAAAAGCTCACCGGATCCGGGCTTTGGGACGTCGAAGGGCCCGCTTTTCGGGTATTTCCGCGATCACCCTTCACTCCGCGTGGGGCGGGTTCACCGATTTCGGGTCTAAAATAGACCTCTGGCCGTGTGGCCCAATGAACTGACGGCCATGGAGGGTCATGTTTAGCGCACTTGCAGATCGTATCCGGGGGCTCGCCTCGCTATTTTGGCGTGAAGTGGCCAAGTTCGGAGCCGTGGGCGGTGTGGCCTTCGTCATTGACTCGGCCATCTTCATCTGGCTGTTCACCGGACCGATGCACGGCAGCGAGGTCTGGGCCAAAGCGATGGCAACCATCGTGGCAAGCATCTTCTCGTGGGTTGCCAACCGTTACTGGACGTTCAGACACCGCAAGCAGGCCAATGTGGCCCGTGAGGCCGCGCTGTTCGCCGTCATGAACCTGGTGGGACTGCTGATCGCCTCAGGCTGTGTCTGGTTCGCGAAATACATCCTGGACCTGAACGACAAGCCCTCGCTATTTATTGCCGGCAGCGTCGTGGGCCTGGTCCTGGGCACCATCTTCCGCTTCTTCGCTTACCGGTTCTGGGTCTTCAACGAAGAACTGGATCAGGAGCCGGAGTTCTCCCACGACCACGAGCTCATCGAACGGCACCATCGTGAGAAGGCAGCTGCCGCTGCTGCCGTCGCCCAGCACGGGGAGCAGCCGGAGGCAGACTCACCGGAAAGCCGCCGGCAGCGGCCCTAACCCGGCCGTGCCGGGAAAGCTACTTGCCGTGGATGCGTTCTGCGGCCAGCAGCTTGTCCGTCAGCTCCACATCGGCGTGAGCCAGCACCACTGAACCACCGTTGTGCCACGCGCCAAGTGAGTTCGCCAGCGCCGGCTCCAGCCCTTCAGAGGCCGGGACCAGAAGCCTGACGCCTTCCTCATGCGGCGCCGCAAAACCAGTGATCAGGCTTTCGTGGATGTGCCGCTGGCCTCCGCCAGCCCGAATGGCACAGCCGGCCGCCGAAGGGTCCGTGTGCGCCATAAAGACGTCACCATGGGAGCGCACCTCGGCGGCGTAGTCGATGACTCCGGCAGGCAGGTCACCAGGCCACCGCATCGCCAGGGCTGGCAGCGCGACGGCGATAACGGCGTCGTGCTGCCCCTCAACGGTTCCGGGCCTGTCGGTGACCAGGAGCTCCGCCTCCCCGCCGCCCAGGACTGTTTCCATGCCCAGCTGCCAGGCGGCCAGTGCCCAGATCATTGACTTCCAGTGGGCTGGCAGGTCAAGAGTCAGTCGCATGCCGGGCTCGGCGTCAAGTTCGTCCTGCAGCAGATTGCTGGTTTTTGCCACCCAGTTGTCCAGCACACGACCGGAGAGTTCCACGCGCTCGGAGTCCGGGCCGTACCAGGTCAGGCGGGGCGACGTGGCGTGGCCGGAACGCAGGGAGGTCATCAGATCTATCGCCGGGATGCTCATGGCTTTATCTTGTCACGGACCCGGTGGGGCGTCCTTGGCAGGGATGCCGCGCACCGAGTCCCTAAGGGTCCTGGTCGGGTCCGGCCGGGCTGTGATGTTACTCACGGGAGTTTGTCATCTTATTTGTCTAATCGGGCTGCGCCTGTATTTTTTGGCAGCTATTCAGCGGAAACGGGACCTTTTGGCCGCCGATGCGGACTGCCGGGCCTCCGCGCGCCGGACCTTCGGAAAACTCCCGGGCGTGGCGTGACCGGGATTGGCCCGGAAAGTTGATTATTATCCGTCCACGGCTTGACTCCCCACTAGTTACACGCGTGTAATTAGATATCGAAAGTCACTGCATAAATACGGACACGCAACCGAGTGTCCAAGTATTCAGGCAAGGGCTGCAACATTTGGGGAGGGTCGCCGTGGGGCAAGCAGAGCGTATCCATGAAGATGCCGTCGTCGCCGGACTGGCAACGGCAAAATACCGCGCACGGGGGGTGCCGAGCGACTGGTTCGTCGATCCCGCGGATCCCGACGCCGCGGACCGTTACAATCGCAATACCAAAGACCCCCTCCAGGACCAGGCCACAGCCTTCCTGGCGGCGCACGAAGCACTCCTTGACGGCGGACACGACCAGGACGATGACGACCTGGATCCGCCCATGGAACTGCGCACCCCGGCACAGGGAACAAGTTCCCAGCCGGTGTGGATCGGACTGCCGTTCAGGCAGGACTTCGACGACGAAGGTGAACTCGGCTGGCAGACTGATGCATTGTGCGCGCAAACGGATCCGGAAGCCTTCTTCCCGGAGAAGGGCGGATCCACGCGCGACGCCAAGAAGGTCTGCGGTGCATGCAATGTGCGGTCGCAGTGCCTGGAATACGCGTTGGCAAACGACGAACGGTTTGGCATTTGGGGTGGCCTTTCCGAGCGTGAGCGCCGGCGGCTAAGGAAGCGAGCAATCTAATTCTTCAGGAAGTACATGTCACTGCCGTTGTGGTGTCCCACAACGGCAGTGCCTATCTCCCCAGAACCCTGGCTGCCCTCGCGGACCAGACCCGGCCCGCGGACTCCCTCATCGGAGTGGACACCGGATCCCGCGACGACTCCGCCGTCCTCCTGGAACGGGCCTTCGGCGCAACCAATGTGAGCACCTTTCCGCCCGGCAAGAGCGGCATGGGCGGCGCCGTGCGCGCCGGGCTCAACAAGCACACGCCCTGGGAAGGCCAGTCCCAGCGCGCCGCCACAGAGTGGGTCTGGCTGCTGCACGACGATGCGGCCCCGGCCCCGGAGGCGCTGGCCGAACTCCTCAGTGCGGTGGAGCGCGCACCATCCGTGACCGTGGCCGGCTGCAAGCAACTGGACTGGCACTCGGAACGCCGGCTGATCGACGTCGGACTCTCCACCAGCCGTTGGGCCGAGCGGCTTACCCTGATCGATGCCGACGAACTGGACCAGGGCCAGTACAACGGCCGCACCGACGCGTTTGCGGTGAACTCGGCCGGCATGCTGGTCCGCCGTGATATCTGGGAACTCCTGAAGGGCTTCGACCCCGCACTGCCGGGCACCGGCGACGACGTCGACTTCTGCTGGCGCAACCGCCTCGCCGGGCACCGCGTGGTGGTAGTTCCCACTGCACGGATGTTCCACGTGGCCCACCGGCCGCATGCCCAGGGAAACGCTTCCGCGGCGCGAAAAGCCCAGGTCCATCTGCGCCTCAAGCACGCCCCGCTGTGGAAGGTGCCTATCCATGCGGTCGGTGCGCTGCTTGGCAGCATGTTCAAACTCGTGCTCAGCATTGCGGTCAAGGATCCCGGGCACGGTTTCTCCCAGCTTGTGGCCACATTCGCTGCCCTGGCCCGGCCCGGTGCCGTGGCAAAGGCCCGCCGGACCGCGGCAAACAGCCGACGGATCCGGCGGTCCGTCATCAAGAAGCTGCAGACGCCACGGCGTGAAGTCTGGAACCACCGCCGCTCCCTGATGGAAGCCCTGGGCGCCGACAACTCCACGGCCGATGGCCTTGTCCATGACCCCCTGGCGGACCAGCCCACGGGGGACTCATCGGATGACTTCGCTGCCCTGACCACCACCGAACGGGGATGGGTGGGGACAGGCGCCATCGCCGCCATCATCATCGCGTCCGCAGCTTCCCTCACAGCGCTCAGCGGGATGTTCCGGGCCGACGCTGTTTCCGGTGGAGGCCTCATTCCGGTGTCCTCCACCCTTGGCGAAATCTGGCACCACGCCTCCAGCTGGTGGATCAGCCTGGGGGCAGGGCTTCCGGGCAAGGGCGACCCCTTCGGCTATGTGCTGTGGATCCTTGGCCTGCTCGGCGGGGGAGACGCCAACGCGGCCATGGCCTGGCTCCTGCTGCTCGCCGCCCCGCTTTCCGGCCTGACCGCATGGTTTGCGGCCGGGGGCCTGACCATCCGGCGCCGCTTCCGCCTCGTTGCCGCACTCTTCTGGGCGGCCGCTCCTGCCTTGCAGATAGCACTGAACCAGGGCCGGGCCGGTGCCTTGGTGGCCCACATCATGATCCCGCTGCTCGTCCTGGCACTCCTGCGTGCCACCGGGTCCGCTGTGGGCCACGGACGGTTCATTGTCCCGTCCCCGGGTGACGGGCGTTTCACCGAAAAACCACCCGCACGGCCTGGGATCAACGGCATGCCGTCCTGGACTGCTGCCGCCGCCGCAGGGTTGACGCTGGGTGTTGTGACCGCGTCGGCGCCTTCACTGCTAGTCCCGGCCGTTGTGGTTATTGTGCTCTGCGGGCTGATGCTTGGCCGTCGTGGCCGCACCGTGTGGTGGGCTCTTTTGCCCAGCGCCGCGCTCTTTCTTCCCTTCGGGCTGTCCGTTATCGACCGGCCGCGGGCATTGCTGGCAGACCCCGGTGTTCCGCTGGGATTCGAGGCGGCCCCGCTGTGGCAGCAGTTCCTGGGCCAGCCGCTGCTGTTCTCCGCCGACGGTGGCCTGTCCGGCCTTCCGTTCTTCAGCGGCCAGGCGATCCCATGGGCACTCGTGCTCGCATTTCTGCTGGCCGTTCCCGTCCTGCTGCTTGCCGTTGCCGCCCTGTTCCTCCCGGGTATGCGCAGCAGGACAGCACGTGTTCTCTGGGTGGCGGCTCTGGTGATCTTCGCCGGTGGCCGGCTCGCAGGGCACGTTGCCACCGGCGCAACTGCCGACACCCTCGTGACCCCGTTCACCGGACCAGCCGTCTCCGCCGCAGGGTTCGCCCTGCTCGGAGCCGCCCTGATTGGTGCCGAGCGTTTGCTTGATGCCGCGGACCGGGCAGCCTCGCCCAGTATTCGGCGCAACGTGGCCCTTCGCTCCGCGACGGCCCTTGCCATGGTGGTGCTGCTGGCCGGTCCGCTGGCCGGCATGGCGGTGTGGTCGGCCCAGAACCTGCTACGTTCCTCAGCCGTTGCACTCCCGGCCGACGTGCCGGCAGGGCCCGCGCTGGGAACGCCACGGCTGGTGCAGCCAGGCAGCGCCAGGACGCTTCCCGCCACCGCCATAGACCGTGGCACCGGACCGGAGCAGACACGCACGCTGCTGATCGGCACCCAGGAGAACGGCTCCTTTGACGCGGCCCTGATGCGTGGCGCCGGGACCACCCTGGACAGCTTGTCAACGATTGCCGCCGCCCGGAACATCCTGGGCGCGCCCGACCAGGAGACGGTCAGGGAGGACGACGACGTCACGGCGTCCATCCGCAGCGTGGTGGCCACGCTGGTGGCCGGCCAAGGCGTGGACCCCCGTCCCGAGCTCGAGCGCCTTGGTGCCGGATTCGTGGTGCTGCGCTCGGCAGATACCGCCGCCCAGCTCACGGCCAGCAGGATGGACGCAGTTCCGGGGCTCGTTGCCGTCGGCCAGACGGATGTCGGCTGGCTCTGGCGGATCACGCCGCTGAACCCGCCGGTACTGCAGCCCGCCGACGTACCCCATCGCGTCAGGATCGTGGACGGCACCGGCGCCACTGTGGCACTGGTGCCCTCCAAATACGACGACGTCGACACCCCCGTCGCCGAGGGACCGGAGGGGCGGCTGGTGGTGCTCGCCGAACGGGCTGACCCGGGCTGGAGCGCCTGGTTCGACGGGCGGAAGCTCACTGCCACAACATCCGGCTCGGCCCAGGCCTTTACCTTGCCTGCCACCGCCGGCCAGCTGACCATCCGCTACGACACCCCGTGGGCCCTCTGGTCCGGAATCGCACAGATCACGGTGATAGGACTCACTGTGATGCTCGCCATTCCCATGCCCGCGCGCCGGCCCAACACAGGGCTCTCGAGGGACGAGGGATCTTTGCGTAAGGAACATCAGAATGCATAAGGACGCAGCCCGCAGGACCCCTCGCAAGCAGATGCTGGCAGGCCTGGTCTCGGCCGTGGCGATTGTGGCCACAGCCGGCGCGGGACTCGCAGCCTCCTCGGTCGCCCCGCAGCCGGCGGGGAGCCGCAGCATCCCGGCCGTGCTGGCTGCAGTTCCCGCAGGCGCCAGCACGGGGGTATGTCCTGGCCCGGCCCGCCTGCTCGAAGGAACAGAGGCGGGCACCGACCCCCAGTTCAGCCCCGAATCCGCGACCGCCAAGAGCGCTGTCACGGGCGCCGTCCTGAGCGCCCCCGGCGGTGTCCTCCCCGGCAGCAGGCTCGCCGCCCTTGACGGGACGCCCGCCGTCGAGATCGCCAAGGACGGCAGCCAGCCCGGCCAGGGGACAGGTCCCCAGGACCTGACCGCCGGCGTCGTCGCCGGGCACAGTGTGGATGATGCCAGCTTCCTGAGCGCCGACGCCCAGGCAGGCCAGAAGCCCTCAGCCGCCGGGCTTATGAGATTCACCGCCACCGACGGTGACTTGCAGGGCTCGGCGGCTGCCAATTGCCAGCCGCCCGCCAACGACCTCTGGCTGTCCGGTGCCAGCACCACCGTGGGCCGCACCTCCCTTCTTGTCCTCAGCAACGCCTCAAGCACACCTGCCACCGTCAGCCTGGAGCTCTTCGGCAGCAAGGGTCAGATCCGGGCCCCGGGCAGCAGGGGGCTGCTGGTCGCGCCGGGAGGTACCCGCTCAATCGTGCTGGCTGGCCTGGCCCCTGGTGAAGCCCAGCTCACCGTCCATGTCCGGAGCGCCGGCGGTCCGGTGGCCGCGTCTATCCAGCAGAGTGTCCTGAGGGGACTGACGCCCGGCGGCGTCGACTTCATTGCTCCGGGCGCCGCACCTGCCGCACGGCAGGTCATGACCGGAGTGGACATCCAAGACGCCGGCGCGATCTCCGCATTGACGGGAAACAGCGGCTTCAACGACGCCGGCCCCGCGCTGGCCATCACGGTTCCGGGACCGTCGGACGCGGTAGTGGAGGTCAAGCTCTTCGGCCGGGACGGCCAGAAAGCCCTCCCCGGCGGCGGCGTTGTCACGGCAAAAGCCGGGTCCGTCACCGAGATTTCCCTGGCTGGCGTCCCCGCCGGCCACTACACGGTGTCCACCAGTTCGGACGTGTCATTTGTGGCCGCAACCCGCGTCACCCGGGGCGTCACGAACGAGAAGGCCTCGGACGTCGCCTGGGCTGCCTCCGGTGTCCGGCTGGGAAGCCAGCATGTGGTGCCCGTGCCCCATGGCGGTGACCGAACCCTCGTGTTCGGCGTCCTCGAGAACCGGGCCACGGTCTCCTACGCTGCCATCACCGCGGACGGCAAGATCCGCGCGGCCGCCACTGCCGACGTCGCCGGCGGCACCACAACGTCCATCAAGGTCCCCGAGAAGGTGGACGAGTCGGTAGTGGTGGCGTACGTTGTCTCCGCGTCAGGTGACGCTGCCTACGGCGCGCTGCTCCTGCAGCAGGACGGCCGGGACGACATCTCCACGGTCGCCTTCACGCCGGCGGCTTCAGGGCAGGAAAAGGTGCCGGTCTCCCTGGGGTACTGACAGGACAGTACCGGCGGCGTCAGTACCGGCGGCGGTAGACCGGATCCAGGGTTTCCGGCGCTACGCCGAGCATTTCGGCGGTGTGTTCCACGACGACGTCGTGCACCAGGTCCTGGAGTTCCTCCCGGCTGGCGCAACCCTGCTCAACTACCCGGCGGTACAGGGTGATCACCGGGCCTTCCTCTGCCGTGGCGGGAGTGTAGGCGCCCATGGGAGGCGGTGCGGCGTCGGCCACCAGTTGCTCCAGCTGCGGGGGTATTTCGTCGACGGCAAACCGGACGCCGTCGAGCGTTTTGCCCCAGATGTCGTGGAGCCGCTGCGCGGAATCCAGCACCATGTCGTCAAAGCGGTCCGACCGTGTCCTGTAACCGGGGTGCGTTGGCAACACCAGCTCCCCGCGCAGGCCGCGACCGTGGCGGTTCCGGCGGCGCATCGCAAAGCTTCGGCCGGGCGAACCCGAACCCGTTTCTGCGGCGCGGTCATCCGGGTCAGCCAAACGGACCGTAAAAGCTGAATCATGGTTCGATGACTGCATACCTTGACTGTAAACCCGGGCGCAGAATTACGCGACATAACCCCGGTTTTCGCGCCAAGGCGCGGCGCCGATTCGGCAAATACTCCGAACAAGTTGGGATACGGAGTAGTCTGTGATGTCGTGGTAGCTATCCGTCAATGTTCAAGGTCAGCCTGCCGTCAGTCGGCGGTGGCAACTTTGACGTACGTCTATGCCGACTCCACCGCCGTCCTGGGTCCGCTTGCCACCTACGCCGAGCCGCATTGTTACGATTTGTGCGAGCAGCACGCCGGGTCGCTGACGGTGCCCCGCGGCTGGGAAGTGCTTCGCTTGGCGATGCCCACAAGCCCGCAGCAGCCCGGACCGGACGACCTCCTGGCCCTCGCCAACGCGGTCCGCGAAGCAGCGGCCCAGCCGCCCAAGTCGCAGACCACGCCGGGTCAGCGTGGCTCGCATTCAGCGCTGGAGGCCCCGGCCGGCACCGAAGGTGTCCGCCGGGGGCATCTGCGCGTCCTGCGCGAACCTTCCTGAGGCGGATCTGGCGGTAGGCTGGAACCTGCTAATCAGTCAGCCAACGGCGCGAACGCGCCCCTGTCGGGAGCACCAATCATGCCAAAGATCAGTCCTGAACTGTTGTCCGTCCTCCGCTGTCCCGTGACCGGATCGCCCCTTGTCCAGGAAGGCGAAGAGCTTGTGTCGACGGCGGCGGGAGATTCGGGCGTTAAGCTGCGCTACCCGATCGAGGACGGTATCCCGCTGCTGCTGCCGCCGGAACTTCTCCAGGCCGCCACGGCTGCCGGCTCGGACCAGCACGATCACGCCGTCCGGCCGGCCACGGACCCAAGCCCCGCCACGGACAAAACCGCAGCTACTGCCTAGGCAACGCCTGGACAACACGTACCACCACCAGCGGTCGACTTTCGCGCAGAGGCTTCAACGCCGTCGCCGCCGTCGGACAAAAGCAAAGGAACCCCATGACATTTGACTACAAGGTAGCCGACATCTCGCTGGCCGAAGCCGGCCGCCACCAGATCCGCCTGGCCGAGCACGAGATGCCAGGCCTGATGTCACTCCGCAAGGAGTTCGGACCCACCCAGCCGCTGAAGGGCGCCCGGATCGCCGGATCCCTTCACATGACGGTCCAGACTGCCGTCCTGATCGAAACCCTCACGGCCCTCGGTGCCGAGGTCCGCTGGGCCTCCTGCAACATCTTTTCCACCCAGGACGATGCCGCTGCAGCCGTCGTGGTGGGCACGGGAACGGTCGAGGACCCGCAGGGTGTCCCGGTGTTCGCCTGGAAGGGCGAGACGCTGGAGGAATACTGGTGGACTGCACAGCAGATCCTGGCCTGGCCCGGCGCGGACACCGATCCGGAGCTCGGCCCGAACATGATCCTGGACGACGGCGGCGACGCCACCATGCTGGTCCACAAGGGCGTTGAGTTCGAAGCTGCCGGCGCTGTACCGGCGGCAGGCGAAGACGAGTCCGAGGAAGGCAGGATCTTCCTGGACGTGCTGCGCGCCTCGCTGCAGGAAGACCCGCAGCGGTGGACCCGGATCGGGGCCAGCCTGCGCGGCGTCACCGAGGAAACCACCACCGGCGTGCACCGCCTCTACCAGCTGGCTGAACAGGGCAAGCTGCTGTTCCCGGCCATCAACGTCAACGACTCGGTCACCAAGAGCAAGTTCGACAACAAGTACGGCATCCGCCATTCGCTGCCTGACGGCATCAACCGCGCCACCGACGTGCTGATGGGCGGCAAGGTGGCCGTCGTCTGCGGTTATGGCGACGTCGGCAAGGGAGCCGCAGAGGCATTCCGCGGCCAGGGTTCCCGCGTCATCGTCACAGAGATCGACCCCATCTGTGCCCTCCAGGCAGCCATGGACGGCTACCAGGTGGCCAAGCTGGAGTCGGTGCTGAGCCAAGGCCACATCTTCATCACCACCACAGGGAACAAGGACGTCATCCTGGCCGAACACATGGCCGGCATGCGTGACAAAGCCATCGTGGGCAACATCGGCCACTTCGATAACGAGATCGACATGGCCGGTCTGGCGCGGATCCCCGGCATTAAGAAGGTGGAGATCAAGCCGCAGGTGCATGAGTGGGTGCTCGACGCCGGGACCGCCGAAGAGCGCTCCATCATCGTCCTGTCCGAGGGACGCCTGTTGAATCTGGGCAACGCCACCGGCCACCCGTCCTTTGTGATGAGCAACTCATTCGCCAACCAGACCATCGCCCAGATCGAGCTGTGGACCAAGCGGGACCAGCCCGAAGGCGAACGCGAATACAGCAACCAGGTCTATGTCCTGCCTAAGATCCTGGACGAAAAGGTTGCCCGCCTGCACCTCGACGCCCTCGACGTGGAGCTTACGGAACTCTCCAAGGAACAGGCCGACTACCTGGACCTGGACATCGCCGGACCGTACAAGCCCGAGCACTATCGTTACTGACGTGTGATGCCCCGGGTGCAGACCACGCCCGGGGCTGTTATGTCCAAGCATTAAGATCGGACTATGGAACCTGTTGTTAAGCCACGCCGGCGGGGGACCGCCAAGAAAATTCTCTTGGTGGCAGCCGTGTGTGTCCTTGCCGCAACGGGCGGCGTCTTCGCCGCCGTCGCGCCGGGTTTTGCGCGCGGTGGCCTGGAGTCCGAAGCCAGCTCGGCAGTCCGGTCCGTGCCGGGCGTCGCATCGCCCGTGGTGGCCCCGGCCAAGGTGGACGTCACGCCAGCCAACGCCGCAAACCAGGTGAACCCGGCAATGCCGGTGTCGCTTAAGGTGGGCAACGGCAGGATCGAGAGCGTCACGCTGACCAGCACCGCCGGCGAAGTAGTCCACGGCACCTTTGCAGGGGACGGCAGCACCTGGACAGCGACAGACCCGCTGAAATTCAACACCGAGTACAGCTACTCGTATGTGGTCACTGACGGGGCGGGACGGGATACCAACACAACAAACTCGTTCAGTACGGTTTCGAGCACGCACGAGGCGGATGCTGCCATCTACCCGCTGGACGGGATGAAGGTTGGCGTGGGCCAGCCGCTGCAGGTCATCTTCAGCGAACCGGTGGTCAACCGGGATGCCGTGGAAATGGCCATCAAAATCACCTCCAGCGCAGGGCAGGCCGGGGCCTTCCACTGGTTCAGCGACACCATGGTCCGGTACCGCCCGGAAGCCTTCTGGGCGGCGAACTCCACCGTCACCATGGACATGCAGCTTTTCGGCGTGGACCTCGGCAACGGCCAGATTGCCAACTTCAACAAAAAGGTCACCGTGAATTTCGGTGACAAGCGGGTGGCTATCGCCGATGCCGCCGCACACACTTTCACGCTCAGCGTTAATGACCAGGTAGTGAAAACCCTCCCGGTCAGCATGGGCGATCAGCGCTTCCCGTCAGCGCGCGGCTACGCGGTTCTGATGGAAAAGAACCGCTATGACCGCTTCCGGGCGGCCAGCATCGGACTCAAGCCCGGCGATCCGGCCTACTACGGCGAAGTGGACGTGGAGTATGCCATCCGCCTCACCCTGAGCGGCGCCTACATCCACCAGGCGCTGGAGTCCGCCTACCCCTTCATCGGCAACACGAACGTATCGCACGGCTGCATCGGATTCGCTCCCGACGGCGCCGCCTGGGTATTTGAGAACATGACCACCGGCGATGTGGTTCAGATCATCAACACCGAAGGCGACTACGCCGCCGTCGACGACGGCTATGGCGACTGGAACATCCCCTGGGCGGAGTACAACAACTAAGCACCGTTTGGCCCAGGACCAGGACGAGGTTAAGGCCTATGGCCCGAACGGCAGGCGGTCCAACCGCTCCGCCGTGGCCGCGTTCCGGCGCCGGGCCTGCTGCAGCCGCGCGAGTTCACGGTGACGGCGTTCGGCGGTGACGGCCGCCAGGTACTGGTCCGGGCTGGTTCCCGGGGGCGGCGGAGGGGCCACATGCCCGGCCAGTTCCGTGGCGATCGACGCTGCCATTCCGGCGGCGGACAGCGGTGACATGCGTCCGGCCTGCCGGATGAATTGGGCGGCCTGCCGTGCGGTCGCATCCGGGATCCGGCCGATGTCCGCAGCTGTGGCCCAGCCCTGAAGCTGTGGGGGAACAAAGACGCGGACCGGTACCTCTGCCGGCACGCGGCGGCGCAGCGCATACGTGCCGGCAAGGATGTCACCCAGCCGCTTGGAGCGGCTGTTGAAGAGGGCGACGCCGATGGCGAGGCCACCCAGGGTGAGGTAGATTTCCAGGAATCCAGTCAGCCCCCGGATCACGGCGTGGCGGAACCGGATGGCGCCGCCGTCGTCCCTGACCACACGCAGGCCGGTCGCCAGTTTTCCGAGCGAGAGCCCCCGGGTGAGGGTCTCCACGGCTACCGGGACAATCACGAAGCAGAAGACCACGCTCACCAGCGTCAGCGCCCGCATTGCTGCCTCGTCAAGGTCCTGGCCGGCGGCTGCGACGCCCAGCAGGATCAGGACCAGCAGGATGATGTTGAACAGGACATCCAGCAGCAGGCCAAGGGCACGGGCGGCGAAGGATGCGGGGCGCAGTTCCAGGACAACGGCCTCGCCGGTGATTATCGAACTCAAGCGGATACCCCAATCCCTGGTCAGCCATCCTGCGGACCTTCACAGTCTATGGCGGCTAGGCTGTTGCCGTGGATATGGATGCCTTCTCCGCCGCCAACGGGGACAAGTGGTCAAGGCTGCACCAGCTCGCCCATAAGCGGCGCCTCAGCGGCGAAGAGGCCGATGAACTGCTGCGCCTTTACCAGTCGACGTCGGCCCACCTTTCCTTCATCCGGTCGATTGCCCCGGAGAGCGGCCTGTCGGCTTCCTTGTCCGCCACCCTGGCCCAGGCCCGGACCCGTTTCACAGGCGCACGGTCCAACGTGATGGCGGACCTGGCCCGGTTCTTCGTGGCTGCCCTGCCGGCGGCTTTGTACCGCCTGCGGTGGCTGACGGTGGCCTGCGGCGCCGCATTTATCCTGGTTGCCGGCGCCTACGCGCTCTGGATCGGGACGTCCCCCGAGGCCCTGCGGTCCGTTGCCTCCGAGGCTGCGGTCCGGCAGTACGTCGAGAAAGACTTCATTGGCTACTATTCGGAAAATCCTGCGGCCTCGTTTGCGGGGGCCGTCTGGACCAACAATGCCTGGATCAGCGCGCAGGCGGTGGCCCTGGGCATCACCGGCTTCTGGGTACCCATGATCCTGTTCACGAACGCCCAGGGCGTCGGGATCGCCGCCGGAGTTTTCGCCGCCGTGGGCCGGCAGGATGTCTTTTACAGCTACATCCTGCCGCATGGCCTGATGGAACTGACGGCTGTTTTTATTGCCTGCGCGGCGGGCTTGAGGATCTTCTGGGCCATGGTGTCCCCGGGACCACGGACGCGGGGACGTGCCGTGGCGGACGAAGGCAGGTCGCTGATCACCGTGGCCCTGGGGTTGGTGCTGGTGCTGTTCGTTTCCGGATTAGTGGAAGGTTTTGTCACGCCCAGCCCGCTTCCGGTGTGGGCCAAGATCGGCATCGGCCTGGCGGTGCTGGCTGCCTACTGGGGCTACGTCCTGATATGGGGACGGCGGGCCTATGACGCCGGTGAACGCGGCGACTTGGTGGCTGGCGACGCTGGATACAGTGAAATCGCCGCATGAATCCGGGAGCGACGGGGTGGCTCCTCGCCCTTGTGGAGGAGCGGGCGGTAGGCTCGATATCAGATACACGGCGCTGCCCGGATCAGAGCCGGCGGCGTGGAACCCAACGGAAGTGACGCTGCTGTGAACGACAATTCGCCGACCCCTGCCAAACGCACGGAGCCGCAGCCGGATCCGGACCTGGATACTTCGTCGGACTCGGAAGAGCCGGCTTTTGCCTGGCTGAAAGACTCCGACTCCAGCACTCCCGACGTGTCCCCAGCACGTAGCGCCGGTGCCGGGCAGGGCGGTGTCACCCAGCCCGAAAGCCGCGCCGGCCGCAAAGCCGCGGAGGCCGCCGTCGAACCTCCCGCCGCGGTACCTTCCGTAGAAGAGTCGCTCCGCAAAGAACCGTCCGCCCAGGGCGCCACCCGAAACGGTGCCCACTTCAGCGAGCCGCTGCCCACGTCAGCGCTGCAGGTCCGTCCGCCGCAGGAGGAAGTGGAGCGCCGCAACGCGGAGCGCGAAAGCGCAGCCAACGCCAAGCCCGTGGCCCCGCGCATCTGGCAAGTCCTGCTGGCCCTTTTCTACCCGGTGATCCTGCTCGTGCTGGCCGTCCGTGCGGTCACCAGCCCGCTGTTCCTGTGGGCCGAGTACAACAGGCCCGGGTTCCCGGGCGACGGGTACGGGTTCAGCACCGACGACCGGATGACGTACGGTTCCTACGCGGTTGACTACCTCAGCAACTGGGCGGGGCCGCGGTATCTGGGTGATCTGGTCAATCGCAGTGGCGGGGACCTTTTCAAGGACGGCGAAGTCGGCCACATGGCGGACGTAAAAGTTGTCATCCTTTCCGCGTTTGGCGGGGGAGCACTCCTGATCGTCCTCAGCCTCGTGGCCATCGCCTACCTGCGCCGCCGCAGCACCGGCGGTGTGCGCCGCGGACTCTTCGCGGGATCCATTGTTGCGCTGGCGATCATTCTGGGCCTCGGCGCATTGGCCGTGCTCGGCTGGCAGCAGTTCTTCACCGAATTCCACCGGATCTTCTTCGCCAGCGGTTCCTGGACGTTTGCCCTTGAAGACACGCTGATCAGGCTGTTCCCGGGCCAGTTCTGGATCGATGCCGGTATTGTCATCGCCGCGCTGGTCCTCCTGGTGTCCCTGGTAACGCTCATCCTCACTTGGCCCACCCGCCGTCGTCGCGGCCTGGCCAAGGATGAGCCGATAGCCGCTGAGGCGTAGCCCCAAGCAACTGCACGTGCTCAGCCGTTTATTTTGGCGGGCAGGTTCTTGCGGCCGGTGATGGTCAGGAAGCCCTCCCGGTCCAGCTCGCCGAGGTCCCCGGTACGGAAGAACCCGTCCACAAAGGCCTCTGCGGTGGCCGCTTCGTTGGCGTGGTAACCCTTGAACACGCCGATCCCCTTGACCAGCACTTCGCCGTCCTCGGCCACCCGGATGGTGGTGCCCGGCAGGGGGACGCCCACGCTGCCCACCCTGGTCCGGGCGGGCGTGTTGGCCGTACAGGGGGCGGTTGTCTCGCTCAGCCCGTAGCCCTCAAGGACCGGGATCCCGGCGCCCCGGAAGAAGTGCGCGTCCTCAGGTGCCAGGGGGCCGGCCGCCGATACCGCGTAACGGACCCGGCCACCAAGGAGCTGGCGGAGCTTCGGGTACACCAGGCGGTCAAAGACGGCGTGCCGCGCCCGCAACGCCAGCCCTGGTCCGCTGCCCCCGCCGCGGGCGACGGTGTCCTGTGCCGTGGAGAAACGGACGGCGGCGGCTGACGCTGCCCTGAAGATCCCCGCGTTCCCGGACCCGGCAGCCTGGTGCGCGGCGTCCGCCCGGACCTTCTCGAAGATCCGGGGCACCGCCAGGAGGAACGTGGGTTTGAACGTGCCCAGATTCGCCCGCAGATCAGCAGGACGGCTGACGTGTCCCAGGGTGGCGCCCGCATGGAGGCACGCCACCTGGGCGGCGCGGGCGAGCACATTGGCCAGCGGCAGGAACATCAGGGTGCGCGCATTCTGCCCCTTGAGGATCTCCGGGAGAAAGGCGACGACGTTGACGGCCACGAGTGCAAAGTTGCCGTGGGTGATCACGCAGCCTTTGGGCCGTCCGGTGGTGCCGGACGTGTAGGCCAGGGACGCGACGTCGTCCAGGCCCGCGGCGGAGCGGTGGCGTTCCAGCTCGGCGTCCGTGACGCCCATTCCGGCAGCCGAGAGGCTGGCGAGGTTCGGGGCGTCGTCGTCGTCATCCATCCTCACCACGGGGACCAGCCGGTCCTTGAGCAGGATGGAAGACTCCATGATGCCTGTAATAAGCGACACCTTGCCGCGGTCCTGCGCGAACACGCGGCGCGCGCCGGCGTCGTGCAGGATCCACTCCATCTGGCCGGGGGTTGAGGTCTCGTCGATGGGGACGCTCACGCCGCCGGCAAACCAGATGGCGAAGTCCACCAGGGCCCACTCGTAGCGGGTGGCGGACATGACGGCCACGGTGTCGCCGGGCTCCAGGCCGCCGGCGATCAGTCCTTTGGCGAGGGCACAGACATCGTGCAGGAATTTTTGCGCCGGAACGTCGGTCCAGCCGTTGGGGCCTTTGCGCGCGTAGAGGGCGTGGGCCGGGTTGGCGGCTTCCCGCTGGCGCAGGAGATCGGTGACATTGCTGCCGGGCTCCAGCTCCACCAGGAGGTTTGTGCTCGCTTCTCGCACGGGGGCGTCTCCGTTCCGCTGCCTCAACGCAGTTCGCGGCTGGTCAGGGTTTCATGCAATCCTGCCTTAGATCCAGGACGGCATCCACATCCGGTAGCGCCATTCCTGATAGGGGATGGTCTCCGCGGTCCACACCGGGTAGAAAAATGCGGACAACAGGACTGCCCCGGCGACGAAGAGTGCCACCAGGTAAACACCGGCCCGCCGGCGCCAGAGCGGGTCGGTGTCCCGGCCCAGGACGAGGCCCAGGCAATACACCAGCGCGAGCACCAGGAAGGGCTCAAAGGAGACGGCGTAAAAGAAAAACATGGTCCGCTCCGGGTACAGGAACCACGGCAGGTAGCCGGCGCCCACGCCCGCAAGGATCGCCCCTGCGCGCCAGTCCCGGCGCCCGGCCCACCAGAACAGCAGGACCACCAGCGAGATGGCCGCTCCCCACCAGATCATCGGGTTCCCCACCGAGAGAATGGCGGAGGCGCAGTTGGGCACGTCGCATCCCGGGGCGCCCTGCTCCGGCTTCTGGTAGAAGAACGACGTCGGCCGGCCCATCACCAGCCAACTCCAGGCGCTTGCCTCGTACGGGTGTTCGGAGCCCAGTCCCTGGTGGAACTTGTACGCCTCCAGATGGTAGTGCGCCAGCGAACGCAGGGAGTCCGGCAGCCAGCCCCACTCCGCTGAGGGGTTGCTCTGGGCCCACCTCCGGAAGTAGGCGCCCTCGGAACGGAACCAGCCCGTCCAGGTGGCGGTGTAGACCACCGCCGCAACCGGAACCATGCTGGCAAAGGCAGGCAGTCCATCCTTGATGATTCCGCCGCTGACCCAGCCGCGGATTCCCGCGACGCGCCGTGCGTTGAGGTCCCACAGGACCGTCAGCACGCCGAAGCCGGCGAGGAAAAACAGGCCCGACCATTTGGTGCCTATGGCGAGTCCCATGCACACGCCCGCGGCGAGACGCCACCAGCGGATCCCCAGCCACGGTCCCGCCAGCAGTTGGCTGGCTGCGGGCCGAGCGTTCCGGGACGCGGCCGCGAGCCGTCCGAGCCGTGCGGCCAGCCGCCGTCGTCCGTCATCGCGGTCCAGCAGCAAAGCCCCGAAGGCCGCCAGGAGCCAGAACATCAGGAAGATATCCAGGAGGGATGTCCGCGACATCACCAGGTGGTGGCCGTCGACGGCGAGCAGCAGGCCCGCGGCGGCAGCCAGCGGCACTGAGCGGAACAGTTTCAGTGCAATCAGCGTGAGCAGCAGGATGGACAGGGTTCCGGTCAGTGCGGCCGCGAACCGCCAGCCGAACGGATTATCGGCTCCGAAGAGCCACATGCCGCCGGCGATCATCCACTTGCCCACGGGCGGATGGACCACGTACTCGGGAGTGTCCAGGAGGATGGCCGGGTTGCCTGCGTTGAAGGAGTCGTTGGCCTTGTCCGGCCAGCCCCGTTCGTAGCCGCTGACCACGTAGGAGTAGGCGTCCTTGACGTAGTACGTTTCATCGAAGACCAGGCTGTGCGGCGTGTCCAGCCGGACAAAGCGGAGGACGCCGCCGATCACGGAGGTCAGGGCGGGCACCAGCCAGAACCAGAGACGCAGCGACGGCGGGTAATCCCGCCAGCTGCGCGTGCTGCCGTTCAGGCGCTCGCGGAGGGCTGTGGCAGAGAAGGCCTCCGCCGGACGGGCGATCCACGGGCCTCGTGCCGGCGCGATGGTCTGGACGGCCTCGGCAGGCCGCATGGAGGTCTGCGTCACGAGCCCCATGCTACCTTTTGCAGCTTGGGCCGCCGGCCAGCAGTACGCTGGGGGAGTGGACCCTAACCCCAGCACCTTCGCCGATTCCCGCCCCGCAGAACCTTCCCTTGCCGCCGGGGAGGAGCCAGAGACAGAGGTTCACGTGGCAGCGGACCCGGCTGCAGCGGCACCCGTCGCCACGGGGCCGGGCCGGATTGTACTGGCGGCAACGCCCATCGGGAATACGGGAGACGCGTCGGCCCGCCTGATCGAGCTCCTGGGGACGGCGGACATCGTGGCCGCCGAAGACACCAGGCGCCTGCACCGCCTTGTCCAGAGCCTCGGAGTCACCGTCGCCGGGCGGGTCATCAGCTACCACGAGCACAACGAGGCCACCAAGACCGCGGAACTGCTGGAGCACGTCCGGTCCGGCAAAACCCTGGTCATGGTCACAGACGCCGGCATGCCTTCGGTCTCGGACCCGGGGTTCAGGCTGGTGGAAGGCGCTGTGGCAGCCGGACTCACCGTGACCGCCGTCCCTGGCCCGTCCGCGGTACTGACCGCCCTGGCACTGTCCGGTCTGCCCACCGACCGCTTCTGTTTTGAGGGATTCCTGCCCCGGAAAGCCGGCGAACGGGCCTCGCGGTTGGCGGACCTTTCGGCCGAACGCCGGACCATGGTGTTTTTTGAGGCCCCGCACCGGCTGGAATCGATGCTGCGGGCCCTGCGCGAGCGTTTCGGTGCCGAGCGGCGGATCGCCGTCTGCCGGGAACTGACCAAGACCTACGAGGAAGTTATCCGCGGGACGGTCGGGGAACTGTTGCTGTGGGCCGAAGGCAACGAGGTGCGCGGCGAGATTGCCGTGGTGCTGGGCGGCGCCCCTGAGCAGGCGCCGGGCACCCCCGAGGACCACGTGGCGGCCGTCAACGAGCTGGTGGCCCAGGGAATCCGGCTCAAGGAAGCCGTGGCCGCCGTAGCCGAGGACGTCCGCGTCAGCAAGCGGGAGCTGTACTCGGCGGTCCTCGCGGCACGCTGAGCGTACTAAAGGCCAGCTGTGCAGCTGCACAACGAAATCTCGCTTCAGCAGTGCGTCCAGGCGTAGACCCTCTGGCGGCCGCGGCAGTAGTGTGACAGTAAATCAGCCAAACGGCAGGCCGCCCAGGCCCTGCGCCAAGGCTGAACCAAACCTTACTGACGAGGGAGTCACCGTGACTGTCACCGCACAGCCAGCTGTTACCGCGGAGCGCGAAATCGCACTGCTGGCCTCTGTTCCCACCGGATTGCTGATCAACGGCGAATGGCGCCCGGCGGCGTCAGGCAAGACATTCGACGTCGAGGACCCCGCCACGGGCAAGGTGCTCCTCAGCATCGCTGACGCCGGCGCCGAAGACGGCAAAGCTGCTTTGGACGCGGCCGCCGCAGCGCAGGAATCGTGGGCGAAGGTCCCGGCCCGTGAACGCGGCGAAATCCTGCGCCGTGCCTTTGAGATGGTTACGGCCCGTGCCGAGGACTTCGCGCTGCTGATGACCATGGAAATGGGCAAACCGCTGGCCGAGGCCCGCGGCGAGGTCGCCTATGGCGCCGAGTTCCTGCGCTGGTTCTCCGAGGAAGCTGTCCGTGCGTTTGGCCGCTACTCGGTCTCGCCCGATGGCAAGTCCCGCCTGCTGGTCACCAAGAAGCCGGTGGGCCCGTGCCTGCTGATCACGCCGTGGAACTTCCCGCTGGCCATGGCCACGCGCAAGATCGCCCCTGCTGTCGCGGCCGGCTGCACCATGGTGCTGAAGTCGGCCAACCTCACGCCGCTGACCTCGCAGCTGTTCGCGGCAGTCATGCAGGAGGCCGGCCTGCCGGCCGGAGTCCTGAACGTCATCCCCACGTCCACGGCAGGGGCCACCACCGGCCCGCTGATCAAGGACCAGCGCCTGCGCAAACTCTCGTTCACGGGCTCCACCGAGGTGGGCCGGCGCCTGCTCGCCGACGCGTCCGAGACCGTCCTGCGGACCTCCATGGAACTCGGTGGCAACGCCCCGTTTGTGGTGTTCGAGGACGCGGACCTGGACGCCGCCGTCGCCGGTGCCATGCTGGCGAAGCTGCGGAACATGGGCGAAGCCTGCACCGCGGCGAACCGGTTCATCGTCCACGAGTCCGTCGCCGACGAATTTGCCCAGAAGTTCGCCGCGAAAATGGGTGAGATGACCACCGCCCGGGGCACCGAACCGGAGTCCAAAGTGGGTCCGCTGATCGATGCCAAGAGCCGGGATAAGGTTCATGAGCTGGTGTCCGATGCCGTGGCCTCCGGCGCCAAGGCTGTCCTGGGCGGCGCCCCGGCCGAGGGCCCGGGCTACTTCTACCCGCCCACCATCCTCACCGGCGTCACCGAAGGCACGCGGATCCTGTCCGAGGAAATCTTCGGCCCCGTCGCCCCGATCATCACCTTCGGCACCGAGGACGAAGCCGTCCGCCTGGCCAACAACACCGAATACGGTCTGGTGGCGTACGTCTTCACGCGCGACCTGAACCGCGGCATCCGGATGGGCGAACGGCTCGAGACCGGCATGCTCGGCCTGAACGCCGGTGTCATCTCCAATGCCGCCGCACCGTTCGGCGGCGTCAAGCAGTCCGGGCTGGGACGTGAAGGCGGCCTCGAAGGCATCGAGGAATACCTCTACACCCAGTACATCGGCATCGCGGACCCCTACGCCGGCTGAAAGGATTGACCTCCGGCTGACAGGATTATCCTCCGGTCAGCCGCTTCCTCCACCGCCAGTAGGGAGCCGCCGCGGCGAGCCGCTATTGGCTACCACGCGGCCGGAACAAGCCGCCGCGTGCCCTCGACCAGGAGCGTGCGGCGGCTTTTGCCGTCCGGCGCGCCAGCCTGTTGAGCCCTCTGAACGGGGCAGCCAGGAGCCAGGCCCACCGGCCCAGAACCGACGGCGGGAGCCAGTCGGCACGGAGGCGTCGAGGGAGCGAGGCGTTGGCACGCAGGGAATGCTGCACCGCCGCGATGCGTGGGGCAATGGCCCCTGTCCTGCCGCGGCCGGCTGTGTCCTGGACAGGCGGGCCGTAGTGCCGGCGTTCAAAGTCGGAGGTGAGGCTGCGGATGGCTTGGTGCGCGGCGTCGTCCATGCCTCCATGTTCGCCGAGCAGCGATGAATGGCGGAGCCGTGTGGAATACGTCCGGGCTGTTTCGCTGGCGTCCGGTGGCAGTCCGTAGTCGGTTCCGAGATCACGGATTTCGGCCCACGCCAGCGGAATCACGTCCTCCCGCGCCCGGCCCTCGGTGCGGAGCCACCGGGCACGCCGCCCCATCCTCACCAGCCGCGGCGAGGCCGCCAGCAGGACGAGGCCCAGCGCGGCCGCCGTCCCCAGCAGCCATGGCAGGAGCAGCTGCCCGAGGTCCCCTGCGCCGCCACCTGCACCGGGGAGGGGCACGGCCGTGGCGCTTGGTGTGGGGGTCGGGGCGGTTGCGCCGGGAAGGAGGTCCTCGTTATTACCCAGCGAACCGGGGATGCCGGGTGTGCTGGTTTCCGTGGCGTACGCGGGTATGACACCACGCGACGGCGTGGGTTCGAAGGGCACCCACCCCAATCCCTGGAAGTAGAGCTCGGGCCAGGCGTGGGCGTCCCGGGCGTCCACCTCATACTCCGGCAGCGCCCCTTGCCCGGCCACTGAAACCGTGGAACCAGTGCTTCGGCCCGGCGCGTAGCCAACCGCGATGCGGCTGGGGATACCTTCCAGCCGGGCCATCACGGCCATCGCGGACGAGTAATGGATGCAGTATCCGCTCTTCTGGGTCAGGAAATCGGCCAGCACCGAGAGCCCGTTACCGTCGTAGCCGCCCTGGACAGGTGACTGGAGCGAGTAGGTGAACTCCCCTGAGCGAAGGTATTTCTGGATGGCCATGGCCTTGGCGAAGGGTGTGTCACTCGAAGCTGTCACCGTGTCAGCCGTGCTGCGGACGATGTCCGGGACGTTGCCGGGAACCCTGGTGAAGTCGGCCGGGATTCCCTGCACGGCCTGCGACGACTGTTGAAGGAGGGTGGCCGTGAGCTTCGGCGCCGTGGACACCACAAGGTATTGCTGTGACCGCGTGTTGGTGTTGGAACCCTTGACGGCCAAGGTGGCCGGGTCCCATGTCCAGGCGCCATTGAGCCCGCGGATTGTTTCCGGCGCGTACGGCAACGGCAGGTACGGGCTGGTGAACGTGCCCGTATCCACGGCAGTCACCTGGCGGAGCTGCTCCTCGGCGACGATCTCGTGGCCCGTCTCAAACTGTCCGGCCACGGGGCGGCGCTCTGCGTCGCGGTCATCAGGTCCCCAGGATTCGCCGTCGAAATTGTCAACTGTGACGGACCGCAGATACAGCGGCCCGGCCGCGTTGGTGGCATAGGTGATCCGCCCGCTGCCGGCCGGTGCCCGCAGGCTGTTTCCCAAGGTAATTATGGGGTTCAAGCCGGTCCCGGCGCCCCACGGGTTCAGCCGGGAGCCCTGCGGAAACGTGCCGTGGTCGAACCCGGGGATGGCCGCCGGCACTGCCAGTGTTGCCACCAGTGCCACGGTTCCGGTCAGCATGGCCCGCCGGAACTGGCCGGGATTCCGGCCGCTGTCGGCCGCAGTGCGGGAATCCGGTGCAAACCACTGGCTGAACGCGAGGATCAGGAGGTACCCGGCCGCCGTGGCAGTGAAGCCCCAAACCCCCACGCTCTGGGGCTTCACGGTGGCGGGGACTACCAGGATGGCCAGCAGGCCCAGTCCGGTTGTTGCCGGCATGCCAAGCGGTACGGCCAGCGCATCGATGAGGATGGCTGTCAGGCCCAGGGCTGCGCAGCTGACCATAACGATTCCGGCGTTCGGGGCCACCGGGGCACTTTCCGCAAGTACCGTCTCGCTCGCCCGGCGGACGAACCTGTCCACTTCAGCCAGGGTTGCCCCGGACGGGATGAAACCGGCAATGCCCGTGCTCCGGAAGAACGTCAGGGTGAGAATCGCGATCAGGGAGGCAAAGCCGCCGGCAGCCACCACGAGAGGATGGGCCCGCAGCGCGCGGAGCGTGGCGATGGTCAGGCAGACCACCACCACCGTGGTCAAGAGGGGCAAGTACCAGGCCCAACCCCGCAGGACACCGTTGAGGGAAATCGCGGCGCCGGCCACGGACAGGGCGACGGCGCCGGCCATGGCCCAGTGGTACGCCCCGACCCGCGTCCGTGCCGGAACCTGGCCCGGGGCACCTGTGGCTGCCTGCCCGCGGGACGCGTTGCGTTCCGGTGCCAGTGTCACCGTCCCACCGCCGCTCCGCGGCGTACGTCTGCCGCTGCCGTGGCCGGCGCAGCACCACCCTGGTCGAAGTGCGCCCAGGCGTCCGGGACCGGAACCGAGGTTGGCACCGCCACTGCCCGCCAGCCGCCCCGGCGGAGGGCCTCCAAAGAGTCCTCGGAATCCGCGGGCCTCTCGGAAACGATGATGGCGAAGGCATTCGCGCCATAACCCGCCGCCGGAGCGAGGGCTCTGGCCTCGCTCGGAGAGATCCTGCCGAGCACGGCAATAAGGGGCCCCCGCATCCGGTGGGCGGAGAGTTTGTCCATCAGGTGATCGTCGAAAACGGCCGGTCCGGCATCCTGGCCACCGTGGTCCCGGGCAGCGTGGTGCGGACCGGACAGCTGGATGGCGGCGAGGCTTTCGGCGATCGACTGGAGCCCGGACACTCCGCTGAACTCTTCCGCTTCCGGTTCCGGTGCGGACGGGGAGCGGAGGAACGCGGGTTCGCCGCGGGGGCCCAGGAGGCGGAGGGCGTAGTTCCGCTCCGACAGGTGCCTGCAGATGGAGATCGCGGCCACCACGGCCCACTCGAACGTGCCGCTGGTGATCATCTCGTGGCCGTCCACGGCCGCATTGCCCCCGAAACCGGATCCGTGCCCGCCGGAAAATGCCGCGAACCGTTGGTCAAGGATGATGGTGGCCTCCGGCGTCGTGACGGACTCCTCCTGGCGCACCATCAGGGCGCCGTGGTGCGCGGTGGCCGCCCAGTGCACCCGGCGCATGGGATCGCCCGGGCGGTATTCGCGGGTCATGACGTCATCGTCGCTGGGGTTGGCGCGGGTACGGGTTGCTGTGATGCCGTCGTTGCCGCGGGCTCCCGCGAGGCCCGTCACGGGAAGCTCGACGGCGGCGGGCGTCACGGTGAGTGTGTCGCCGTCGTCAATTGACCGCCTGTGCAGGGACAGCCCGAACGGATCCGTGAACTCTGCGGTTACCGGGCCGATCAGGTACTGTCCGCGTTTGGTGGAGCGCAAGTGGTATTCGTACCTGCTGGTCCCGCCCTTGGCCGAGCGGGCGGGGAAATGGAAGGCCGGGGACTCGCCGAACCGTGGCGGCAGCCGTTCCTCCATGATCGCCCGGCCGCCCCCGTAACCGGTCCGCGCCACGGCGAGCCGCACTGTGGTGGCGGCGGAGGTCTCCACCGGGGACGGGTTGAACTCGCGGTAAACCTGGAACCGGGGCTTGAGGAGCCTGATCCCGGCCAGCGAAACCAGGGGAAGGACGATGAGCAGGACACTCAGACTCAGCAGGTCCCGCCGCCCCATGATCTGCGCAGACAACAGGCAGACGGCGCCGGCGGCCAGGAGCCCCCAGCCACGCTGGCTGAACAGGTGCCGGGGCAGTCGGTCACGCAGCGCCATATGACGGCCCTGCCTAGTGGTTCCGCCGCAGTCCGGCCGGCGGGGCCGGGTTGTTCACCGGGTCCTGGTTCACCGGGAGCCGGGAGAGGATGCCCCGGATGACGCTGTGCGGGGTCTCGCCGGCGCCGGCCGCCTTCCGGTCCAGGATGATCCGGTGGGCCAGCACGGATTCCGCCACGCTGACGACGTCGTCTGGCAGCACAAAATCACGGCCGTCCAGCGCCGCCGTGGCCTTCGCGGCCCGGAGCAGCTGGAGCATGGAGCGAGGGCTGGCGCCCAGCCGGAGCAGGGGGCTTTCGCGCGTTGCGCGGCCTACTGAGACGGTGTATTCCTTGATGGCCTGGGAGACGTAAACCTGTTGGACCGTGGCGATCATCGCTGCGACGTCCGCCGAGGTGACCACAGCGGAGACCTTGGTCAACGGGGAGGTTGCCTGATGGGTCTCCAGCATTTCGATTTCGGAGTCCTTGTCCGGATAGCCCATGGAAATCCGCGCCATAAAGCGATCGCGCTGGGCCTCGGGGAGTGGATAGGTGCCTTCCATCTCGATCGGGTTCTGGGTGGCCACCACCATGAACGGTTCGTCGAGTTTGTACGAGTCCCCGTCCACGGTCACCTGGTGTTCCTCCATACACTCCAGGAGGGCGGATTGGGTCTTGGCGGACGCGCGGTTGATTTCATCGCCAATAACAATGTTGGCGAAGACGGCACCCGGGCGGAACTCGAACAGCCGCGACGCCTGGTTATAGATGGACACGCCCGTCACGTCCGAAGGCAGCAGATCAGGAGTGAACTGAATGCGGCTGACCGTGCAGTCAATGCTCCGGGCGAGGGTTTTGGCCAGGAGGGTCTTGCCCACACCTGGCACGTCCTCCAGGAGCAGATGGCCCTGGGCCAGCAACACCGTCAGGGCAAGCCTGGCCGCATCCGACTTTCCGTCAATGACGGTGTTGATCGAGGCCAGGATCCGCTGGCTGGCCGCGTGGAATGAGTCCGCGTCCATGGCTGCTGCCTTGTAACCGTTGAGATGGCCCACCTGCTCCGTCACGGGGGTAAAGTTCCGGCTGGCAGGGGTTACCTCGTTGACGGCGGTGCGGCGGTGGGAGTCCATCTGCAACCTTTCAGTCCGGGGATCACCCGGAACGGGACAGCAGGCCTGCCTTCGCCCGGCGGTGGGCGTTCGCATCTGTTCGTACCAGCCTACTAACACAACTGCCCTTGCTGACAGAGAGTTCCGGGAATTCTGCCGCGATCCGCCGCCGCTAGGCTTGAGGGATGTGCAATTCGCTGATTCCCGCCGCTTACCGTGCCGCCGGGGCGGACCCTGCAGACGCCGGCCGGCAGGCGCGGCAGGACTATCCGCCGGCGCCGGAGCCGCTGCCGGTCCCCGTGATGGACAACCATACGCACCTGGATTTCCCCGATGGCGAGAGCCCGGTGGGCATCGCCGCGGCGTTGGATGCGGCCCAGGCGGTCGGAGTGCAGGGGGCCGTCCAGGTGGGCTGCGACCTGGAGTCCTCCCGGTTCACGGTCCGCGCCGTTGACCTGGACAGCCGGTTGCTTGGGGCAGTGGCATTGCACCCCAACGACGCCCCGGACTATGCCAGGCGCGGCGAGCTGGAAGATGCGCTGGCGGAGATTGAGCAACTGGCCGCCCACCCCCGGATCCGGGCTATCGGCGAGACCGGCCTTGATTTCTTCCGCACCGAAGGGGAGGGCCTGGCCCACCAGCGCTATTCGTTCCGACGGCATATCGATATTGCCAAGCGCCTGGACCTGACGCTGCAGATCCATGACCGCGATGCGCACGACGACGTCGTGCAGGTCCTGCGCGAGGAGGGGGCTCCGGAGCGGGTTGTGTTTCATTGCTTCTCGGGTGATGAGGCGCTCGCCAGGATCTGCAATGCCGCAGGCTGGAACATGTCCTTTGCCGGCACGCTGACCTTTAAGAATGCGGCTAACCTCCGCGCCGCGCTGGGAGTGGCGGACCCGGACCTGGTGCTGGTGGAAACGGATGCCCCGTTCCTGACTCCGCATCCGCACCGCGGCCGTCCCAACGCCAGTTATGTGGTGCCGTACACCGTCCGCGCCATGGCCGAATTGACAGGAACTGACCTCGCGGAGCTCTGCACCCGGATTAGCGAAAATACCGTGCGGGCGTACGGATCGTGGGACTGACCTGGGCCTCGTCACATTGCTTGGTTCACATACCTCGTATGTAAATTTCTTGGCCGCTTTATAACGCTACGGTTACAGTGGAGAACTATTAGCCGGGGTCGGGGAAGGCCTTCGGATAATTTCACTTCATGCGCAGCAGGACCAGACAGGGCTTTGATGCCCTCTGCCTGCCGCGCGGAGTGTGGCGGCGCAACGGTGCCCGGAGCTTGTCCCCAGGGTCATGCGCCGGCTATTTCACTGCGTTTTTCCCCGTGCCCGGATGGATCTAAAGTTACGGGCAATCGTGGTCAAGCTCTTCACAACGGACGGTAAGTTCAGTTTTATCAAGGTGGGCACCCAACTGGTGGTGCTGTGTGCACTGGTGTTGGGGCTCGTGGCCTTCGTCGGAAATAACAAAACCGTTACCCTCAACGTCGACGGAAAAGTGACTTCGGTCCAGTCCTTCGGCGGCACCGTGGGCCAGGTCGTAAAAAGCGCCAACGTAGAACTGAAGCCGGCTGACCGCGTCTCGCCCTCGGCGGACGCCAAAGTGGAGAACGGCACCGTGATCAACGTCAACATGGCCAAGGCCGTGAAGGTCAGCCTGGACGGTTCCGAAAAGACCATCAACACCACGGCGCCGGATGTTGCGGGCCTCGTCACCGAACTGGGAGTGGCCAGCTCCTCCTCCGTTTCCGTCCCGAAGGACGCCCAGCTCGCCGTGGCCGGATCGTTTGTCTCCATCTCCACGCCCAAGACAGTCAGCATCGTTGCCGACGGCAAGGCCTCCACGGCCACCACCACCGCGGGGACCGTCGCCCAGGTGCTGGAGGACGCCGGCATCACCCTCGGCGTCGACGACCGTACTTCCCAGCCGGGCAACGCGCACGTGGTCAACAACATGGTGGTTAAGGTCTCCCGGGTGGATACCAGCCAGACCGCGGCCACTACTGAAGATGTTGCTTTCGACAGCATGACCACTGAGAGCGCTGAGCTTCTCAAGGGCGAGAAAGAGGTCACCCAGGCCGGCGTGGCCGGCAAGGTGGATAAGAGCTTCAAGCTGGTGATGGTTGACGGCCGTGAAGCCTCGCGGACGCTGGTCTCCGAAACTGTTTCCGTCCAGCCCGTGACGGAAAAGGTCACGGTAGGCACCAAGGCAAAGCCCGCAGCCGCCGCCGGAATGAACACCGGCGCCTCGGCCCCGGCCATGATGAACGAGGCCATGTGGGACAAGATCGCCCAGTGTGAGTCCACCGGAAACTGGTCCATCAACTCGGGCAACGGCTACTACGGCGGCCTCCAGTTCGACATCCGGACCTGGATCGGCTCCGGCGGCGGCGCCTACGCCCCTAACGCCAGCCTCGCCACCAAGGCACAGCAGATCGACATCGCCAACCGCGTGTACGCACAGCGTGGCCTGCAGCCGTGGGGCTGTGGCTGGGCCGCTACGAGCTAGGCACCAATGAGCACCTGCGCTGGCGGCAGCTGACCACAGCCGCCAGGCAAGCAGATGACAGCGGCCGGCCCCGGATTGTCCCGGGGCCGGCCGCTGCCGTTAAGCGGAAACATACACCGCGAAACACGCATGATCCGCGCGGAAAGCGGATGGCCCGTCACCGCGGCCGGGATAGGATGCCTAGGTGACTGAACCGACTGCCGCCGCGCCCGCACCCCTCTTCGGTGCTTCCGACATACGCCGGCTGGCGGAAGAAATCGGTATCCGGCCCACCAAGACACTGGGACAGAACTTCGTCATCGATGGCAACACCATCCGCCGGATCGTCTCCGTTGCCAACATCGGGCCAACCGAGACGGTGCTGGAAGTCGGGCCGGGCCTTGGTTCCCTCACGCTGGGCCTGCTGGATGCCGCGCAGACGGTGGTCGCCGTCGAAATTGATCCGGTCCTGGCGGCAAAGCTGCCGGAAACCGTGAAAGCATGGCGGCCGGACGCGGCGGGCGCTTTCCACCTGGTCCAGGCGGACGCCATGAAGGTCACATCGCTTCCCGTTGAGCCCACCGCCATTGTGGCGAACCTGCCCTACAACGTGGCGGTGCCGGTGGTCCTGCACCTGCTCCAGCATTTCCCCAGCCTGCAGCACGGTCTGGTGATGGTCCAGGACGAGGTGGCTGACCGGCTGGCCGCGGGGCCAGGATCAAAAACCTACGGGGTGCCCTCGGTCAAGGCGGCCTGGTACAGCAGCATGCGCAAGGCCGGGGTGATCGGCATGAACGTCTTCTGGCCTGCGCCGAAGATCCAATCCGGGCTCGTGGCCTTCACCCGGCGGGAACCGCCTGAAACAACCGCCACCCGTGAGCAGGTGTTCGCCGTGATCGACGCCGCCTTCGCCCAGCGCCGGAAGACGCTGAGGGCCGCCCTGGCCGGCTGGGCGGGCGGCGCAGCCGAGGCCGAGCGCTGCCTCATCGCCGCAGGAGTGGCTCCATCGGCCCGGGGCGAAGTCATCGACATCCACGCCTTCGCCCGGATTGCCGAAGCCCGCGAGGCCGGGTCGTGAAGGCAGCCGCCGGGAAGTTTCCCGCACGGACGGTCCGTGTGAAGGCGCCCGGCAAGGTCAATGTTTCCCTGGACGTGGGGCCCTTGCGCGCTGACGGCTACCACTCAGTTGCCAGCGTGTACCTGGCCGTTTCCCTCTATGAGGAAGTGGCTGCCACCAGCACGGAGATGCCGGGGATCACCGTCAGCATCAGTCCTGACAGCACCCTGGACCTGGACGGCGTGGATATTCCGCTGGACGAGAAGAACCTGGCCTACAAGGCCGCAGCCATCATGGCCGATGTCTCCGAGCATTCGACCGGCGTGCACCTTGAAATCACCAAGCGGGTCCCCGTGGCCGGGGGCATGGGCGGCGGCTCGGCCGATGCCGCAGCCACCCTGCTGGCCTGTGACGCGCTCTGGAACAGCGGGCTGTCGCGGGATGAGTTGGCCCATCTGGCCGCCGAATTGGGTGCCGACGTTCCTTTCTCCCTCCTCGGCGGAACCGCCGTCGGGCTTGGCGTTGGCGACGACCTTTCGCCGGCACTGGCCAAGGCCCAAACGGACTGGGTCCTCGTGGCGGCGGACTATGGGCTGCCCACCCCCGAGGTCTTCCGCGCCCTGGACCGGCTCCGGGAGGCAGAAGGACTGGACGTTGCCGAGCCCACGGCCGTGGATCCCAAGATCCTGCAGGCGCTGCGGAGCGGGGACGCCGATGCCCTGAGCCGGGTCCTGGTGAACGATCTGCAGCGGGCTTCCATTGAACTTTCCCCCGCGCTCCGCGATACGCTGGGACGAGGTGAAGCGCTCGGCGCCCTGGCCGGAATCGTATCCGGTTCCGGACCCACCGTGGCGCTGTTGACCCACAATCCCGCCGCAGCCGAAAACCTGGCGGAGGACCTGCGGCACTATGGGCTGACGGCATTCCCTGTCCACGGGCCCGTGCATGGGGCGCGCATCATCTCCGATACTCTCCTTTAAGAGTCCCCTTCCTTACTGAGCAGCAGAAAGCAGTCCCTCTTGGCACACCTTCTTGGCGGCGAAAACCTTACGGTTTCGTACGCAACGCGCACCGTCCTGGACGGCATCACCCTCGGACTCGAGGAAGGTGACAGGATCGGCATGGTGGGCCGGAACGGCGACGGCAAGTCCACGCTGATGCGCCTGCTGGCCATGCGCTCCACCCCGGACTCGGGCCGGGTGACCAAGCGCAGCGAAGTCAACATCGGCTACCTGGACCAGAGCGACGTGCTCGACGGCGACCTCACAGTCGGCGCTGCGATCGTCGGCGACCAGGCCGACTATGAATGGGCCCGCAACCCCCAGATCCGCGAAGTCATGGGCGGCCTGGTGTCCGACGTCGACTGGCATGCGAACGTCCACGCCCTCTCCGGCGGCCAGAAGCGGCGGGTGGCGCTGGCCAAGCTGCTGATCGAGGACCATGACGTCATCATGCTCGACGAACCGACCAACCACCTCGATGTCGAAGGAGTCGCCTGGCTGTCCCGGCACCTGAAGACCCGGTGGCGGGCCAACCAGGGCGCCTTCCTGGTGGTCACCCACGACCGCTGGTTCCTGGACGAAGTCTGCACCAAGACCTGGGAAATCCACGACGGCATCATGGACCCGTTCGACGGCGGCTACGCGGCCTACGTGCTGGCCCGTGCCGAGCGTGACCGCGCGGCGAATGTTATGGAAGGCAAGCGTCAGATGCTCGTGAAAAAGGAGCTCGCCTGGCTGCGCCGCGGCGCTCCGGCCCGCACGGCCAAGCCGAAATTCCGCATCGAGGCCGCCAACGCCCTCATTGCCGACGTCCCCGAGCCGCGTGACTCCACAGCCCTGAGCAAGATGGCCACCGCCCGGCTCGGCAAGGACGTCCTGGACCTTGAGAACGTCTCACTGGACTTCCTCGGCGGCGACCCCGGACAGAAACTCTTCGACAACATCACGCTGCGGCTTGCCCCCGGTGAGCGGCTTGGCCTCGTGGGCGTCAACGGCGCCGGCAAGACCACCCTGCTGAAACTCCTCAACGGCGAGATTGAGCCGTCATCCGGCAAGGTCAAGCGCGGCAAGACGGTGGTCACCGCCGTGCTGACCCAGGAGGTCAAAGAGCTCGACGACGTCTCGGACCTGCGCGTGATCGAAGTCATCGAGCGCGAAAAGCGGTCCTTTAACGTGGGCGGCAAGGAATTCACGGCGGGCCAGCTCGTGGAGCAGCTCGGCTTCACCAACGAAAAGCAGTGGACCCCGGTCAGGGATCTGTCCGGTGGTGAGCGCCGGCGCCTCCAGCTCCTGCGCCTGCTGGTGGGGGAGCCGAACGTGCTGATGCTCGATGAGCCCACCAACGACCTCGACACCGACACCCTCGCCGCCGTCGAAGACGTCCTTGACGGCTGGCCTGGCACGCTCGTTGTGGTCAGCCACGACCGTTACCTGCTGGAACGCGTGACGGACCACCAGATGGCGCTGCTTGGTGACGGCAAGATCCGCGCCCTGCCGCGCGGCGTGGACCAGTATCTGGAACTCCGCGAATCCGCCCTGGCCGGCTCCACGATCACCGGCGGCGGCAACCCCGTCAGCGGTCCGAGCGGCAGCTCCGCACCCGCTGCCTCCGGTTCCTCCGAAGCCGAAAAGCGCGACGCCCGGAAGGCCAAAAACCGGATCGAGCGCCAGCTGGGCAAACTGGAGCAGCAGGAAAAGAAGATTCACGACCAAATGGTCAAGAGCACCGCAGCATCCGACTTCGACGCCCTCGCCGACCAGAACAAAAAACTCAAGGACCTCGCCACCGACCGCGAAGCCCTGGAACTCGAATGGATGGAAGCCCTGGAAGTCCTCGGCGAGTAGCCCGGCGCTACTTGGGTTGGGTTGGGTGCCGGAGCCGGCCCTTCCGCGTCGCTTAGACACAGGGCAAAGGGGACGCTCCGGTCGCTGGGCGACCTCCGCGTCCCGATGCCCTGCGATGCGCTCCTTGCGGAAGGACCGCCTCCGGCGAACGTGAGCCCGGCTTCCAGCGCGAGGGGACACTTAAGCCCCTCCGCCTTGGCGCGAGGGGACACTTAAGCCCCTCCGCCTTGGCGCGAGGGGACACTTAAGCCCCTCCGCCTTGGCGCGAGGGGACACTTAAGCCCCTCCGCGTTGGTGACGGTCGCTCACGAGGGGAGTCACCACTGTGCCGTGGAACAGCGGGCAACCCGTCGGCAACTGCGGTCGGCGGAGATCGCCGACCGGAACTTTCGGCAATAGCGGGGCGGGGGACCTTCGCGTAGTCGCGCATCGCGGGCCATCGGGCACACAAGGTCGCTCAGCGACCGTTGGGCCCCTATGGCTCGAAGCGTCGTCCCGAGGGCCCCGACGCGAGCTTGCGAGTGTTGGGAAGGGACCAACGCGCTAAGCGACGGCGAAGGGCTCCTGCGCCGCGTAGGTGACCACGAGCGCACGCAACCCCGGGACACTTCGCTCGCGCAGGGGCTTAAGTGTCCGTTCGCGCTGAATCTTCGGTGCGGAGCTCGGGGTCTTTTTGGAGGCCGGTGAGGCCGTTCCAGGCGAGGTTGACCAGGTGGGCGGCGACGGTTTGTTTGTCGGGCTGGCGGCTGTCCTGCCACCATTGGCCGGTCATGGCCACCATGCCTACGAGCATCTGGGCGTACATCGCGCCGTCCTGGGCGCTGAAGCCGCGGCGGTGGAATTCGTCGGACAGGATGTGTTCCACGCGGGCGGTGACCTGGGACAGCAGGGTGGAGAAAGCGCCTTCGGGCTGCGATGGCGGTGCGTCGCGCATGAGGATCCGGAAGCCCTCCGCCCGGTCCTCGATGTAGGTGAGGAGGGCCAGGGCGGCGCGTTCCACCAGGACACGCGGTTTGCCCTCTTCGGTCAGGGCAGCGGTGATCGAGTCCAGCAGGATGTGGAACTCGAAGTCCACCACCTGCGTGTACAAGCCCTCCTTGGAGCCGAAATGTTCGTAGATCACGGGCTTGGAAACGCCGGCGCAGGCCGCGATTTCCTCAATGGTGGTCCCGTCGAGCCCGCGAGCGGCAAAAAGGCCACGGCCGACGTCTACCAGCTGGCCGCGCCGCTGTACGCCTGTCATCCGTGTCCGGGGTGGGTTGTTGCTCACATTTCCATCATGCCCTAGCGCTGCTGAAACAGTTGGAACCGGTGGCGGTGCACTGGCCTGGCTGCCGTGATTCCTGCCAATGTCGCGGGCTGCCCTGAAGCCATGGCAAAATAAATACTTGTGCCTTGGCCTTTGCGCCTGTGGCATGGTCCGCCCTGGTGTAATGGCAGCACCCCGGCCTTTGGAGCCGTGGAGTATAGGTTCGAATCCTATGGGCGGAACTGCTGTGCGAAGACCGTCCAGTAGGATGAACTCGGTGCCCCGCCGTGAATTTTGGCCGGACAGGCACCGCGCCCAGCGCAACGCGCAACCAAGCAAGGAGAACCCGTACGTGATCCCCGAGAATACCGGCCCAGCCGCCGTCATTGTTCTGGCAGCAGGCGCCGGTACCCGGATGAAATCCCGTACCCCGAAGATCCTGCACGAAATCGGCGGCCGGTCCATGGTGGGCCACGCCCTGCTGGCAGCCCGCAGCATTAACCCCGGACGTCTGGCCCTCGTGGTCCGCCACGAGCGGGATCTGGTTGCCCGCCACCTGAACCAGCTGGACCCCGAAGCCCTGATCGTGGACCAGGACGACGTCCCCGGCACCGGCCGCGCCGTTGAGGTGGCCGTGCAGGCACTGGACGCCCAGGAAAAACTTGCAGGCACCGTCGTGGTCACTTACGGCGATGTTCCGCTCCTGACCGGCAGCCTGTTGGCGGACCTGGTGGCCACACATGAGCGCGAAGCCAATGCCGTTACCGTGCTCACCGCGCTGCTGGACGACGCCACGGGCTACGGACGCATTCTCCGCGGCGATGACAGCTCCGTGACCGGCATCCGCGAGCACAAGGACGCAACGGAAATCGAACGACTGATCCGCGAGGTCAATTCCGGGATCTACGCCTTCGACGCCGACGTCCTCCGTGACGCGCTGGTCCACATCACCACTGATAACTCGCAGGGCGAAAAGTACCTCACCGACGTGCTGGGCCTCGCGCGGCAGTCGGGCGGTCGGGTGGCCGCCGTCGTCACCGAGGACCGCTGGCAGGTGGAGGGCGCCAACGACCGCGTGCAGCTCTCCGCCCTCAGCGCGGAACTGAACCGCCGCACCGTTGAAGCCTGGATGCGCGCCGGGGTCACCGTAGTTGACCCCGCCACCACCTGGATCGATTCCACTGTCACCCTGGACGAGGACGTCCGCATCCTGCCCAACACGCAGCTGCACGGTGCCACCACCGTGGCGAGGGACGCCGTCGTCGGCCCCGACTCCACCCTGACCGATGTCCGCATCGGCGAGGGCGCCAAGGTGACCCGCACGCACGGTTCCGGCGCCGTGATCGGTGCGGACGCCGCCGTCGGCCCTTTCACCTACCTGCGTCCCGGCACAGTGCTCGGCGACACCGGCAAGATCGGTGCGTTCTACGAAACCAAGAACGTCACGATTGGCCGCGGCTCCAAACTTTCCCACCTCGGCTACGCAGGCGACGCCGAAATCGGCGAGGACACCAACATTGGCTGCGGCAACATCACGGCCAATTACGACGGCGAGAAGAAGCACCGCACGGTGATCGGCTCGGGCGTCCGCACAGGTTCCAACACAGTCTTTGTTGCACCGGTCACCGTGGGGGACGGTGCCTACAGCGGCGCCGGCGCGGTGATCCGCAAGGACGTCCCGGCAGGGGCGCTCGTCGTGTCCGTTGCAGCGCAGCGCAACGACGAGGGCTGGGTTGTGGCCAACCGCCCCGGCTCACGCTCGGCGGAACTGGCTCAGGCCGCCGCCTCAGATTCCTCACATACCCCAGCATCGACAGAAGAGGACCAGCGATAATGAGCGAAATTACGGCACGCGGCGAGAAGAAGCTGGTACTTGCCGCTGGGCGGGCGCACCCCGAGCTGGCGCGGGAAATCGCCAAGGAGCTGGGTACCGAGCTGCTGCCCGTGGATGCCTACGACTTCGCCAACGGGGAGATTTACGTCCGCGCGGGAGAAAGCGTCCGGGGAACCGACGCGTTCGTCATCCAGGCCCACCCGGCTCCGCTGAACAACCACCTCATGGAACAGCTGATCATGATCGATTCGCTGAAGCGGGCCTCCGCCAAGCGCATCACCGTGGTGTCCCCGTTCTACCCGTATGCGCGGCAGGACAAGAAGGGTCGTGGACGCGAGCCTATTTCCGCCCGCCTGGTGGCGGACCTGTACAAGACCGCCGGCGCTGACCGCATCATGAGCGTTGACCTGCATACCTCGCAGATCCAGGGTTTCTTCGACGGGCCTGTGGACCACCTCATGGCCATCCCGCTCCTGGCCGATTACATCCGTACCCGCGTCGCCGCCGACAACGTCACCGTGGTGTCGCCGGACACGGGCCGCGTGCGCGTCGCGGAGCAGTGGGCCGAACGCCTGGGCGGAGCGCCGCTGGCGTTTGTGCACAAGAGCCGTGACCTTACCGTTCCCAACCAGGCCGTCTCCAAGACTGTCGTGGGCCAGATCGAGGGCCGGACCTGCGTCCTGATCGATGACATGATCGACACCGGCGGCACCATTTCCGGAGCGGTCCAGGTCCTGAAGAACGCCGGGGCGAAGGACGTCATCATCGCCGCGACGCACGCTGTGTTCTCCGAGCCCGCGGCCCAGCGGCTGTCCGAATCCGGCGCCCGCGAAGTGGTGGTCACCAACACGTTGCCCCTCACCGCGAATCAGCAGTTCCCGCAGCTGACGGTGCTATCCATCGCACCGCTGATCGCCCGCGCCATCCGCGAAGTGTTCGACGACGGTTCGGTCACCAGCCTGTTCGACGGCAACGCCTGATTCCAGCAGGGGGCTGGTGGAGACCGCCGTTTTCAGTAATTTGGCCCGGCGCTGGTAAGCTTTTTCACGATACCTTGGCGAGGGAGAGCATCCGGGAAACCGGACTGCAGGTCTCCGTTATCGACTGGGTCTGAATCTCCCTTCTGGAAGGGCGGCCTCACGGCCGCCCGGCGTTGAAGGTCGTAACAGACCTCCGCCCTTGCTGAACACCTTTTAGTCTTCCGAGGAGATACACATGTCTGAGCAGAAGCTCGCAGCAGAAGTACGCACCGAATTCGGCAAGGGCTTCGCCCGCCGCGCGCGCATGGCCGACCTGATCCCCGCCGTCATCTACGGCCACGGCGCCGAGCCGATCCACATCACGCTTCCGGCCAAGGCCACCACGCTTGCAGTCCGCAAAGCCAACGCCCTGCTGTCCCTGGACGTCAACGGCGAAGAGCACCTGGCCCTGGTCAAGGACGTCCAGCGCGACCCGATCAAGCAGATCATCGAGCACATCGACCTGCTGACCGTCATCAAGGGCGAAAAAGTCACCGTGGACATCCCGGTTCACATCGTTGGCGAACTGGCTCCGGGCAGCGTCTTCAACCAGGAACTCACCGTCATCTCCCTTGAGGCTGAGGCAACCCACCTGCCCACCGCCATCGAGGTCGACATCGAAGGCCGCTCCGCCGGACAGCACATCCACGCTTCCGACCTGGTCCTGCCGAAGGGTTCGGTCCTGCTGGCCGACGCCGACGCCCTGGTTGTCCACATCTCCGAGGCCACTGAGGTCTCTGAGGAAGAGGCACAGGCTGACTCCGCAGCCGCAGTCGCCGGCGAGTAATAACGGCACAGTTTGATATGTGGCCGGGCCCTGTCGGGGGTCCGGCCACTGCCATGTCCGGACCACCTTAGGATTGAATAATGACTGACACCTGGCTGATCGTTGGCCTCGGAAACCCCGGGGCCGAATACAAGGGCAACCGGCACAATGTCGGCCAGATGGTCCTGGACGAACTCGCGGGCCGGATGGGTGGCAAGTTCAAAACCCACAAGGCACGCGCCCAGGTGCTCGAAGGACGGCTGGGGATCGGCGGTCCCCGGGTGGTGCTGTCCAAGCCGATGAGCTACATGAATGTTTCCGGCGGCCCGGTGTCCGGCCTGGCAAATTTTTACGGCATTGACCCTGACCATGTTGTCGCGGTGCACGATGAGATTGATATTCCGTTTAACACCATAAAGCTGAAATGCGGCGGCGGTGAGGGCGGCCACAACGGCCTCAGGGACATGTCCAAGGCGCTGGCCACCAAGGATTACCTCCGGGTACGGGTAGGCGTGGGGCGCCCTCCAGGGCGGATGGACACTGCAGACTATGTCCTGCGCGATTTTGGCACTGCAGAGCGCAAGGACCTTCCGTTCCTGCTCGATGAGGCGGCTGATGCCGTGGAGATGCTGGTCAGGGAAGGGCTGACTGCGGCCCAGCAGAAGTTCCATCCGGTCAGGTCAGACGTTCAGGAATAAAACTTAAAACCGCCTGTCCCTGTTTACCTGCGTGTGCCAAGGGGTAGTCTTCTTCCTAAGCGGGGGAGCGATGGGGCTTATCCCGCTTTAGTGGGATGTAGGGGACAAGTTCATGTCAATCGAGCCACTCAGCTGGGGACGTGGGTCACCGCTCAACGACCTTGAGCTGCGCACCGACACTGCAGGCGTGTCAGAGCCGCAGCGATGGTCCGTGCCCGCACGGAGTGCCAACCTCGAAGCGGTCCGCGCCGCCCTGACCAGCCTCGACTCCCTGGGAGTCGTCATCACCGGCGGACGCGGTGTAGGTAAGTCATCCTTGGCCAGGACAGCCGTCGCCGAGCTTGGCCCGGATATCTGGACGTTGCAGCTGCGCAGCGGACCGTCGTCCGGCACAACACCCTACGGCTGCCTGGCTTTCCTGCTGGCGCGTCTTCCCCAGGCGTACATGGGGTCGCCCACAGCCATCCTCCGTGGCATTACGTCCCTCATCAAAAGCGATGCCGCGGGGCGCCAGTGTGTCATCACCCTGGACACCGCCGGCAGCATTGATGATATGAGCGCCGGCGTCCTGCTCAACATCCTCCTGACCGGGACCGCCCGCATGGTGGCCGTGGCGCCCATGGTCAGTGATCTACCCGCCGACTTCCACTGGCTCCTCAACGACCGCCGGCTCACCGAGGTCAGGCTGGACAACCTCAATGAGCTGCAGACCCGCCAGGTGCTGCTTTCCCTGCTGGGCCACCGCGTTTCGGCCTCCCTGGTCAGCACTTTCCACACCATGGTTGGCGGCAACCCCCTGCTCCTGAAAGCGCTTGTAACCGAGCAGCAGCATTCGGGGAACCTGGTTCTGTCGGACTCCGTCTGGACTCTTCGGGACAAGGTGGTGCTCGACGGCGCGGCCAGCCTCGACGACATCGTCCGGTCCCAGTGGACCCGGAAGTCTCCGGAGGAACGGGACGTCATCGAGATGCTCTCGTGCGCCCGCAGCGTGGAACTGTCCAGGCTGACCAAAGTGTACGGTGCCGGCGTGGTGGCGGACATGGAAGATTCGGGCCTGCTGGAGATCGATTCCTCGGACAACCGATGGGTTTCACTGCGTGAAAAGTACCTCGGCGACGTTGTCCGCTCCTGGCTCAGCATCACTCGGCGAAGGGAACTGCGGAGCCTGCTCCTGGGCGGCAAGGAACCTGACCCTGCCACGATGACGATGGAAGAACTGATGGCGTTCGGCGCCTGGACCCAGGAATGCGAGGCCGAGCTGAGTCCGGCCATGGCGCTTGCCGCCGCCGAAGCCGCAGTGCAGCTCTTTGACCCCCATTTTGCCCTCAAGTATGCCGACACGCTGAAGCGGAATGACCCTCAATGGGTGCCTGCCCAGCGGCAGAAAGCCGCAGCGTACCTGCTCATGGACCTCCCGGTGCAGGCCATGGCAGCACTGGACGATATTTCCCAGCCGCAGCTGGACAACTTGGACGTTGAGGAGTTCGCCCGGGTGGTCGAGGCCAAATCTCGGGTCATGGTCTGGCTCCCCGAACACACCGCCCGGGTGCCGGCGCTGCTGCAGACGGCACGGGAGCGGCTGGGCGTGGAGCCAGGAATTGCGAAGGGCTGGCCGGAGCCGCTGGCTGCTGCGGCCAACCGGATCAGCCTCAGCGAATTCGAGTACCAGGCTTTTGTGGGGGACTACGCCTCCGCCTTGCCGGCACTGGAAGCCGCTGCCGACCCCGGGCAGAATCCGGACACCTGGTTCAGGATGAACTCAGCGGTGATCCTCATGAGCGCCCTGTCCATGGCCGGGCGGGAAATGGACGCCCTGAGCCTGATGAGGCAGCTGGGCGGGCAGATCTCGGACGCCGCCGAGATCGTGGGGCTGCGCGAGAGGTTCGCCGGCCGGGCGTACAACGTGCTCCTGATGGCAGGGCAATGGCGCCGGTGCATCGACCTCCTGGATCCGCCTTCCGCGCGCGAGTTCCACCGGCTCCCTTACCGGAGCGCCGCCGCGGAGCTAGCGGCCGGCATCGCCTATGTGTACTCGGGCCGCGGCGCCGTTGCCCTTGATTCGCTGCTCTCGGCCGCTGCACAGCTGGAACTGCGGCCCGTCCAGAACCTGCTCCGCGCCGCCTACGCCGCCATCGCCTTCGCGTATGCGCAGATCGGCAATGCCGGGCAGTCCCGGCAGTATCTTGACCGGCTGCAGCGGACGGCAGGTGCCGCTGACCATGCCACCCGGAGCCGCATTGAATTCTGCGCTGATATGGCCGCCCGATGGCTGGGGGACAATGACGCAGCCACCCGCCTCAAGCAGTCAGCCCGCCGTGACATCGCGGCAGGCAGGTTCACCCTGGCCGGGATCAGCCTGCTCGGAGCCACGGTCAACGGCACGGAAGCGGACTTCCGGCTGATGGAACAAGTGGCCGGGCAACGCCAGGGCCCCTTGGCGGAAATTTCGCGTCTTGTCGCCGTGGGCAGCCGCACCCACGACGCCAAAACGTTGCTTGCCGGCGGGGAACTGGCGGCCACCCTGGAACTGGATGCCGTTGAGGCCCGGTGCATGGCGCTGGCCGTTGACTACGCCCGGCAGGCCGGTGACTCGGTTTCCGCCAGGAATGCACAGGCCCGACTGGACATCCTCGCAGCCACCGTGGCAAGCCTGCCGATCGTGCCGAGCAGCGGCAGCCCTCTACTGACTGCCAGGGAGAGGCAGATCGCGCGGCTGGCCGGCCGGGGCGCGTCCAACCGCGATATCGCCGTGGAGATGGGCGTGTCCGTGCGCACTGTGGAAGGCCACCTTTACCAGGTCTTTACCAAGCTCGGAGTTACATCCAGGGGTGATCTGACTGGACTCGTCTAACGGCCACGCTGCCAAACAGGGAACGCAATATCGGCTGCTCACGGGCCGGCGTGAGCCGCTGGACCGGATCTGCAACATCATTCGCAGCCGCACGAGCCAGGCCGTGTTCCTCATGGCGGGCCCGGGCATCGGGAAGTCAACGCTGACCGAGGCCATCACCGAGCGGCTTTCCCAGGAGATGATCATTGTTCAGATCCATGGAAGTTCGTCGCTGTCCGGCGTTCCCTTTGGAGTTTTGGCGCCCTACACGGCGGAGCTGACGGCCGAAGACTCCGTGTCTTCGGTGGCTGTGCTGCGGTCCGTGTGGAGGTACTTTGAGAAGCTGAAAGCCGGCAAGGATACCCCGTTGCTTCTGATGATGGATGACGCCCATCACCTGGACGAGGCAACGGCCAGCATCGTGGCCGACATGATCTCCGCTGGCTGGGCCACAGTGCTTGCTGCCGGCAGGCCGCGGCCCGGGCTGCCCCAGCCGCTCGCTCAGCTCTGGTATGACGGCCTGGCTGACCGTGTGGATCTCCGACCCATGAACCGGGAGCAGGTCGAGGAAGTCCTCTCCCACGCACTTGATGGAACAATCCCCTCCGGAACCATTGACACAATCTGGAGCGCGTCTGGCGGAAATCCGCGGATTCTTGATGCCTTGCTGCATGATGCCGCAGAGCGGGGCGAACTCGCAAAGCGTAACGGGATCTGGATGCTGCTGGGCCCGTTGCCTGCCGACGGACCCAGGCTCGCCGAGGTGGTGGTGAAGGACATGCTCCGCCGCAGCCCGGAAGAGCAGGAAGTCCTGAAACTTGTCGCCCTCGCAGGACCCGTGAGCCGGAAGGTGATCGAGGATATTTTTGGCGCTGAAGTAGTGCGCACGCTGCTGGACCAGCAGATGATGGTGGAAAGTTCCGGCATTCCAGCCGATCTCCGGATCTGGAACTCCGTGTTCGGCGAGGCGCTCCGCACAAGTATCTCGGTGTCCCGGAGCCTGCAGCTGCTTGAAAAGATCCGGGATCAGCTGGGAACCGCTCCCGAAGGGTCTGAAGGCAGGATGAGGGCCGTGGAATGGGCCCTTGAATGTGGATTGAAAATATCCGATCCCGAGCTGCTTGAGGCGGCCGGCACTGCCTTGGTCCACTCCCGGAACCGGAGCAGCCGGATGATGGCGGCGAAGGTCGTGGACCCGGACCTCGTGCCGCAGGCACAGGCCGTCCAGGGACGCGCCTTATTCAATGAAGGCGACTTTGCGGGTGCGGCCAAGCTCCTGGACGGATGCTGGCTGCAGCTGGGGAACGGTGCCTGGGCTGTTCCGGTCCTGATGCTCAGGGCCATGGCACACCAGGCTCTGGGAACGCCGCTGTCAGTATTCGCGGCCGATTCCCGTGATGCGCTTCAGGGCGCAGGCGTCATGACGGCTGGCCCGGATGCTGTGCCGCCGGATTCCCAAGAGACCGCCGGCGCGCCGGCCGGGCCCTGGCAGGAGCGCTTGCTTCGCCTGCTGGAACTTTGCGAAGCAGGCAACCACCAGGCCTTGGAGGCCGAGGTCCAGGACCTTCGGAGCAGCCGCGCCGGCGATGCCACGGACGACGCCCTGCGTGCGGTGGGCCTGGCGCTGCTGGCCCATTCGCTCGCCCCGGCCGGACGGGCCGTCCAGGGGCTGGATGCCGCATTGCGGGCAGTCTCGGAACTTCCCTCACTGCAGGGTGGCGTGTTCTTCTTCAACGAATTTGTCCTTGGCCGCCTGGTGGCAGATTACCTGGCCATGGGGGAGTGGGACTCGGCGGAACGGGAGTCGGCGAACTATGCTGCCGGGCAGCCGCGGGGTGTCGCCTATTTCGGCGGCAGCCTCGAGGTGCTCCGTGGCTACTCGCTCCTGCGGCAGGGGCGGATGGAACGCGCCTATCAAACGCTGTTGCCGGCGGTGGAGACCCTGAGGCTCAACGATCCGCTGCAGATGTTCCGGTTTGGTTCCGGGCTGGCGTTTTATGTAGCGGCGAGGCTCGGCGACGCCGCCCAGGCCGGCCGGCTTGAGCTGGATTACAAGGATTCACCGCAGGGTTCCCCCGGCTACGGACTCCTTGCGAGGGCGTACGCGGCAGCGGCATCGGAGTATGTGGCGCATGACGGAAAAGGCCTGGCGCGCCTCCACACACTGGCCACCACACCCGAGGTGACCACACGGGCCGGGACACTCCTGGAACTCTTGGCTCTCTGCTGGGACCTGGGCGACCATTCCGTGATCCCGTTGGTCCACTCACTGGCGGGGAGCGTGGAAGGCCGCTGGGCCGCGGCAATGCTCACGCTGGCGGGGCATTGGGAGTCCGAGGACGCCGATTCCATCATGGAAACGGCAGCCATGCTTGAAGGCGCGGGATTCGTTAACCTTGCGCGGGAAGCCTACGCGCGGTCGAGCACCGTCCTTGAGAGCTCCGGTGAGCGCCGGCGGGCCCGTCAGGCGGTGGCCCTGCGGGAGAAGTGCGACCACGAACTGGGCGAGCGGTTCCGGGAAGGCCACTTCATCGCCGCAGCCCCCAGCGTGCACCTCACCCGCCGGGAACAGGACATCGTAGAGCTCGCCGTGAAAGGTCTCACCGACCGGGAGATCGCACAAAGACTCATGGTGTCCGTGCGTACTGTGGAGGGCCACCTCTACCGCACGTACGTCAAACTCGGCGTGCGGAGCCGCGACGAACTGGCTTCGGCCCTTCCGAACTAGGCCTGCGTACGGACGCCATGCGTCCGGGACCCTGTGTAAGGACGTCCGGAAACGCGTAGCCCCGGCCCCAAAAAGTAGAGTACTGCCTACTCGTGTGCTGAGCTTCAGCATGCGATTGACTTAGTGCGGCAGGAAAACACGGAGCCACCAAAACCGCGGACCGGCCAACAGACTTTCAGGCCTCATTTTGAAGCAAACTTCCGGCCCTGGGGCTGGATCGAAGCGGGGCCGGCGACGTCAGAGTCTTCTGAGACCGAGACTCTCCCCCCAGCCGTCGCCGGCCCTCACCTCCGCGGGCTGAAGCCCGGAGCTGCTGTGGCGGTTGCCCATCGGGCCGCCGCCATAGTGGTGTTGTGGGACAATTGAGTGTCAATCCATTGGCATCTCAAGGAGTTTAGCTTTGGCCCTAGTATCAACGCCTGCCACGCTGGAACGCGCAGTGCCGGCCATGGATAACGCCGAAGTCCTCAGGATTCGAAACGACTTCCCCGTACTTGGCCAGCTGGTGAACGGCCAGCCCCTGGTATACCTCGATTCGGGCGCCACCTCGCAAAACCCGCTCAGTGTCATCGAAGCTGAGCAGGAGTTTTACGAACAGCGCAACGCTGCCGTGCACCGCGGGGCCCACTACCTTGCCGTGGAAGCAACAGAGGTGTTCGAAGGTGCCCGCGAGACCATAGCGGAATTCATCGGTGCCGGCTACGCGGAAACGGTGTGGACCTCCAACGCCACCGAAGGCCTGAACCTGCTCAGCTACTCGCTCTCCAACGCCGCGCTGTGGGCGGCGCAGGGGCGCGGCGACGCCCGGCTGAAAGACCTCGCAGTGGGCCCGGGTGACCAGATCGTGGTGACCGAAATGGAGCACCACGCCAACCTGATCCCTTGGCAGGAACTGGCGTTCCGCACAGGCGCCACGCTTCGTTACATCCCCATCGACGACGCCGGTGCCCTGCGGCTGGATATTGCGGCCGAGATCCTGGGAAGCAAAACTAAGGTCCTCGCGTTCACCCACGCCTCCAACGTGTTGGGCACAATTAACCCCGTACAGGAACTGGTTGCGCTGGGGCGGCAGGCCGGAGCCCTGGTGGTCCTGGACGCCTGCCAGTCGGCACCGCACCTGCCGCTGAACGTCAAGGAGCTTGACGTCGACTTCGCCGTGTTCTCCGGCCACAAGATGCTGGCGCCTACCGGAATCGGGGTCCTCTACGGCAAGCAGGACCTCCTGGACGTGCTGCCACCGTTCATCACAGGCGGTTCCATGATCACCACGGTGACCATGGAACGGGCCGAGTACCTGCCCGCGCCGCAGCGCTTCGAGGCCGGCACCCAGCGCATCTCGCAGGCCGTTGCCCTGGCCGCCGCAGCCAACTACCTCACGGAAACCGGCCTGGACCGGGTGCACCGCTGGGAAGCGGAGCTCGGCCAGCGGATGGTGGCGGGGCTGGAGTCCATTCCCGGCATCCGCGTGCTGGGGCCTGCCGCCGGACAGGAACGGATCGGCCTTGCCGCGTTCCACGTCGACGGCGTGCACGCGCACGACGTCGGGCAGTTCCTGGATTCCAGGGGCATCGCCGTCCGCGTGGGTCACCATTGCGCCCAGCCGCTGCACCGCCGCTTGGGCCTGACCGCAACCACCAGGGCAAGCGCCTACCTGTACAACACCACCGACGACGTCGATGCCTTCCTGGAAGCCGTCGCCGGAGTCCGCTCCTACTTCCGCGTCTAGCGCGATCACCGAAGGTACACCACCATGAGCCTTGACCAGCTGTATCAGCAGATCATCCTTGACCATTCCAAAGCCCGTCACGGCAGCGGACTGGCCGGCATCGCCGTGCCGGCGGGGGCGTCCACGGGCCAGTCCCACCAGCTCAACCCGGTCTGCGGCGACGAAGTCACGCTGCGGGTGGCCGTGGAAGACGGCAAGGTGGCGCAGATTTCCTGGGACGGCGAAGGGTGTTCCATCTCGATGGCATCGGCGTCGGTCCTCAGCGAACTCGCGGAGGGAATGACCGTGGACGAGCTCCACGCCGTCATTGGCAACTTCCGCGAAGTACTCCGCTCGCGCGGGAAGATCCACGCCGATCCCGAGATCCTGGGCGACGCCGCGGCTTTCGAGGGTGTGGCCCGCTACGCCGCGCGCGTTAAATGCGCCATGATTTCCTGGGTGGCCGCCGAGGACGCCCTGAACCAGGCAGCCTAGGCACGCACGGGCCGAAGCCGGGCCGAGGCCCGGCCGCGCCGCTGTCAGCCCCGGTGCTCGAAAACGTCCGGGATGCCGTCGCCGTCAGCATCATGCCGTTCCGCAAGTTCCACTGCGCGGTAATGCCGGTTCCGCAGCCGGAGCACCACGGTGGCGAGCAGGGCGGCAACCAGTGATCCGGTGAGGATGGCCACCTTCGCGTGGTCATCGTAGGCCGAGCCCGCACCGAAGCTCAGCTCGGCGATCAGCAGCGACACCGTGAAGCCCACTCCGGCCAACATCGCAAGGCCGGCAACATCGATCCAGGCCAGACCGTCGTCGAGCTTTGCCCTGGTGGTCTTAGTGATCAGGTAGGTAGTACCGAACACGCCAATCGTTTTGCCGGCCACCAAGGCAGCCACAATTCCCACCGCCACGGGATCCGCCAGGGCCGATCGGAAGCCGTCGAGGCCGCCCACGGCAACTCCGGCGGAAAAGAAGGCGAAGACCGGGACGGCGAAACCTGCCGAAAGCGGGCGGAGCCGGTGTTCCAGGGACTCAGCCATACCGGAACCCGCCTCACCGCGTTTCTGCGACGCCAGCACCGGCACGGCAAAAGCGAGCAGCACACCGGCCACCGTGGCGTGGATACCGGAAGCGTGCACGAGTCCCCAGGTGGCGGCGGCCAGCGGCAGCAACAGGTACCAGCTGCGGACCCTCCTCTGGACCAGCAGGGTAAACAGCCCCAGCGGAACCAGTGCCGCCAACAGGAAGAGCGGCTGCAGTCCGGACGAGTAGAAGAAGGCGATGATGCCGATGGCCAGCAGGTCATCCACTACGGCCAAGGTGAGCAGGAAGGTCCGGAGGGCCGCAGGCAGGTGGGTGTTTATGACGGCCAGCACGGCCAGGGCAAAGGCGATGTCGGTGGCTGTGGGAATGGCCCATCCCCGCAGGCTCTCGGCGTCCTGGCCCAGGTTCACCAGCGTGTAGATCAGGGCCGGAACTGCCACGCCGCCCACGGCCGCGGCCACCGGAACCACCGCCTTGGACACTTTGCGGAGTTCACCGGAGACAAACTCCCGCTTGAGTTCCAGGCCGGCCAGGAAGAAGAAGATGGCCAGGAGACCGTCCGACGCCCAAAGCCCCAGGGAGAGCCGGAGGTGCCAGGGCTCATAGCCGATTTTCAGGTCACGCAGCGCGAAGTAGCCCTCAGCCGCAGGCGAGTTGGCCCAGACGAGGGCCGCGGCTGTGGCCAGCAAAAGGAGGGCACCGCCGGCTGTTTCCAGCCTGAGGATCTCTGAGATCCGCAGGAATTCGGGGTAGCTTGAGCGGCTGAGGACTTTGGCAGCGAAGGCGGGGCGGGAAGGGCGCTTGGCCATGGGTGGCTCCTGGAATTAAGGGGTCGGCAAAACTGTTGCCGACCAGACTTCCCGGCGCACCTGTGTCCAGCCTACCCGAGCAGCCCCATAACCCCGATCACGGCAGTGGCGGCTCCCAGCACCATGGAGATGCTGACCAGCACCACGTGGACGGTGAGGAACTTTGTGGCCTTGCCGGCGGCGTCCCGCGCCCTGGGATCCTTCATCACGCGGCGCAGGAACTGCGGCCAGATCACCAGGGACCAGAGGCCGGCGATAATCAGGACCAAGCCCGCAAACAGGGGGAGCTGCATGGCCTAGTGGCTTTCGAGCCAGGCCTGGGCCTGCTGTGACTGGATGTTCAGGGCCTTGGCCACCATGGGTTCAGCTGCCTCGGCGATCTTGCCGCCCAGGAACGGGACGGAGGAGGTCACGTTGCCTTCGAGTTCAATGCGCGTGCTGCCGGCCTCCGCGACGAGCCGCTGGACCGCGGTCACATCAAGAGGGGCGCCGGCGATCTTCAGCGTGATGTTGCTCTGGCGGGAACCGTCGGCCGCCGGGGCGTCCCAGTTCTCCACCTGCGTCACCGTGAGCTTTTCGCCCACGAACTTACGGGCGATCTCCGGCAGCCGGGTGGTGGGCAGCGTGCGGACCGAGGTGGTGCTGAATACTCCGTCAACGTCTCCGGCCACCTCGAAGGATTCAAGTGTGCCGCCAACGAATTGGCTCGTGTGCCGCTGGAAGTCCTCGTTGATAAAGACGGCAGCGACGCTGTCGACGGCGTGCGGAAGGGTAGTGGTTGCACTCAGTGCCATGGGTCCTCCAGTGATGTGTAGGTCAGAACGCTTTTTGCTCCCCACATCCTACGGGGAGCCTTGCGTGTTGTTGGAACCGGCCTCCGCACTGTCGGCGCCGGCGATTTTCTGCGCCGCCGTGGTGATGTTCCGTGCCATCGCCGGAAAAATGAGGCTATGGAACGGCAGCACGGCAAGCCAGTAGAGCTTTCCGCTGAGGCCCTTGGGGAAGAAAATGGCCCGCTGCCGGTAGCGGCTGCCCGTCCCGTCAGGTTCTACGGACAGTTCAAGCCAAGCACGTCCGGGGGCGCGCATCTCCGCGCGGAGGCGCAACAGTTTTCCGCGCTCAATCCGTTCCACGCGCCACCAGTCCACCACTTCGCCCGAGGCCAGGGTGCCTGGGTGCCTTCGTCCCCGCAGCAGGCCCGCGCCGCCGGTGAGCTTGTCCAGCCAGCCACGTACCCACCATGCCAGCGGCAGGGAATACCAGCCGTTCCGGCCGCCGATTCCTTCGATGATGGTCCACACGTCGGCGGGATCAACTTCGCCGTGGAAGGTCCGTTCATCCACGTAGACCGTGTGGCCTGCCCAGTCCGGATCGCTGGGCAGCGGATCGGCGTCGGCCCCGGCATTTGACCATGTGGTTTCCACCTGGCCGTCACGCTCCTTGCCCAGGGCGAGGGCAACGGCCCGCCGGTACGGGGTCAGGCCGCCCGCCGGCACCGGGATATGGGCGTCGATGTCGTGTTCGCGGGACACGGCATCGTGCTGCAGCGACTCGACGAGCGGGAGCGACATGGACAGCGGGATGGGCGTGGTCAGGGCCACCCACACGCCGGCGAGCCTCGGGGCGGGAATGGGCAGAGCCAGCACCACCCGGTACGGCAGCCCGGCCTCGGCGGCGTATTCCTTCATCATGCCCGCGTAGCTCAGGACCTGCCGGCAGCCGATGTCGAAGGTGCGGTTGACGGGCCCGTCCAAGGATGCGGCGCCCACAAGGTAGTGCAGCACGTCCCGGACGGCGATTGCCTCGATCTTGTTGCGCACCCAGCTCGGGGCCGGCATCAGCGGAAGCGCTTCGGACAGGTGGCGGATCATTTCGAAGGACGCGGACCCGGAACCGATCACCACCCCGGCCTGGAAGACCACCGCGTCCACGGTGCTGTCCAGGAACACCTTTCCCACGGCTTCCCGGGACCGCATGTGAGTGGACAGTTCCACGTTGGCCGGGTGCAGGCCGCCCAGGTAGACGATCCGGCCTACGCCGGCGGCGGCAGCGGCTCTGGCCGCCGTTTCCGCCATGGCCTTTTCCTTGGACTCGAAGCCGGCGCCGGAGGCCATGGAGTGGACGAGGTAGTAGAGCACGTCGACGCCGGCCAGCGCCTGCTCCAGGGCTCCGCCGTCGTCGAGACTGCTCTCGATGACCTCAACCTTGCCCAGCCACGGCACGCCGGCGATCTTTGCCGGTGTCCTGACCAGGACCTTGACGGTGTGCCCGGCCTCCAGCAGCCGGGGGACCAGGCGGCCTCCGATGTAGCCGGTGGCGCCGGTCACCAGGACGGTTCGCGCCGTCCCCGCTGCCACCGTGGGTGGAGTGTCGCTCGGACTATTGCTATCGCTCACTGAAAGCTCCTCAGGCCAGGCGGGCGGAGGCGCGCAACAGGCGCGCTTCCTCAGCAAGCTTAGCAACGGGGTGCCCGGCGGGCCCCGGGGCAGGGGTAGGCTGGGATGACCCGGGATTCGAAGTGAATTTCGGGCTTTCGTGTTGCCTGCGATCCCATGAACCCACAGGCATGAACCCACAGGAGTTTCCGCCATGAGCCCCACTGGCCCGTCCCATCCTGGCCCGTCCAACGGTGGTCCCTCGCTGACCGGACTGCGCCGTGTCCTGGCAGAAGACCAGACGTTCGCGCGGGTCCAGGCGGAGGCGGCCAGGGGTTTTGACGTCCGGGGCCAGGACTACCAGATCAGCGCGCCGGCCGGACTCCGCGCCGTCCTGCTGGCGGAAATGGCAGATGGCCTGGACGCCGGCTCCGACGAAGGAACTCCCGACGGCGGGCTCCCTCCTGTGGTGCTGGCGGTCACCGCGACAGGACGCGAAGCAGAGGATCTGACAGCGGCCCTGCGCGCTTACCTGCCGGCCGATTCAGTGGCCGAGTTCCCCAGTTGGGAAACCCTGCCGCACGAACGGCTCTCGCCCCGCTCGGACACCGTGGGCCGCCGGCTGTCCGTCCTGCGCCGCCTGGCGCACCCGGAAAGTTCGACGGCGGGCCGGCTGCGTGTGGTGGTGGCACCGGTCCGCGCGGTGGTCCAGCCGATCGTCGCCGGGCTGGGCGAGCTGGTTCCGGTCACGCTGAAGGTGGGACAGGACATGCCGTTCTCCAGCGTGGTGCGGAGCCTTGCCGATGCCGCCTACGCACGCGTGGACATGGTCACCCACCGTGGCGAGTTTGCCGTCCGCGGCGGCATCATCGACGTCTTCCCGCCCACTGAGGACCATCCCATCCGCGTGGAGTTCTTCGGCGACGAGGTGGACCAGATGCGCTGGTTCGCGGTGGCCGACCAGCGCTCGCTGTCGGCGCCCGGTGTGCATCACCCCACCGAGCTCCACGCCCCGCCCTGCCGCGAAATCCTCATCACGCCGTCGGTGATGTCGCGCGCGGCCACCCTGAAGGCGCAGCTTCCCGCGGCCGCGGACATGCTGGAGAAGATCGCCGGCGGCATCGCAGTGGAAGGGATGGAATCCCTGGCCCCGGTGCTGGTGGACGCCATGGTTCCGTTCGTGGAGCAGCTGCCCGCCGGGTCCATCTCGGTGATCATTGAACCGGAAAAGGTCCGCAGGCGCGCACATGATCTTGCGGCCACCAACGAGGAGTTCCTGGAAGCAGCCTGGTCCACGGCCTCGGATGGCGGCACGGCTCCGCTGGACCTCAGTTCGCAGGCGTCGGCAGCGTTGCATTCCGCCAGCTTCCGTTCCCTGGCCGAAACCCGGAGCTTCTCGCTGGAGCATGAGGTGTCCTGGTGGTCCATCACGTCGCTGGCCACTGACGAGGAGCTGCTGCCCGAGATCGACGTTCTGAACCTCCGCGCCCGCGAACCGCGCGGGTACCAGGGTGATGTGGCCGAGATGATGGACTTCATCGGCTCCCACGTCCGGGACCAGTGGCGGATCGTAGTGGCCACGGAGGGTCCCGGCCCGGCGCAGCGCCTGGCGGAACTTTTCCACGACGCCGACATCCCCTGTGCCCGGGTGGACACGCTTGAGAAGGAGCCGCAGGCGGGCATCATCGAGGTGACCACTGCCGCCGTCGGACGCGGTTTTGTCCTGGACAGCCTCAAGCTGGGGCTGCTCACTGAAGCGGACCTGCTGGGAAGGACTTCCGCGGGCTCCACCAAGGACATGCGGCGTATGCCGTCCAAGCGGCGGAATGCCGTGGACCCGTTGCAGCTGGTCAACGGCGATTCCGTGGTGCACGAACAGCACGGCATTGGCCGCTTCATCGAACTCATCCAGCGCAAGGTGGCGGGCGGCGGAGACGGCGTCCGCGAGTACCTGGTCCTGGAATACGCCCCGTCCAAGCGCGGCGCCCCCGGGGACCGCCTGTTTGTCCCGACCGACCAGCTGGACCAGGTGACCCGCTACGTTGGCGGCGATACCCCTGTGCTCAGCAAGATGGGCGGCTCCGACTGGGCCAGCACCAAGTCCAAGGCACGCAAGGCCGTCAAGGAGATCGCCGGCGAGCTCATCCGGCTGTACTCCGCGCGGATGGCCTCAAAGGGCCACGCGTTCGGACCGGACACCCCGTGGCAGCGTGAGCTGGAGGAGGCCTTCCCGTACGTGGAGACGCCGGACCAGCTGACCACCATCAATGAGGTCAAGGCGGACATGGAGCGCGAGATCCCCATGGACCGCCTGGTGTCCGGCGACGTGGGCTACGGCAAAACCGAGATCGCCGTCCGGGCCGCGTTCAAGGCGGTCCAGGACGGGAAGCAGGTGGCGATCCTGGTGCCCACCACCCTGCTCGCCCAGCAGCACTTCGAAACGTTCACCGAGCGCTTCTCCGGGTTCCCCCTGCGGGTCAAAGCCCTGTCGCGGTTCCAAGGGACCAAGGAAACCAAAGAGACCGTTGAGGGCGTCAAGAGCGGCTCCGTTGACGTCGTCATCGGCACCCACCGGCTGCTGTCGAAGGACTTCGCGTTCAAGGACCTGGGCCTGGTGATCGTGGACGAGGAGCAGCGCTTCGGTGTGGAGCACAAGGAAGCGCTGAAGAAGATGCGGACCAACGTGGACGTGCTGGCCATGAGCGCCACCCCGATTCCGCGGACCCTGGAGATGTCGTTGACCGGCATCCGGGAAACCTCCACGCTGGCCACCCCGCCGGAGGAACGCCATCCCGTGCTGACATATGTGGGACCGTACACGGACAAGCAGACCTCGGCGGCCATCCGGCGTGAGCTGATGCGCGAAGGCCAGATGTTCTTTGTGCACAACCGCGTGTCCACCATCGACCGGACGGCCGCGAAGATCCGTGAACTGGTTCCGGAAGCACGTGTTGAGGTGGCGCACGGGCAGATGTCCGAGAGCCGGCTGGAGCAGATCATTGTGGACTTCTGGGAAAAGCGTTTCGATGTCCTGGTATGCACCACCATCATCGAGACCGGCCTGGACATCTCCAACGCCAACACCCTGATCGTGGACGGGGCGGACAAGTACGGCCTCTCCCAGCTGCACCAGCTCCGCGGGCGGGTGGGCCGCGGCCGTGAACGCGCCTATGCCTACTTCCTGTACCCGTCCGAGAAGCCCCTGGGCGAGGTGGCCCTGGAACGGCTCAAAGCCGTGGCCACCCACAACGAGCTTGGCGCCGGCATGCAGCTGGCCATGAAGGACCTCGAAATCCGCGGGGCGGGCAACCTGCTGGGCGGTGAGCAGTCCGGCCACATCCAGGGTGTTGGCTTCGACCTTTACATCCGCCTCGTGGGTGAGGCGGTGGCCGACTTCCGCGGGGATGCCGAGGAAAAGGCCGCCGAAATGAAGATCGAGCTGCCGGTCAACGCCCACCTCCCGCACGATTATGTGCCGGGGGAGCGGCTCCGCCTGGAGGCCTACCGGAAGCTGGCCTCCGCGGTGACGTACGAGGCCATCGAAGAGGTCCTGGCCGAGCTTGTGGACCGCTACGGCGAGCCGCCGCTGCCGGTCCAGAACCTCATCGCCGTGGCCCGCTTCCGGGTGGGGGCCCGCGAAGCCGGCCTGTCCGACGTCGCGCTGCAGGGAAACTTCATCAAGTTCTCGCCGGCGCAGCTGCCGGAGTCGAAACTGATGCGGCTGACCCGGATGTACCCGGGTTCCCAGTCCAAGCCGGCCTTGGACGCTGTGCTGATACCGAAGCCCAAGACGGCAAGGATCGGCGGCCGCGACCTGCAGGACGCCGAGATCCTGGAGTGGGCCAACGGGGTTATCCGCAACATCTTCTCCGACGCGCCACTGGTGGTGAGTTAGAGCTTGATGGGAGGACATCACGCCGCGTCGGGAGCCGCGGCGTGGGTAGCTATTGCCTCAACGGGTCCGTACACGCTGGGCTGGTATCCGCTGGACGCCACGGGAATCCTCATCGGCGGGATGGCGACGGCGGGGACAGCGCTCGTGTGCGACTGGGACCACCGCCACAGCACCGTGGCCAACTCGCTGCCGCCGCTGTCCAACCTGATCGCCGTGGGTATTGAGAACGCCAGCGGCGGACACCGGCAAGGCACCCACTCGGTGCTCGGTGCGGCGTTCTTCGTGCTGCTGGCCATGATGGCCGGGCAGTTCCAGCTGCAGACGGACTGGGGCCTGCTGTCCGTGGGTGCCGGCCTGCTGTGCATGTTCATGATCAACATTGCGGCCAAGGCGCTGAAGCTGTTTCCCAAGTCGGGATTTATCAGCAACTGGATCTTTGCCCTGGCCATGGCCGGACTGGTGACCTGGTTCGCGCCGGAGCAGTGGACCTGGCTGCCTGTGTCGATGCTGAGCGGGGTAGTGGTCCACATAGTGGGGGACATGATCACCACCGGGGGCGTGCCGCTGCTCTGGCCGATCGTCATCAAGCCACCAAAGTTCCTCCGGAAGCTGCCGGTGCTCAACGACGTCTGGAAAGCCAACGGCGCCTTTTCCCTGCCGCTGCTGGGCAGCGCAGGTTCCCGGCGCGAGTGGCTGGTGCTGATCCCGGTCAGCGCCTACGCGATGGTGGGCATGTGCGTCGCGGCCTGGTCGTTGGCGAAAACACATTTCCCAGCCGCCATGGCGATCGGAAATACCGCGGTCAGCCGGCTGCTTGGCGCGGGCTGACGCGGCCGGTCCTCGAGCGGCCAGTATCCAGGCGTATGTGACTTAAAAGGCTGGGGCCCCGGAAATGATCCGGGGCCCCAGCCTTTTGAGTAACAGAGGGTGCTTACTTGCCGCCGGCTGAATCGGAGCGACCGGTGATGGTCTGCGGGATCCAGAACGCCAGGAAAAACATGCCCAGGCAGGCGGCCATCGGCCACGGGTTGCCGAGCGTGAGGAAGGACAGGGAGTAGATGGAGCCCAGGAACAGCGCCATAATGGGTACAAACAGAAGGACGCTGCCCAGAAGGCTGTTCTCGTTCTGGGGGGTCTGTACCGTGGCGTTGCCGGACTCTGTGGTCTTGCTGGACATTCGTTCCTCCTCGGCCCCGCGGGGCTCAAACTGTGGCGGCTCCGGGCCGGCGTCAGTAGCCGGATGAACCCTGTTCACCCTTGACGATGGCGATGCCGGAACTGGCACCAATACGTGTTGCACCTGCAGCAATCATAGCCTGCGCATCGGCCAGGGAACGTACGCCGCCGGACGCCTTGACGCCGAGATCGGGGCCGACGGTGCGGCGCATCAGGGCGATGTCCTCGGCCGTGGCACCCCCGCCGTTGAACCCCGTGGACGTCTTGACGAAGTCCGCCCCGGCTTCAACGGACGCCTGGCAGGCAAGAACCTTCTGGTCATCGCTGAGCAATGCGGTTTCGATGATGACCTTCAGGATGGCCCCGCCCGCGTGAACCGCGTCCGCGACGGCGGAGATATCGTCCACCAGCGCACCCTTGTCACCGGCGCGGGCGGCCGCGATGTTGATGACCATGTCGATTTCGTCCGCACCGTCCAGCACTGCGCCGCGGGCTTCAAAAGCCTTCACGTCGCTGGGCGTGGCACCCATGGGAAAACCGATCACCGAGCACGTCAGTACACCGGACCCTTTGAGCGCGGTTTTGACCGTCTTGACCCAGACGGGATTCACACAGACCGACTTGAAGTGGTACTCGGCAGCCTCGGCACACACTTTGAGGATCTTCGCTTCGCTGGCCTCGGGCTTGAGGAGCGTGTGGTCGATATAGGAAGCGATGTTGCCCGACGCTGAGACCGTACCGGCTCCAGTCTGGTCGGCAGGAGTGGCTGCGTTGCTCATGATGGTCCTTTCCATGTGGCCTTGTGGGCCGCCGGAGCCACACGCTGCGTGGCTGTTCAGGTGACCATCTTGTCACAGCGGGTGTCGCGGCGGGCGGACGCTTACGCGGCCGCAGGCACGCGCTCCGCCACACCCGTGGTCACGCCTTCCACAACGCGGGCTGCCAGGCTTTCCGCCGCTGATGTAGCCGTCATCAGCTGCGCGGCGCAGGCTCCGGCGGCAGAAGCCGCGGCGACCAGCAGTCCCAGCCGGACGCCGTCGAACGCTGCGGCGTCACCAATCGCCCAGATGCCGGAGACCGATGTCCTGAAGTCCTTGCTGATGGCGATTCCGCCGTTGGGGGCAGTGGCGAGTCCGGCGCTGGCGGCGAGTCCGTCGCGGGCAACCCGCTCTTCGGCCAGGACAACCAGGTCGCCGTTCATGCTGCTGCCGTCCTCGAAGACAACCCCGGAGGCGGTCAGGCCTGAGCCGTGGATGGAGTGCACCACGGCGGCCGGCCGGACCGTTGTGCGGATGGGCCTGACGCCGCGGGACCGCAGCACTGCTTCGGCCTGGCCCGCTGCCGCGCCGGTTCCCACAAGGATTCCCAGTGGCCGCCGGCCCAGTTCCCGCGTCACTTCCTTGACGGCGTCGCCGATCCGGGCGGCGTCGTCGATCGTGGAGTAGCTCAGGCAGCGGCCGGCGCCCGCCACGGGGGACGCGACGGGCGCTGATCCGGTGGCGATGACCAGTTCGTCGTAGCCCAGTTCCATGCCGTCGGCGGTGGTGACGGAGCGGTTCTCCGCGTCGATGAAGCTCGCTGGCTGGCCGAAGCGGACGGATACCTGTGGCAGCTCTGCGAGCTCCAGGAGTTCGGCGGGAGCGTCGTCCCGGTTGCTGAGGACGGTGACGGTGCCGCGGAAGCGTGCACCGTCCAGCTGGCGGACCAGCGCCTGTGCGGCGGGCCCTGCCCCGGCGATGACGATGCGCGGAGCCGGGGAAACTGAGGTGGACGGTGCCGGAGCGGACATGTGCTGGCCCTTTCGCTGGCGGCCGCTGGAGCGGCCGGGACTTCGTGATGAATCCCAGCGTAGGCGGCGGGCTTTTCAGGCGTGTTTCCCCGCTGTTGCTGGGAGAACACCCTTTGTTCGCCAGCGTTTACCGGCCGGTAACAAAACCCGTGACGTACCTCTCCCTGCGCTCCGGACTGACACAAAGGCGGCCGGAGCGCGTCCCTAGACGCGGATCCGGTAACCCCTCTTGACCACCGTCTCCACCAGGCGGCCGTCCGGCAGTGATGACCGCAGGCGGCTGACAGTCATGTCCAGGGCGTGGACCGAGCCCTTCAGCTCGAGCAGCTCCGACAGCGATTCCCGGGAAAGCACGGCCCCACCGGCCCCCAGGAGGGCACGCAGCAGCAGCAGCGGCGCAGGGGCCAGCTCAACCTGCGCTCCGTCGACCCGCAGGCTGCGGCCGCGCAGCTCAAGGTTGCCGGACGCGGTGTCCAGCCGCCGGACGTGGTTCAGGGCGAGGTGCTCGCACACCAGCCGGATGAGGGCGCCCATCCGGAACCGTTCCGGAACGAGCGGCGAGATACCGGCGTCGAGCAGGGGCTGGGCCGTGACGGGCCCCACCACTGCCGTGGTGACGTTGATCTTGAGGCTTTCGATGAGTTGCTTGTAGACGCCCATTTCGTGGGCTGTACTCCACATGGCGTCGACGGCGGGGGCGCTGGTGAAGGTGAGCACGTCCAGGTTGCCGCTGCACACAGCCTCGATGAGGCGCGGAAGCCGGTCTTCGCCGTCGGGCTTTACCCAGCGGTAGGGGGTGACCGTCAGGACTGTGGCGCCGGACATCCGCAGGCGTTCCAGCTGCCGGACGTCCGTGTAGCCGTGCAGCTGCACGGCCACGGTCTTGCCGCGCACGCCTTCGGCGAGCAGCATATCCACCAGCGTTGCGGTGGTTTCGTCGCTGCTGATTCCGACGTCGGCGAGTCCGGCCGCGCGGACGGCGCCGCGGGCTTTGGGGCCCCGGACGAACATCCGGCAGGCCCCGAGGGTTTCCAGCAGCTGCTCACCGATCCCAAAGGAATCAGCAGCTTCGCACCAGCGGCGCATGCCGTACGCCGTGGTGGCGATGCACAGGTCCGGGCGTGCGTCGATGATGGCCTTGGTGTCCTCGATGAGGCGGATGTCCTCCTGCACCGGGGCGATCTTGAGGGCCGGCGCGTGCAGTACTTCCGCGCCGCGGCGTTCCAGGGCCTCGATGAGGTCCCGGGAGCGACGGTGCGAGGTGACTCCGATGCGGAAGCCCTCCAGCGGGGAGTCCGCAGCCTCCGGCCCGGAGGTCTCTTCAAGCTGGGCAGGTTCAGCGGGTGCCAGTGCGGTCATGGGGGTCAATCCTTTCATGAACCGAGCAGCGAGGCCGCCAGCCGGTCGAGGTCGGCGGCGGCCTCAGCATGCCCGCGGTTGGCTTCCGCCACGCGAACCACCTCGCCGATGACCAGCACAGCGGGATTGCTGCACCCTGCAGCGGCGGAGGTGATGGTGCCCAGGTCCGCGATGGTGGTGCGCTGGCCGGGGCGGTAACCGCGTTCGACGACGGCCATGGGCATATCGGAGCGCATACCGGCTTTGCGGAGCCCGGCCGCGAGCTGGTGCAGGGTGCCGATGCCCATCAGGACCACAATGGTGCCGCCCAGTCCGACCAGGTGCGTGTGTTCCTTTTCGGTCAGCGGCGCGTGGCCGGAGACCACGGTGAACATGTGGCTGACCTCGCGGTGCGTGACGGGGATGCCGGCGGCCGCCGGCACGGAGATCGCGCTGGTGACGCCGGAGATGACACGGACTGGCACACCCGCCGCCACGCAGGAGGCAACTTCCTCGCCGCCACGGCCGAAGACGTAGGGGTCGCCGCCCTTGAGGCGGACCACGTTGTTGCCGGCGAGGGCACTTTCGACCATGAGCTTTTCGATGTCGGCCTGGCCCACCTTGTGGTGGCCGGGCTTCTTGCCCACATCCACCAGTTCGGCGGAGGTCAGGTCCGGCAGGTCCTGGCAGGGAGCCAGCCGGTCGAAGAACACCACGTCCGCATCGCGGAGGGCCTTCACGGCGGCGACGGTCAGCAGCTCGGTGGTGCCGGGTCCGCCGCCCACCAGGGTGACGTGGCCGACCGGTCCGGCGGCCGGCTCGGCCGCCACCGGGATGCCGGTGGCGGCGCAGCGCTCGAGCAGGGACTCCCAGCCGGGCTGGCCGTCGTCGACCGCCGCGACCAGGAACGGACGCTCGGGGAGCGGGCCGTCATGCGCTGCACCCGCAGGGGTGCTGAGGCGGTAGACGACGGCGCCCGCGGCCTCGTAGCGGCGGACCGCCTGGCGGGCGGCGTGGTCGGATCCGGTGACCAGGACTTCGCGGCCGGTGAGATCAATGCTGAGCTGCATGGCTATACCTCGTTCTCGGCGCGGGGCCGCATGGGGATGGAGGCGCCGATCAGGACCTTGCCTTTTTCCTCCGCAGTGGCAGGGCGCATCTGGCCACGCTCGTCGGAAACGAAGGTGATGGAGTCATCCTTCTGGTCAGGCGCGTTGACGAAGGAACGGAACCGGCGCAGACGCTCGGGGTCCTTCAGGGTGTCCGCCCATTCGTCCACGTAGGTGTCAACGTGCTTGGCCATGGCGGCTTCGAGCTCCTCGGCGATGCCCAGGGTGTCCTTGACCACCACGTCCTCGACGTGCTTGATGCCGCCGTCGAGCTCTTCCTGCCAGCGCGCGGTGCGCTGCAGGCGGTCCGCCGTGCGGATGTAGTACATGAAGTAGCGGTCGATGTACTTGAGCAGGGTTTCGTCGTCGAGGTCCTTGGCCAGCAGCTGGGCGTGGGCCGGGGTGGCGCCGCCGTTACCGCCGACGTACAGGTTCCAGCCGTCGGCCGTGGCGATAACGCCCACGTCCTTGCCGCGGGCCTCGGCGCATTCGCGGGCGCAGCCGGAGACGCCCATCTTGAGCTTGTGCGGGCTGCGGAGGCCGCGGTACCGGAGTTCGAGCTGGATGGCCATGGACACCGAGTCCTGGACACCGAAGCGGCACCAGGTGGAACCAACACAGGACTTCACGGTGCGCAGGCTCTTGCCGTACGCCTGGCCGGATTCGAAGCCGGCGTCCACCAGTTCCTTCCAGATTTCCGGCAGCTCTTCCAGCCGGGCGCCGAACATGTCGATCCGCTGGCCGCCGGTGATCTTGGTGTACAGGTTGTACTTCTCGGCCACGGCAGCGATGACGCCGAGCTTCTTGGGGGTGATTTCGCCGCCGGCGATGCGGGGGACCACCGAGTAGGTGCCGTCCTTCTGCATGTTGGCGAGGGCGCGGTCGTTGGTGTCCTGCAGGGTGCCGCGGCCGGCGTCCAGGACGTAGGCGCTGTTCTGGCTGGCCAGGATGTTGGCGATGGTGGGCTTGCAGATGTCGCAGCCGGCGCCGGTGCCGTACTTGGCCATGATCTCCTCGAAGGAGGTCAGTTCCAGGACGCGGATGGCGTCGAAGAGTTCCTGGCGGGACAGTTCGATGTGCTCGCAGAGTGCCTTGGAGACCTCGACGCCGGACTTGGTGAGTTCGGTTTCCAGCAGCTTCTTGAGCATCGGGACGCAGGATCCGCAGCTGGTCCCGGCGCGGGTGCAGCCCTTGAGCTCGCCGAGCTCCTGGACGGGGGCGTTGCCGTCGCAGGCACCGCACCCGTTGACGGTGTCGCGGATGGTTCCGGCGGAGACGTTGTTGCAGGAGCACAGGATGGCGTCGTCCGGGAGCTCGGTGTCCGGGGCTTCACCGCCGCCCGCTGCCGTGAGGTACGCGCCGGGCTCGGCGCTGAGTTCGCGGCCCAGGAGCGGGCGGAGGCTGGTGTAGGGGCTGGCGTCGCCCACGAAGATGCCGCCCAGGAGGGTCTTGGCATCGTCGGTGGTGACGATCTTCTGGTAGACGCCGCGGGCGGGGTCGGCGTAAACGATTTCGAGCGAGTGCTCGGTCTTGGCGAATCCGTCACCGAAGCTGGCTACGTCCACGCCGGAGAGCTTGAGCTTGGTGGCGGTGTCGAAGCCGGGGAAGGTGGCCTCGCCTCCGTGCAGGCGGTCGGCCACGATCTCTGCCATGGTGTTGGCGGGGGCCACCAGGCCCAGGCACATGCCTCCGAAGTTGGCCACTTCACCGATGGCCCAGATGCCGGGTACCTCGGTGGCGCAGGAGTCGTCGATGACCACACCGCCACGCTGGCCCAGGCTGAACACCTGTTCGTCGCCCTCGGCGGCGCGGAAGAGTTCGTCGCGGGGCCGGACGCCGATGGCGACGATCACCATGTCTGCGTCGATGATGCGGCCGTCCGCCATGAGGACACCGGTGACCTGGCCCTCGTCGTCGGAGAGGACTTCGGAGGGGAAGACGCCGCCGTGGACTTCGAATCCCTTGGCCTTGATGAGCCGGCCCATTGCCTGGCCCGCTCCTTCATCCAGCTGCGTGGCCATCAGCCACTGCGAACCGTCGATGACGATCGGCGTGGCGCCGAGCTGCTCCGTGCCGGCGGCCGATTCGAGTCCGAGGAGCCCGCCACCGATGGTGACGGCATTGACCTTGCGGCCGAGCTTTTCCGTGAGCTCGGTGATGGACTTGTTAATGGCCCAGACGTCTTCGAGCGTGCGGTAGACGTGGGTGAGCTCGTTGCCGGGGATGGGCAGGCGGGCGGCATTCGAGCCGGTTGCGACCACCAGGTCGTCGTATTCGAAGGTGTTGCCGGCGGCGGTCTCCACCGTCTTGGCTTCGGCGTTGATCTTCACCACGCGCTCGCCGGTCTTCAGCTCCAGGGAAGCGTGGTCCCACATCGACGCGGATCCCAGCGTCAGGTCGACACCGGTGTCCGTGAGGGCCTTGGAGAGCGCTACCCGGTCATAGGGCAGGTGGGCTTCCTCCGTGAGGACCGTGACGTGCCAGCCTTCGAGGCCACGGGAATGCATGGCATCGGCGAAGCGGTGGGCGGCGGGGCCGCCACCGGCGACGACGATGCGGCGCGTGTTCTCTGTGCTTGAAGTCTGTTCGGTCACTGTGGGCCTTTCGCATGGGCCGCAGACGGAATTCCGCGACCTTCTCTGACGAGGTATGCATTCAGACTAGGTAGTCGCAGTTTCGCTTCAGTTTCCCTTTTGTTTCGTAGGCTTAACTTCTGCATCACGAACGCGTTTCCGATCGGGTGAGGTCTCTTTTACGCGCCGGACACATTCACTGCACGCCTTTGAAACACCCGTTGCCTAAATTGTTTGGTACGGCCATAAAGGTGGCCAATCAAGCACGGGGAGAGGAGCCGGACATGACGGCAACACTGGAACTTGGGGCGCTCGCCGCCGACACCGCGACGTGGCACCGGGTCTGCGCCGTAGACGAGCTTGAGCTTGCCTGGGGCGAAGCAGCCCTCATTGAAGGCCGCCAGGTGGCACTCTTCCGGACCGGCCCCAGTGAGGTTTTTGCCGTGGCCCACGAAGATCCAGCCACCGGCGCCCACGTGATGGCCCGCGGCATTCTGGGTTCACGCGGCACACGCCCCACCATCGCTTCGCCGCTGCACAAAGAGGTCTACGACCTGGAAACCGGCGAATGCTTCGGAACCGCCACCGTGCGCCTGGAAACGTTCAGCACCCGCATTTCCGACGGCTTCATCGAAGTCGCGGTCTAACGACCCGTCAGAGCCCGATGGCCTCGCGGACATCGTCGACCACATTGTCCAGGGCAGTCCGGGCTGCCTGCCGGGCCTCCGGCAGCTCGGCCGCTGACTCAACTGGAAGGATGACTTCCAGGTAGCACTTGAGTTTGGGCTCGGTGCCGCTGGGCCGGATGATGACCCGGGTCTCGTCCCGGGTCAGATACAGCAGGCCATCGGTGGGCGGCAAGTGCTCGCTCCCTTCGGCCAGGTCCACAAAAGTTTCAACAGCGGACGAACCGAACGAATCGGGCGGGCTCACCCGGAGCCGGTTCATCATGGCGTCCAGCAGGCCCAGATCCGCCACCCGGATGCTCAGCTGGTCGCTGGCGTGCAGCCCGTGCTGAAGGTAAAGCTCGTCCAGGGTGTCGAAGATGGTTTTCCCGACCGCCTTGGCGGCGGCAGCCATCTCCGCGATGAGGACAGCGGCGGAGATCCCGTCCTTGTCCCGGACCAGTCCAGGTGCCACGCAATAGCCCAGGGCTTCCTCGTAGCCGTAGACCAGCCCGGGCACCCGGGAAATCCACTTGAACCCGGTCAGCGTTTCCTCATGCGCGTAGCCTGCCGCGGCAGCGATGCGGGAGAGCAGGCGCGAGGACACAATCGAATTGGCGAAGACGCCGGCCCCGTCACCACCGCCTGCTTCAACCGTACTGCCGGACGCTTCGTCAGCGCCAGCCGCCAGCCGGGCCACAATGTGTGCCCCCAGCAGCGCGCCCACTTCGTCGCCGCGCAGCATGCGCCACGCGCCGGTGTCCGGATCTTTCGCCGCCACTGCAGCGCGGTCCGCATCCGGATCGTTGGCCAGGACAATATCGGCGTCGACGCGGGCGGCGGTCTCCAGGGCCAGGTCCAGGGCGCCTGGTTCCTCCGGATTGGGAAAGTTCACCGTGGGAAAGTCGGGATCCGGCTCCGCCTGTTCGGCCACCAGGGTCACATCGGCAAAGCCGGCAGCATTCAGCACCGCCACGGCAGTCTCGCCGCCGACACCGTGCATGGGCGTCAGGACAATCCGCAGATCACGGGACGGGAAGCGGGCCGCATCGGCGAGTGCCGCCGTCGCGCGTTCATAATCCGCAGCCACCGACGAGTCCAGGACAGTCCAGCCGTCCGCCGCAAGGGTGATGGATTCCAGTGCGCCCACGGCATCGATCCGCGCGGCGATCCTGGCGTCGTAGGGCGCCACGATCTGCGCACCGCGGCCGCTGTCCTCCACGGCATGGCGGCCCAGGTACACCTTGTAGCCGTTGTCCTGCGGGGGATTGTGGCTGGCCGTCACCATCGCACCGCCGTCGCAATCGAGGGCCCGCACAGCGAAAGCGAGCAGCGGGGTGGGCAGCGCAGACGGCATCAGAAACGTTTCGATCCCGGCGGCCGTAAAGATGGCCGCTGTTTCCTCGGCGAAGATGTCGGAGTTATAGCGGGCGTCATAGCCGACGACGGCGCGTGGCCGGGTCCCGGGGGCGGCTTCACCCACCGCCTCAACCAGGAAGTCGGCGAGGCCGGTGGCGGCACGGCGCACCACCACGCGGTTCATCCGGTTCGGCCCGGCGCCGAGGGCGGCGCGGAGGCCTGCGGTGCCGAACTGCAGGGTGCCGCTGAAGCTGTCGGCCAGCTCCTGTGACGCTGCGGGGGAGCCCTCCTCCGCGAGTTGCAGCAGCTCGGTGAGCTCTGCGGCTGTGGCGGGATCCGGATCTTTGGCCGCCCATTCGCGGGCTTGGCTGAACAAGGAAGCGGCATCGGAGGACGTCATGCGGTCAACGCTATCGTCATTGGTTCAGGAACTGTGCCTGAACACTCGCCTGTGACAGCGGAAAGCAGCGAAATCCTTGCAGGAAATTTTCTGGACAAGTAATGTCGCGAATATGAAACTGGGGCAGGGCGTTGAATGGGGGCTGCATAGCTGCGTCAACATGTCCTGGACCGCGCCGGGGGAGGCTGTCAGCAGTGCACGGCTGGCAGAGTTCTACAAGCTTCCCGCCGCGTACCTGAACAAACAGCTCCAAGCGCTGGTGCGGGCCGGGATCCTGACCTCGGTATCCGGCCCGCGGGGCGGATTCTCGCTGGCCAGGCGTCCGGAGCGGATTTCCGTCCTTGACGTGGTCCTGGCCATCGAAGGAAATGACCATGCCTTCCGGTGCGAAGGCATCGCCAAGGACGCCCCGGGCGGGAGCATGGACGCCGACTACGCGCGCACCTGCCTTATTTCGCAGACCATGCGCCACGCCGAAGTCACCTGGCGGACTGAGCTGTCCCGGCAGAGCATTGCCGGGATCGCCCAGTCCATCGAGCGCCGGTTTCCCGAGGCCCGGGAGTCCACCGTCCTGCAGCTCGTCGGTCCGCGAACCTGACCAGCCCTACAGCAACGGGGGGTCACTAGACGCCCATGGGAAAGCCTCCATTGGGCGCTTAGTGACCCCGCGTTGTCCTAAAGCTTGGCTATGATCCCAGCCAGCAGTTTGGAAATCCGCGGTCCGGCGGCCTGGCCGGACCCGATGACTTCCTGGTGGCTGAGAGGCATGGCACTGATGCCGGCTGCGAGGTTGGTGACCAGCGAAATTCCGAACACTTCCATGCCTGCGTGCCGGCCGGCGATCGCTTCCAATGCGGTGGACATGCCCACCAGGTCCGCGCCGATCCGCTTGGCGTACTGGACTTCGGCCGGCGTTTCGTAATGCGGTCCGCTGAACTGGGCATAGACGCCTTCCTCCAGCGAGGAGTCCACTTCACGGGCGAGGGCACGGATGCGCGAGCTGTACAGATCCGTCAGATCAACGAACGTTGCGCCTTCAAGCGGGGACGTGGCGGTGAGGTTGATGTGATCTTTGATGAGCACCGGGGTGCCGGGCGTCCAGCTTTCGTTCAGCCCTCCGCAGCCGTTGGTGAGGACCAGTGTCTTGCAGCCGGCAGCGGCCGCGGTGCGGATGCCGTGGACCACGGCGCGGACGCCTTTGCCCTCGTAGTAGTGCGTCCGTGCACCCAGGACCAGCGCGCGTTTGCCCTCTTTGGTAAGGACCGAGCGGATGGTGCCCACATGTCCTTCCACGGCCGGGGCGTGGAAGCCCGGGACAGTGTCGGCGGTCAGGGTGGCCGTGGTCTCGCCGATGAGGTCGGCGGCTTCAGCCCAGCCTGAGCCCAGGACGAGCGCGACGTCGTGATTGTCCACCCCGGTCTCCTGCGCGATGTACTCAGCGGCGGAGCGCGCGGCGGCGAAAGGGTCCGTGTTCTGGAAGTCTGTATTACTCACTGGTACAAGTTATCGTGCCGGTGCCGCTGTGCACAGTGGCAACAGCGTCGCGCCGGGCCGCAGACGGCACCGTGACGGGCCACTCTTTTATTGGTGGTCCCTGCGCAGATGCGCGAGAATGGTTGATTGTGACTACGCACCCTGATTTCAGCTCCCCCCGGATCGCAATCCTCGGAGGTGGCCCCGGCGGCTACGAAGCCGCTATGGTCGCTGCCTCGCTGGGAGCGCAGGTCACCATCATCGAACGCGCGGGCATGGGCGGCTCGGCCGTGCTGACCGACGTCGTGCCTTCCAAGACCCTGATCGCGACGGCGGATCTGATGACCCGCGTCGGTGAGGCGGGCGAGCTGGGAGTGAAGTTCGACGTCGACGGTGGCGACTTTGTGCCGGCGATGCGCGCCGACCTCAAACACATTAACGACCGCCTGCTGGGCCTTGCCCGCCAACAGTCCACCGACATCTCCACTGGGCTGGAGCACCAGAACGTACGCATCCTGCTGGGTTCGGGCAAGCTCCTGGACAACCACACCATCGAGGTCCTGACCGCTGACGGCACCGAAATCGTGGAAGCGGACACCATTCTGCTGGCCGTCGGCGCGCACCCCCGCGAGCTGCCCACCGCGCGGCCGGACGGGGAACGCATCCTGAACTGGGCGCAGATCTACAACCTTGACGAGCTTCCCGAGGAACTGATTGTGGTGGGTTCCGGTGTGACCGGTGCCGAGTTCGCCTCCGCCTACAACGGCCTGGGCTCCAAAGTCACCCTGATCTCCAGCCGCGACCGGGTGCTCCCCGGTTCGGACACCGACGCCGCGGAGGTGCTGGAGGAAGTCTTCGAGCGCCGCGGTGTGCGCGTCCTGTCCCGCGCCCGTGCCGAAACCGTCGAGCGGACCGACGACGGCGTGGTGGTCACCCTCGGTGACGGATCGAAAGTCACCGGCAGCCACTGCCTGGTCTGCGTGGGTTCCATCCCGAACACCGCCGGCATAGGCCTTGAAGAGGCCGGCGTGGCCCTCACCGAGAGCGGCCATATAAAGGTCGACGGCGTCTCCCGCACCACGGCGCCGAACATCTACGCCGCGGGCGACTGCACCGGCGTGCTGGCTTTGGCCTCGGTGGCCGCAATGCAGGGCCGGATCGCGATCGCCCATTTCCTGGGCGACAGCGTTATGCCGCTCAAGCTTCACCAGGTGGCGTCCAACATCTTCACCTCACCCGAGATCGCGAATGTGGGGGTCTCCGAGGCCGAGATCCAGTCCGGCAAATACCAGGGCGACATCGTCAAACTCTCGCTCAAGAGCAATGCCCGCGCCAAAATGCGCAACCACAAGGACGGCTTCGTCAAGATCTTCGCGCGTAAGGGCTCCGGCACCGTGATTGGCGGTGTTGTGGTGGGGCCGAACGCTTCCGAGCTGATCTTCGCCATTTCCCTTGCAGTCACCCAGAAGCTCCACGTCGACGACGTCGCCAACACCTTTACCGTCTACCCGTCGCTGAGCGGGTCCATCTCCGAAGCGGCCCGGCGCCTGCACGTCCACATGTAGCAGGTCCCGCTGGTGGTCGAGCCCCGGTGGTTGAGCTTGTCGAAACCCGAGGGACTCGGCAGTCTCTATCGCTGGCATTCTCCGGTAGCGTGGCCGCATGACTACAGCACTGGAGCGGCCACGCCGCGGAAAAATCATCGGCGGCGTATGCGCCGCCCTTTCAGCCCGATTCGGGATCCCTAAGTTCCTGGTCAGGCTCGGCTTTGTGATCTTTGGCTTGGTGGGGATAGGCGAGCTGGTCTACATCGCGCTGTGGATCATGATTCCGAAGGCTCCGGCCTAAAGACCGCCCGGATTCCCGGCCTCGACGCCTAGGCCAGGGCGTAGGGCGGCACGGTGCTGCCGGAAGTAAAGGGGGTGAACCAGCCCTCGATACGCTGCTTCCCGGCGTCTATTTCCGGGATGTCGGGGCTGTCCGAGTAGAGGGCTGGACTCTCCGCCTCCTCCAACAGGACTTCCTCGACCTGAGCACGCCAGTCTTTCGGGAGGTCGAGTTCATAGATGTCCTCGGTGATTTCCGCCTGATCGAGCAGGCAGTGGACGGCGAGCTCTGCTGCGAGGCATCCGGGGGCTGTCCAGCCGCGGACCAGCGATGCCGTCACATCGGAAGCGACCACGAGGAACTTCCGGGTAAACGTCGCGTCGTAGCTGGTGGCGAACTGAGGCGGCAGCGAGGACAGCACAGCGGAACCGGCGACGTCGGACGAAGTGACGGCATCCAGTGCGGTCATGGTCCCGAGATCGCGGAAGAGCTGGTCCACAAGCAGGCCCGACGAGTTCCACAGAAGGCCTGCCAGCAGGAGTGTCTGGCTCACAGCGGTTTTCCGGTCTTCCGGCGAGACAGCCGCCATTTCGTCCAGGTCTTCCGGCTCGAACTGCAGCCTCTGTTCCGGCGTCAAGTCATCCGGGTGCGGATCAAGGCCCAAGAGTTCCAGGCTCAGTCCGGTCAGCTTCCCGGCGTCGGCCAGCAGTTCTTCGGTGATGTCGTCTTCTTCGTCGGCATTCATGGCCCCGATGCTACCTGCCATCCGTTCCGGGTCCGATTCCGTGACGCGCACACGTCCGGGCTTCCTGGCTTCAGGACAAGTCAGGCGGCGGGAGCCGCCTGGAAGTGTTTTTCGATGAGCCCCTTGATGTCCTCGTGGCAGCCGCCGCAGCCGGTGCCGGCGCGGGTCGCCTTGGACACCTCGGCCACGGTGGAGCAGCCATCCGCCACGGCACCCTGGATCTTGGTGCCGCTGACTCCGGCGCAGCGGCACACGGTTCCTTCCGGATCGGCGGGACCGGACGCGGCCAGCTGGTCCGGGCCATCGAGCCGGAGCAGCAGTGACCTGTCGGCCGGCAGTTCGGCACCGCGTTCGAACAGTCCCACGAGCTCGGCGGCGGTCCGCGGCATACCCACGGCCACCAGGCCTTCCAGCACTCCACCGCGGGTGGTCATCTTCACGTAGCGGCCGTGTTCGGGATCGGCCCACTGGGCGATCTGAAGGCGCTGCCGGCCGTTCACGGCGCCGGCGGTGAGAACGTCTTCATCCCACGGTTCGGCACCGTTGTCGCCGGCCACAGCCATGTTCATTCCACGTGCCTTCAGCACAATCACGCCGGCCTGTTCCTGGGGCAGCTCCTGCAGCGCGTCGGCCTCTTCCTGCGTGCCGTTAGCCAGCAGCGTCAGGTATTCGGCCAGCCATTCGGCCTGCCGCCATCCGGGTCCCACCAGACCGGACGGGCCTTTGGCGGTGCGGCACTCGTTGCAGGCCGGATCCGGGCAACGGACCTCGGCGCAGTCGCCGATCGCGAAGATGTGCGGCTCGTGGTGGGCACGGAGCCGGTGGTCCACCAGGATGCCAGCACCAACGGACAGGCCGCAGCCTTCGGCCAGCTCGGTCCGGGGACGGACGCCGCAGGAGAGGACCAGGAGGTCGCCGTCGATCGCCGAACCGTCATTGAGCAGCAGTGCCGAGAATCCGCCGTCGGGCGCGTTGTGCTCCACCCCGGTGGACCGGGCGTTGCCGGCCATCCGCACGCCGCACCGGCGCAGGCTGGCCGCGAGGACCGCGCCGCCGCCCCGGTCGATGTTGCGTCCCAGCGGGTGCGGCCCGTTGTGCACCACCGTAACCGTGGCGCCTTCCTCGGCAGCCGCGAGGGCTGTCTCGAGGCCCAGGACGCCGCCGCCCAGCACCACAACTCGCTTGCCGCCGTCGACCGCTGCGCGCAAAACCGAAGCGTCGCGGAGATCCCGGAGCGCGGTGACGCCCGCAGGGAGGACGGGGGAAGCCGGATCCGGGTTGATGCCGGTCAGGTTGGGGATGACGGGCCGGGAACCCGTGGCGAAGACCAACCGCTCATAGTGGGCGGAGGTCCCGTCTGTAAGGATCACCTGCTGTCGGGCCCGGTCCACGCGGCGGACCCGCACGCCGAGCCGGACGTCCACACCGTCGGCGGCCAGGGCTGCGGCGTCGGAGAGGGCCAGGGCATCGGCGGTGGTGCGTCCGACGCCGAGGTCGGCCACCAGTACACGGTTGTACGCGGCCTCGGCTTCTTCGCCCACGACTGTGAGGCTGACGTGCCCGTCGCGGACCGCGGGCAGCAGTTCATCGATCAGGCGGGCAGCCACGGGGCCGAAACCAACAATGACAATCTGCTCACTCATGAGGCCTCCGATGTCTGAAGAACACTGTTCTGAAGTCCGGTTGCGACCGCCCGGACCCACACCTTGTTGAACTTGAATTCGGGCATCCCGGAGATGGGATCCGTTGCCGCCTCGGTGAGGCGGTTGGCGCTTTCGAGTTCCGGGAAATGGAACGGCAGGAAGATTGTCTCGGGCCGGATCGCGGTGCTGAGTTCCGCCCTGCAGAACACCTCGCCGCGTTCATTGGCCACCGAGACAAAGGCGCCTTCGGTGATGCCCATGGCGGCCGCCGCGGCGGGGTGGATCTGCATTTTCGCTTCGGGCTGGGTGGCCAGCAGCTCGGACACCCGCCGGGTCTGCGTCCCGGACTGGTAGTGCTCCAGGAGGCGGCCGGTGATGAGGGTCATGGTTTTCGCGCCCGGGTCCGGGTTGGGGGCCGGCGTACGACGACGCCGGGGCGTCACCGGGGTCATGACCGCCTTGCCGCCGGAGTGGGCAAACGTGTCCAGGAACAGCCGGGGCGTGCCGGTGCTCCCCACGGGGTACGGCCAGTAGGCGGCTTCGCCGCGGTCCAGCATCGCGTAGTCGATGCCGGAGTAGTCGGCGTGCCCGCCGGCGGAGGCCAGCCGCAGTTCCTCAAAGACTGTTTCCGGATCTTCGCTGTACGTGGACGGGGCCTCGAGCGCTTCTGCCAGCCGGGCCATGATCCACAGTTCGCTGCGTGCGCCGGCCGGCGGCTGCAGGGCCTGGCGGCGGCGGAGGACGCGCCCCTCGAGGTTGGTGAGCGTGCCCTCCTCCTCGGCCCACTGCAGGACCGGGAGGATGAGGTCGGCTTCGGCGGCGGTCTCGGACATAAAGAAGTCGCAGACCACCAGGAAGTCCAGGCTGCGGAGCCCGGCGATGACGGCGTTTGCATCGGGGGAGGCCACCGCGATGTTGGAGGCGTGCACAAAAAGGCACCGGACGCCGTCGGGCTGTCCCAGCGACTTCAGCAACTGGACGGCGGGCAATCCCGGCCCAGGAATGGTTTCCTCCGGGACGCCCCAGACGCCGGCCATGTGGGCGCGGGCGGCGGGGTCGGTGATCTTCCGGTAGCCGGGGAGCTGGTCGGCCTTCTGGCCGTGCTCGCGGCCGCCCTGGCCGTTGCCCTGGCCGGTGAGGGTGCCGTAGCCGCTGCGCCGTGAGCCGGGCAGGCCCAGGAGGAGGCTGAGGTTGATCGCGGCGGTGGCGGTGTCCGTGCCGTCCACGTGCTGCTCCACGCCGCGTCCGGTAAGGATGTAGCTGCCGCCCTTGCCCGCACCGTCGGCGAGCCTGCGGGCGGTTTCCCGGATGAGCTCCGCCGGGACGCCGGTGAGGGACTGGACGCGTTCGGGCCAGAACGAGTTGACGCTGCGGACCACGGCCTCGTAGCCGGTGGTGCGTGCCGCGATGAAGTCGTCATCTGCCAGGCCTTCGTGGATGATCACGTGCGAGAGGCCCAGCAGGAGGGTGAGGTCGGTGCCCGGCAGGGGCTGGAGGTGAAGGCCGCCGCCGTCGGATGTGAACTTTGCCGTGGCTGAACGGCGCGGATCCACCACGATCAGCCCGCCGGCGTCGCGGGCTCCCTGGAGGTGCTGCACAAACGGCGGCATGGTTTCTGCCACGTTGGAGCCGAGCATCATGATGGTGCTGGCCGAGTCCAGGTCTGCCAGCGGAAACGGGAGGCCGCGGTCCAGGCCGAAGGCGCGCATCCCGGCGGCCGCGGCGGAGGACATACAGAAGCGGCCGTTGTAGTCGATGCGTGAGGTGCCCAGGGCCAGGCGGGCGAACTTGCCCAGCATGTAGGCCTTCTCGTTGGTGAGGCCACCGCCGCCGAAAACCCCGACGGCGTCCTTCCCGTAGCGTGCCTGTGTGTCCTTCACGGCGGTGGTGACCAGCGCCAGGGCCTGGTCCCAGCCGATGGGGCGATGGACGCCGTCGGCGCCCTTGAGCAGGGGTTCGGTGACCCGTCCGGGGTGGTTGAGGAGCGTGGCTGAGGTCCAGCCCTTGCGGCAGAGGCCGCCCCGGTTGGTGGGGAAGTCCCGGCCGCTCACTTCGAGGAGGGGGGCCTTCAGGGTGGCGTCCGCAGCGGCCAGCGCTGCGGATTCAGCCGGCACGGGTACTGACCCCGGCTTGGAAGCCGGGGTCAGTACCGCTGGTGACGTGAGCGTCATGGCGCACTGCAGGGCGCAGTAAGGGCAGTGCGTGTCGGCGCTTTTGGTCATGTTAGACGTGTCCCATCGCATTTCGGTTGGCGTTGCGGATGTAGCAGAACCAGCAGACCGCCAGCATTACTGCATAGGCTCCGACGAATCCGTAGAAGGCCGGGGTGTAGGAACCGCTGGCCGTGTTGGAGGCGTTCAGGACCTGCGGGATGACGAAGCCGCCGTAGGCGCCGATGGCCGAGATCAGTCCGAGGGCCGATGACGCCAGCCGCTGGGTTTCAACAGTGCTGGCACCGGACTTCGCAGCCCGGCTGGACGTTGCGAAGATGATGGGGATCATCCGGTAGGTTGCGCCGTTGCCGAAGCCGCTGGCCGTGAAGAGCATCAGGAAGAGGACCAGGAACAGCCAGAAGTTCTTCAGCGGCAGGGTCCAGATCATGGTCAGGGTGATGACGGCCATGGCGGCGAATGCTGCCACGGTCATCCGGGCCCCGCCCATGCGGTCAGCCATGCGTCCGCCGTAGGGGCGGGCGAGTGAACCGACCAGCGGGCCGAGGAAGGCCAGCGAGAGTGCCACGGTGCCGACTCCGATGGAGGAGAACGCCGGGAAGTAGTCCTTGATGAGCTTGGGGAACACGCCGGCGAAGCCGATGAACGAACCGAAGGTGCCGATGTACAGCAGTGCCATGATCCACAGGTGCGGTTCCTTCAGTGCCGCGACCGAGCCGGCCACGTCACCCTTGGCACTGGTGAGGTTGTCCATGTACTTCCAGGCACCGAAGGCGGCGATCAGGATGAAGGGGATCCACATCCAGCCGGCCATCGGCAGGTTGACGCTGCCGACGGCGAGCAGGGTGATCGCAATCGGGACGGCGAGCTGCGCGACGGCAGCGCCCATGTTGCCGCCGGCGGCGTTCAGGCCAAGGGCCCAGCCCTTCTCCCGTGCCGGGTAGAAGAACGTGATGTTGGCCATGGAGCTGGCGAAGTTGCCGCCGCCGAAGCCAGCAAGTGCTGCCACGAGCAGCATGACACCGAACGGGGTTTCCGGATTGGAGACGCAAAGTCCCAGTCCGACGGCGGGAATCAGGAGCAGGAGCGCGGACACGATGGTCCAGTTCCGGCCGCCGAAGCGGGGAACCATAAAGGTGTAGGGGATCCGGAGGGTGGCGCCTACCAGGCTCGGCATGGAGATCAGCCAGAAGATTTCCGAGGTGGTGAACGTGAAGCCGGCTGCCGGCAGCTGGACCACCACGATGGACCAGAGCTGCCAGACCACAAAGCCGAGGAACTCGGCGAAGATGGACCAGTTCAGGTTGCGGCGGGCGATGGCCCGGCCGGCGGACTCCCACTGCTCTTTGTTCTCGGCGTTCCAGTTGGCGATCCAGCGGCCAGGGCGGAATTCAAGGGCGGGGGCGTCGGTTGTACGGGTGGAGGGCTGCGCGCTGGCGGATGAGGACACGCCTCCGTGCAGCGGGTCGGTGTCTATATCTACGGAATTGCCGGTGCCGGCATCTGCGTTGCGGTCAACAGTCACGGTGGACCTCCTCATGGGGGATGTTGTTCTTCCACGGTAGAGAACGCGCGTTTCGTGGACAGTCGCGGTATGTTAACGCGCTGTGACATTTGCCTATCGGCAGCCGGCCCGCAGCGTGAGGGAGTGTTAACGGACCGAAGGATGAGACATGTGCCACTAGTCCACATGATGGACCTTTTGTCCATTGACTGGACGGCTGGAACTAGTATCGAACTCTAACTACTGTGCGCCGGGTCTCACCAGGCCCGGCCGGTTCTCAGGAAAGTGTTCATATGTCATCTACGCAAACCACCGCGGAGCAAGGATCCCCCAAGGCGGTGAACTCACGCGGCCGCGTGATTGTGGCCAGCCTGATCGGCACCACCGTTGAGTTCTACGATTTCTACGTCTACGCCACCGCCGCCGTGCTGGTCTTCCCGGCGCTGTTCTTCCCCAACCAGAACGAGACCACCCAGCTGCTCAGCTCCTTCGCTGTCTTCGGGGTGGCCTTCGTGGCCCGCCCGCTGGGATCCATCGTCTTTGGCCACTTCGGCGACAAGTTCGGCCGCAAGGGCACCCTGGTGGCCTCGCTGCTGACCATGGGCATTGCCACCTTCCTGATCGGCTGCCTGCCCACCGCGCTGGTCCCGGGCTGGCAATTCTGGGCTCCGGCACTGCTCGTTGTTATGCGCTTCGCCCAGGGCCTCGCCCTCGGCGGCGAATGGAGCGGCGCGGCCCTGCTGGCCACCGAAAACGCCCCGGCCAACAAGCGCGCCATCTACGGCACGTTCCCGCAGCTCGGTGCACCCATCGGCTTCATCATCGCCAACGTGATCTTCCTGGTGGCCAGCTATACACTGACACCGGCCGACTTCCTGGCCTGGGGCTGGCGCGTGCCGTTCCTGCTCAGCGCCGTCATGGTGATCATCGGCCTGTACGTCCGCCTCAAGCTGATCGAAACGCCTGCCTTCACCAAGGTGCTCGAATCCAATGAGGTGGCCAAGCTGCCGCTGGCCCGGGTCTTCAAGACCAGCTGGCGTCCGCTCATCCTGGGCACGTTCATCATGCTCGCCACGTACGTGCTCTTCTACCTGATGACCACGTTCACGCTGACCTACGGCACCCGTGCCTCCAACGTGGATGCCGCCAGGGCTGCGGCCGAGAAGGCCGGCAAGCCGATGTCCGAGGCCGCCGCGGCAGCATTTGTTCCCGGCCTGGGCTTCACCCGCAACGACTTCCTCTGGATGCTGATTGCCGGCGTTGTCTTCTTCGGCATCTTCACCCTGGTTTCCGGACCGCTGGCGGAGAAATACGGCCGCCGCAAGATGCTGCTGTCCGTCACCGGCGGCATCTTCGTTTTCGGCCTCCTGTTCGTCCCGCTGTTCAGCGGCGGCTTCGTGGGCACCATGGCCCTGTTGGTCATCGGCTTCTCCCTGATGGGCCTCACGTTCGGCCCCATGGGTGCGCTGCTGCCGGAACTGTTCCCCACCAATGTGCGCTACACGGGATCCGCCGTCAGTTACAACGTGTCCAGCATCCTGGGTGCTGCCGTGGCTCCGTTCATCGCCGTCGCGCTCTGGGAGCTGGCCGACGGCAGCCCGGTCCTGGTGGGTGTCTACCTGACCGCGATGTCGGTGCTGACGCTGATTGCGCTGTTCGTGAGCAAGGAAACCCGCGACCTGGACTACGAGAACAACGTAGCCTGAGGCCCCGCCGTCGGGCGTTCCAGCCCGGTTGCTGACAGAAATGCCCGGCGTGTTCCCCGTTATTGCGGGGAGCGTGCCGGGCCTTGCTGTGTCCGGACGGGACCAACCGCGGAGGAACGCACGGCGGCGGCGCTCGCCACCCGTCCGCAGGCTCAGTTGGCGTAGCGGTCCACGAAGTTGCGGAGGATCTTCATGGGCTCGGTGGCGGTGTACGTCCGCGCGTCCGCCATGAGTTCCTCGGCGGACTCCGGCGGGAAGTAGCCGGCGTGGCGGTAGATGTCGATCCGGGTCACCAGGCCCTCCGCGTCCAGCTCAGGGTGGAACTGCGTGGCGTACAGGTTCTGCTTGATGCGGAACATGTGGACGGGGCAGGCCTGGGAGGATGCCAGCAGCACCGCGTGGGAGGGCAATCTGGTGCAAGCCTCCTTGTGCCCGGTGAAGGCGGTGAAACGCCGTGGCATCCCGTACAGGAGCGGATCCGTGAGCCCCGCCTCCGTCAGCTCGATTTCCACCCCGCCCAGCTGTTCGCCGAAGGTCCTGTCGATCAGGGCGCCCTGGTGCCTGCCCAGAGTCCCCACCCCGTAGCATGCGCCCAGGAATGGAAAGTCCTGGGCCACGATCCGGTCCAGCAGCCCGGCCAGTTCCCGCTCCACCCGGTGCTGGGTTTCGCTCTTGTGGTCTGCCGGATCGCTGGACGTGAAGGGACTGCCGCCCACAATCACCGCCGAGTAATCGTTCAGGTCCAGTTGCGGCAGGGGAGCGGCCTCAAGCCGGACACGCCTCAGCTGCGAAGGGGTCAGCCCGCCATACGTCAGGTACGCCTCATACTCTTCCTCGGCGGCGGCGTCTTCAGCCCGGGTGGCAAGGAGGAGGAAAGGCTTCACACGCTAAGTGTGCCTTTCGCCCCAGCTCAACGCCAGAGGACGCAGCGCCAGCCTGCGGTTGGCGCCGGAGCACAGCCCCGGCGCCGTAGGCACGACTGCTGTCAGTGGCTGGCAGGCTGCGCGAAGGATCGCCGGGACTGCGGCTGCGCGGCCGGGTCTGCGTGGCGGTGGACCAGCTTCCAGTAGCCTTCTTCGCGCCGGAAGATGCTGGTCACACGGAGCGCGAATTCCTCTGGCGCTGCGGCGCTCTCCAGCCGGGCACGGAAGTGTTCCGTTTCCACCAGGTAGGCCGTGTCGCGTGCGGTGTAGGACGTGATGGTGTCGAACCCGAGCATCTCGCCGTCCTGGAACTGCCGGGATGCCTGGTCCAGCCGGGCCTCCACCTGGGCCCAGCCACGTGCGATGCCGCCGAACGGGTTGGCCAGCGTGACGTCGTCGAGCCTGGAATACAGGTCCTTGACGGCACCGGGATTCCCGCGGGTGATTTCCGGAACCGCCAGGTGGTAGCGGTCTACTTCTTCTTCAAAACTGGGTGCGAGCATGGGGGCCTCCGGCAGGGTCTAGTCTTCGATCGTGGCGATGACGGCACCGGCCGAAACCGTCTCACCGGCCACTGCGCTGAGTCCGGTGATGATGCCGGAACGGTGCGCGGTCAGGGGCTGTTCCATCTTCATCGCTTCGAGAACCACCACCAGGTCACCCTCGGACACAACGTCGCCGTTGGCCACGGCAACCTTGACGATGGTGCCCTGCATCGGGGAGGTCAGCGCGTCGCCGCCGGCGGCCGCAGCCGCTCCGCCTGAACGGAGGCGTTTCTTGGATTTGTTGGACTTCGCGCCGGCGGCGGGACCCACCCCGATCGAACCAAGGGAGGCCGGCAGGACAACCTCGAGGCGCTTGCCCCCCACTTCAACCACCACGCGCTGGCGTTCACCGGCGTCGCCACTGGCTTCAGCGGTTCCGTCCGGCGTCCAGGCGGGAATGTTGTTGACGAATTCGGTTTCAATCCAGCGGGTGTGGATGCTGAAAGGCCCTTCCGCGGGCGCAAAAGCCGGGTCCGAAACTACGGCGAGGTCGAACGGGATAACAGTGGGGATGCCCCCCACCACCATTTCCTCCAAGGCGCGCCGCGAACGCTGCAGGGCCTGGGCGCGGGTGGCGCCGGTGACGATCAGCTTGGAGAGCATCGAGTCGAAGTTGCCGCTGATGACATCGCCCTCCTCCACGCCGGAGTCGATCCGGATGCCGGGGCCTGTGGGGTTCTTCAGGGTGGTGATGGTGCCGGGGGCGGGCATGAAGTTGCGGCCCGGGTCCTCGCCGGTGATGCGGAATTCGAACGAGTGGCCGCGGACCTCGGGGTCGCCGTAGCCGAGCTCCTCGCCGCGCGCCAGCCGGAACTGTTCGCGGACCAGGTCGATCCCCGTGACCTCTTCGGAGACGCAGTGCTCCACCTGGAGGCGGGTGTTGACCTCGAGGAAGGATATGGTGCCGTCCTGGCCAACCAGGAACTCGCAGGTTCCGGCGCCGAGGTAACCGGCTTCCTTCAGGATCGCCTTGGAGGATTCGTAGAGGCGGCGGTTCTGCTCTTCGGTGAGGAACGGGGCAGGTGCTTCTTCAACGAGCTTCTGGTTGCGGCGCTGCAGCGAGCAGTCACGCGTGGAGATGACCACGACGTTGCCGTGGGCGTCCGCGAGGCACTGCGTTTCGACGTGGCGAGGGGCGTCCAGGAAGCGTTCGATGAAGCACTCGCCGCGGCCGAAGGCTGCAGTGGCCTCACGGACGGCAGACTCGAAGAGCTCCGGGATTTCTTCGCGGGTGCGGGCCACCTTGATGCCGCGGCCGCCGCCGCCGAAGGCTGCCTTAATGGCCACGGGCAGGCCGAACTTGTCCACGAACTCGAGGATTTCCTCGGCGGACTGCACAGGATCGGCGGTGCCGGGGACCTGGGGTGCGCCCACTTTCTCCGCGATGTGGCGGGCCTGCACCTTGTCGCCGAGGGCCGAGATGGCCTCGGGGGACGGGCCGATCCAGGTGATGCCGGCCGCGATGACCTTGGTGGCGAACTCGGCGTTTTCGGCGAGGAAGCCATAACCGGGATGGATGCCGTCGGCACCGGACTGGCGGGCAACGTCAATGATCTTGTCCATCACCAGGTAGGACTCCGCGGCGGTGTTGCCACCGAGGGAGTAGGCCTCGTCGGCCAGCCTGACATGGAGCGCGTCGCGGTCCGGATCAGCGTAGACAGCCACGGAGGCAATGCCCTCGTCGCGAGCCGCGCGGATGATGCGCACTGCGATTTCGCCTCGGTTTGCGATCAGCACCTTGGTGAGGTTCGATTGCACGGGACTAGCGGACTGCTCCAAATTTGCTGACAAGGCGTCTCCTTCTTTCCTTCAGGGAGCCTAGCGCGATTTTGTGGGTTCCGCCGATATTACTTGCGGTTTCCGCGTGTAAACGGGCGCAGCTTTGTAGGGAACCTACAATTGGTCGGAAAATCGCCGCAATTATTCGGCGGACCACAGGTCCGTGATGCGTACGTTTGCGTGCCCGAGGAGACCGCGCAGCGTGGAGACTGACAGCCCGACGACGGCGTGCGGGTCCCCGTCCACCTTCCGGATGAACGCCCCGCCCAGGCCGTCTATGGTGAAAGAGCCGGCGCAGTGCAGCGGTTCGCCCGTGGCGATGTACGCGTCGATCTCTTCCGGATCCATCTCCGTGAAGTGGACCTCGGCGGAGGCGACCGCCCCGAGCGTGGCGCCGGATCCCGGTGCCGGGCTGCCGCCGTCGGCCGCTGCGTCGGTGCCTATCTCGGCGGGCTCGTCATCGGCTGCCGTCGCGCGGCAGTCCACCAGCCAGTGCCCGGTGTGCAGGACACCGCTGTTGCCGCTCATCCGCAGCATCCGTTCGCGGGCGACGGCGGCCGTGTACGGTTTGCCGTGCGCCTCGCCGTCGAACTCGAAGACGGAGTCGCAGCCAATGACCAGCGCGCCCTCCGCTTCCGGCAACGCGGCTACCGCCTCGGCCTTGGCGCGGGCCAGCAGCAGCGCGGTATCGTGCGGATCCGTGACGCCGTAGCGCGCCTGGACCGCGTCCTCGTCCACGTCGGAGACCAGCACGGAGTGCCGGATACCGGCGTCGGCCAGGAGCTTGGTGCGGGCGGGGGACTGGGAGGCGAGGATGAGGCGGGTCACCGCTTTAGCCTAGTGGACGGGCTCGGTCAGCTTCTGCGGCTCGTTTTCGCGGCGTTCCAGCCGGGCGCCCTCCACGTCCACATCCGGGAGGATCCGGTCCAGCCATTTCGGCAGCCACCAGGTCTTCTCGCCGAGCAGGTACATCACAGCAGGGACGATGGTCATGCGGACCACAAACGCGTCCAGCAGCACACCGAACGCCATGGCGAAACCCAGCGGCCGGACCATGGTCAGGTGGCTGAAGATGAAGCCGGCGAACACACTGACCATGATGATCGCCGCGGCGGTCACCACGGCGCCGGCATGGCTGAAGCCGATGCGTACGGCCTTCTTGGCCGGCGCGCCATGCATATAGGACTCACGCATGCCGGACGCGATGAACACCTGGTAGTCCATCGCCAGGCCGAACAGCACACCGATCAGGATGATCGGCAGGAAGCTCAGCACCGCGCCGGGATTGGCGACGTCGAACACGCCGCCCAGCCAGCCCCACTGGTAGACGGCCACCACCAGGCCGAACGCGGCGGCCAGGGACAGCAGGAAACCGCCGGTTGCCAGGAGGGGAACCACGATGGAGCGGAATACCAGCAGCAGCAGGATGAGGGAAAGCCCGACGACGATCGCCAGGTACGGCGGCAGGGCGTCACCGAGTTTTGTGGAGACGTCGATGTTGCCGGCGGTCTGCCCGGTCAGGCCGATGGTGACCCCCGTTTCGGCCTGGATCTGGGTGCCGCGTTCGCGGAGTTCGCTCACCACCTGCACTGTGCCGGCCTTGGCGGGCCCCTCTGCCGGGATGACCTGGAACACGGCGGTGCGGCCGTCTTCACTCAGTGCCACGGGCACTGTTGCCACCACGTTGTCCACGCCCCGGATCAGGTCCGCGACGTCATACTGCAGTTCCTGGGCCTGGGCTTCGTCCAGGCCGGCTGGGAATTCACCCACCACCACAATGGGTCCGGTGACGCCTTCGCCGAAGCTGCGGGCGGTGACGTCATAGGCCTGGTAGGCCTCGGAGTCCACCGGTTCGGAGCCGCCGTCGGGCAGTGCCAACTGGAGCTGCGCGGCGGGCAGGGCCAGCGTTCCCAGCACGAGTACGCCGGCGACGAGCGCCACGACGGGGTGCCTGGTAACCAGGCCGCCCCAGCCCCGGGTGCTGTTTTCCTCATCCTTGGCCTCGTCGGCAACCTCGTGGCCGGCCTCGGCGTTGTGGGCCTCGGCCTTGGCCCAGGCCCGCCGGGAAATGATGCGCCGGCCGATCAGGGACAGCAGGGCCGGGGTCAGGGTGAGCGCCACCAGGACGGCCACCGCGACGGTGCCGGCAGCTGCCAGGCCCATCACGCTCAGGAACGGCAACCCGGGCACCACCAGGGCGGCCAGGGCGATGATGACCGTCAGGCCGGCAAAAAGCACGGCGTTGCCCGAGGTTCCGGTGGCGCGTGCCACGGATTCCTCGGGGTCCATGCCTGCCAGCAGCTGGGTCCGGTGCCGGTTGACGATGAACAGGGAGTAGTCAATGCCCACGGCGAGGCCAAGCATCAGCGCGAGCATGGGGGAGATGGAGCTCATCTCGAAGGCGCCGGACAGGGCGAACGTGATGCCCACGCCGACACCGACGCCGATGACGGCCATCAGCAGCGGCAGGCCCGCGGCAATGAGCGTCCCCAGCATCAGGATCAGGACCAGGGCCGCCACACCGATGCCGATGATTTCGGCCGTGCCGAAGAGTTCTGAAATGTCTTCGGTGATTTCCTTGCTGGCCAGCGCCGTCACGCCCACGGACGAAGTCTCATGCGCGATGTCCTGGACCTGCTGGCGCACCGCCGGGGTGAGGGCGTTGATGGAGGTGTTGAACTGCACCTGTGCCACGGCAGCCTGGCCGTCCGCCGAGACAAACCGGATCCCGCCGGATGCCTCCGCCTGCCGCTTGCCCAGATCGAGCTTGGCCTTGGCGTCCTCCCACTCCTGTGTGCCGGCGTCGAGCTGCGCCTGGCCCTGTGCCAGGGCGGCCATCTGCGCTCCGAGCTTGGCCTCGACCATGGCTGGGGTTGCGCCGCCGGCGGCGAGCTGCTGTTCCGCGTCGTTCAGCTGCGCGGTGCCGGCGTCGAGCTCGGCACGTGAGGCATCGAGGCGGGCCTTGCCCGCGGTGAGCTGCTGCTCGCCGTCGGCGATTTCATGCCCGGCCTGGTCCAGCTGGGCCTGCGTGTCGAACGGATCCACCGTGGCCTTGACGTCAGGCAGTTCCCCAAGCTTGGTGAGGGAGGCAGTGACGGCGGCGCGGCTTCCGTCAGTAAAGCCGCCTTCCGGGGCTTCAAAGACGATCGTGGCAGAGCCGCCCGACGCTGCCGGCAGTTCCTGCTTCAGCTTGTCCGCGATCCGCTGCGTCTCAGTGCCCGGAATCTGGAAGTTGTTGGACAGCGTGCCGTGGAAGGCCGCTGCTGAGCCGCCGACGGCCACGAGCGCCGCGAGCCAGAGCGAAATAACCAGCCAGCGGTGGCGGTAGGAGAACTTGCCGAGGCGGTAGAGCAGCAGGGCCATGTCAGAGCCGTTCTTTGTTGAGGTGGGTAGTGGCGGTTGTGGACGTCGCGGAGGGGCTGGCTGCCGGAACGGGGCTGCCGAAGCCGGAGCCGAGGTGGCCCATGGCGTCAATGAGCAGTTGCCGCAGCACAGCGAGTGATGCGGGGGAGAGATCGGCGCCGCATCGGGCGAACCACACGTCCATGGCCGCCTTCCCGCAGGAGATGACGGAGCCTGCGAGGGCGCGCAGGTACAGTTCGTCGACGACGGCGCCCGGGGTTCCGGCGAAGCGCTCCCGGGCCGCGGTGATGATCTCTTCGGTGCAGTGGTCCCACGCCTCAAGTTCGGACCGGGACAGGACCGCGTTGTCCTGGGTGAAGGTGAAGAGTTCAGCCAGCGGCGCCACCGTCATGGGGTCGGCCAGCTGCATCAGGGCAGCGCGCGCCGATTCGAGGATGGGCTCGTCGGTGGGCCGCTGCCGGAACTGCTGAAGGGCGTTGTCCAGGAACCCGTGCGTCATGGAGGCCAGCGCGGCCTCGGTGCTGCTGAAGTAGTTGAAGAAGGTGCGGCGCGAGACCCCGGCAGATTCGGCGATGTCTTCCACCGTGAAATTCCCGGGTCCCCGGGCGCGCAGCAGGGTCAAAGCGGCATCGGTGATGGCCTGGCGGGTGGCGGCTTTGTTCAGCTCACGGCGCGAGAGAAGTTCGGGCATTAAATTACACTACGTGCAAGTTTGCACGCCGCGCAAGTTGATTCACAGGAAGATGAAAGGTTCCCGACAGCTGAGCCTGAACCTGCCGCCGAAGACTGGAAGAGTCCCGTCTGGGACATCTTCACCAGCCGTCACCGGACGGCAGATCCAGGAGACAAGAATGGTACGCACAAAGAGAATTGCCCTTGGCCTCACGGGCACCGCGCTGGCCCTTGGCGCCGGGATCGGCGTCGCCGGCATGGCGTCCGCAACCACGACGCCGACGCCCACCCCCAGCGCCAGCTCAAGCGCCTCAGCCGACGGGAGCACCGGCACTGCCCCAGCTGAAGGGAAGGGCTTGCGGGGCGGCCATGGCCACGGCGGCTTCCGCGGCGTGGACGCAGCGGAACTTGCCACCAAGCTGGGCGTGGACGAGGCCAAGGTGACGGAGGCCCTGAAGGCCTACCGCGAGGCCAACAAGCCCACCACCCCGCCGGCCGACGGAACTGAAGGAACCCGGCCGGACCCGGCCGCGAAGCAGGCCGAGCTCGCGAAGTCCCTCGCGGCGACGCTCGGCATCGACGAGGCCAAGGTCACGGCGGCGCTTGAAGAGCTGCGCACCGCCAAGCAGGCAGATCGCGCCGCGGCCCTGAAGACGCGCCTGGACCAGGCCGTCACCGACGGCAAGCTGACCCAGGCCGAGGCCGACGCCGTGACCAAGGCGGTCCAGAACGGAGTCATCGGAGGTGGCGGCCGCTAACAAGAGGCCGGGCTGAGCGAATCCCGGCACAGAATAAGGAGAAGTCCCCGGGAGCACTTCCCGGGGACTTCTCCTGTTTGCTGTTCGAGCTGTGGGTCAGGCCTTCGCGTCGGCCAGTTCGCGTCCGGCTTCCGGAGAGTCAGTACCTCCGGCGATGGCGGAAGGATCCGCGGCGGAGGAGTCGGCGTCGTCGTCCACAAACGGAGTGCCGTTGCGGGGTGCGTTGTAGAGCGCCTCGTCGAGCATGCCCTGCCGTTTGGCCACGATGGTGGGGACCAGTGCCTGGCCCGCGACGTTGACCGCGGTGCGGCCCATGTCCAGGACGGGATCGATCGCCAGCAGGAGTCCCACGCCGGCCAGGGGCAGCCCCAGCGTGGAGAGCGTCAGGGTGAGCATTACGACTGCGCCGGTGGTGCCGGCCGTTGCGGCGGAACCGAGAACCGAGACGAGCGCGATGAGGAGGTAGTGGCTGGCTTCCAGCTGGACGCCGAAGAACTGGGCCACAAAGATGGCGGAGATCGCGGGGTAGATCGCGGCGCAGCCGTCCATCTTGGTGGTGGCCCCCAGGGGTACGGCGAAGGAAGCGTAGGCGCGGGGAACACCCAGGCTGCGCTCGGTGACGCGCTGGGTCAGCGGCAGGGTTCCGATCGAGGAGCGGGACACAAACGCGAGCTGCACGGCGGGCCATACCCCGGAGAAGTACTGCTTCACGGACAGGCCGTGCGAGCGGATCAGCGTCGGGTAAACCACAAACAGCACCAGGGCCAGGCCAACGTAGATGGCGAAGGTGAACTTGCCGAGCGCGCCGATGGTGTCCCAGCCGTATACGGCCGCGGCGTTGCCGATCAGTCCCACCGTGCCGAGCGGGGCGATGCGGATGATCCACCAGAGGACCTTCTGGATGACGGCCAGCGCCGAAGCGTTGAGGTTCAGGAACGGCTCGGCAGCCTTGCCGACCTTGAGGGCGGCGACGCCGACGGCGATGGCAATCACCAGGATCTGGAGCACGTTGAAGCTGATGGAGGTGCTGACTGTGGTGGCCGCGGTGGCGCTTTCAGTCACGGTGGAGCTGGCACCGAGGCCGAGGAAGTTCTTGGGGAACAGCCCGATCAGGAAGGACCACCAGTCACCGGACTTGCCGGCGTACTTGGCCTCCTGGGTGATGCCGGTGTTGGCGCCGGGCTGCAGGAGCACGCCGAGGCCGATGCCGATCACGACGGCGATCAGGGACGTGATGGCGAACCACAGCAGGGTGTTCCAGGCCAGCTTGGCGGCGTTGGAGACTTGGCGCAGGTTCGAGATCGAGCTCACCACGGCGGTGAAGATCAGCGGAACCACCGCGGTCTGCAGCAGTGAAACGTAGCTGGAGCCGATGGTCTGCAGCGTGGCGCCGAGACCGTTGGGCTCTGCCTTGGTGCTGCCCGTGTACTTGGCCAGCAGGCCGAGGCCAAGGCCCACAATGAGGGCGGCGATGATCTGGAAACCGAACGAGCCGGCCCACGTGGGCAGCTGGAAGCCGGTCTTTCCTGCGGATTCGGGGGTGCGGGTTTGAGTGCTCACCAGAACACGCTAGGCCCGGGTTTCTTATCACGGCGAACAGATGTTGAGAAATGTTACGCTGCCCAATCGCGTTCAAAGCCCGGGAATCCCTCTAAATCCGCCGCCCTACAAGGCAATTGTGAAGTTATTCCCAGCCCGGATGTGGCAAGAGTCTCACCGAGGAGGGGATTTCGACAGGCTCAATCACCGGTGGGGGCCGCATCCGGCAGCGTGCGTCAGAGCGACGAAGGAGCAGCACGCCGAGGATGCGGGCCCCGCCGGGGCCACGAGAGACCTAAGAGAGCAGCGCCCGGCGGAGGGTATCGAGGCCTACGGAGCCGATGTTCAGCGCTCGCGTGTGGAAGGCCTTGAGGTCGAAGCCGGGCCGGGTTTCGAGGTCGGCCCGGATCTGTTCCCAGAGGCGCTGTCCCACTTTGTAGGACGGGGCCTGGCCGGGCCAGCCGAGGTAGCGGGTGAATTCGAATTTGAGCTGGCCTTCGCTGATGGGCAGGTTTTCCTTGAGGAACTCGTAGCCCGCCTCCGGGGTCCATGTTCCGCTACCCCAGCGTTCGGGGATCTCCAGTTCCAGGTGGACGCCGATGTCGAACACCACGCGGGCCGCCCGCATCCGCTGCATATCCAGCATGCCCATGTGGTCGCCAGGATCGGCCAGGTACCCGAGCTCCTGCATAAGCTTTTCGGCGTATAGGGCCCAGCCCTCGCCGTGGCCGGAGGTCCAGCAGATGTTGCGCCGCCACTTGTTCAGCAGTTCCCGCCGGTAGGTGGCGGTGGCCACCTGCATGTGGTGGCCGGGGACGCCTTCATGGAAGACCGTGGTGGTTTCGGCCCAGGTGGTAAAAGTGTCTTCGCCGGCAGGAACTGACCACCACATCCGGCCGGGACGGCTGAAGTCATCCGAGGGGCCCGTGTAGTAAATGCCACCCTCGTCGGTCGGGGCGATAAGGCATTCAAGCTTCTTCATCACGTCCGGGATCTCGAAGTGCACGCCGGCAAGCTCAGCAACTGCCTTGTCCGAGAGTTCCTGCATCCACGCCTTGAGGGCCTCCGTTCCCTTGAGTTGGCGGGCAGGGTCGTTGTTGAGGACGTCCTTGGCCTCCTCGACGCTGGCCCCTTGCTTGATGATGGACGCAGCATTTTCCTGCTCGGCGATGAGCCGGTCGAGTTCCTGGACTCCCCACGCGTAGGTCTCTTCGAGGTCGACGGCGGCGCCCAGGAAGGAGCGCGAGGCCAGGGCGTAGCGTTCCCGGCCAACTGCGTCCTGCTGCGGCGCGGCAGGGAGCAGTTCCGTGCGGAGGAACTCCGCGAGCTCCCGGTAGGCACGCCGGGCAGCGGCAGCGCCGGCGTCGAGCGTTTCCTGCGTTTCGCCCGGCAGGGGACCGTCCGCAGTCCGGGCCTCGGTGGTGAGCTTGGCGAAGAAGCCGTCTTCGGCGGCGTATTTGGTGGTCTGCTCGATGACGATTGAAACCTGGCGTTCGGCCGCGACCTTGCCCGCGTCCCGGGCCTGGCGCAGTGATTCGGTGTAGCCGCGGAGGGCGCCCCCGACGTTCAGCGCGCGGCCGGCGATGTGTTCCCAGTGCTCAGCGGTGTCTGTGGGCATCAGGTCGAAAATGGCCCGGATGTCCTGTGCGGGGGAGGCGATGTTGTTCAGCTCCGCCACGTCCCAGCCGGACTCGTGGATTTCCAGCTGGAGGCCCAGCCGTTCCCGCATGGCGTCCAGGGTGACGGTATCGACGTCGTCCTGGGGCGCGAGGCCCTCCAGGGCAGCAAGGGCCTTGCGGGCTTCCGCTGCGAAACCAGCGATGCCGGCGGGGGAGTAATCCGGGTACTCGGTCTCATGCCCCGGCAGCCCCAACTCGGTGGCAAGCGACGGGTTCAGGCGGATAAGCGTGTCGGTATAGTCATCCGCCACGGCATCGATGGCGGAGTGCGGACGGGCGGCGGGGGCGGCTTCGGTAGTCACCCCACGAGCCTAACCCCGGCTCCGCCTCCAGGCGCCGGGACCCGGCGTCGGGGCGAGCCGCAGCTGCTGGCGGCGCACCCAGTCACGGGCGGTGGGCTTCCCGTCGGCCACGGCGTCCGCGCTGCCCAGGGAAAGCACGACGGCGGTCAGCGCCGCGAGTTCCTCGGCCGAGGGTTGCCCTTTGACCACAGAGAGCACGGGGGCATCGGCGGGCGCATTGGTTTCGACAGGCTCAACCAACGGGGCTCCGACCAGCGGATCTTTCGCGATCACAGCGGGATGTTCCCGTGCTTCTTGGTGGGCAGGCTCGCCCGCTTGTCGCGGAGGGCGCGGAGGCCCCTGATGATCTGGCCCCGGGTATCGGACGGTGCGATGACCGCGTCCACGTAGCCCAGCTGGGCGGCCTGGTAGGGGTTCAGCAACTCTTCTTCGTACTGGCGGATGACCTCGGCGCGCCGGGCCTCAACGTCCCCGCCGGCCTCCGCAACGGCGGCCAGGTCGCGGCGGTACAGGATGTTGACGGCGCCCTGGGCACCCATCACGCCGATCTGCGCCGTGGGCCACGCCAGGTTCAGGTCCGCGCCGAGCTTCTTGGAGCCCATCACGATGTACGCGCCGCCGTAAGCCTTGCGGGTGATGACCGTCAGCTTGGGGACAGTGGCTTCGGCGTAGGCGTACAGCAGCTTGGCGCCGCGGCGGATGATGCCCTGGAACTCCTGGTCCTTGCCGGGCAGGAAGCCGGGCACATCCACCAGGGTGATGATGGGGACGTTGAAGGCGTCGCAGTTCCGGACGAAGCGGGCGGCCTTCTCCGAGGCTGCAATGTCCAGCGTGCCGGCGAACTGCAGCGGCTGGTTGGCCACGATCCCCACGGTGTGTCCCTCAACCCTGCCGTAGCCGATGATGACGTTGGGGGCATACAGGGACTGCATCTCCAGGAAGTGTGCGTCGTCAACGATCTGTTCGATGACTGTGCGCATGTCGTACGGCTGGTTGGCAGAGTCGGGGACGAGCGTGTCCAGGGCGAGGTCGTCGTCGTTGATCTCCAGCTCTTGCTGGTGCTCCAGCACCGGGGCCTCGGCGAGGTTGTTGGACGGCAGGAAGTCCAGCAGCTCGCGGACGAAATCGATGGCATCGGCTTCGTCGGAGGCGAGGTACGTGGAGGTGCCTGTGTTGGCATTGTGCTGGCGGGCGCCGCCGAGGGTTTCCATGTCCACGTCTTCGCCCGTGACGGTCTTGATGACGTCCGGCCCCGTGATGAACATGTGCGAGGTCTTGTCCACCATCACCACGTAGTCCGTGAGGGCGGGGGAGTAGGCCGCGCCGCCGGCTGACGGTCCCATGATGAGCGAGATCTGCGGGACGACGCCGGAAGCGTGGACGTTATTGCGGAAGATGTCGGCAAACATGGCAAGGGAGGCCACACCTTCCTGGATGCGGGCACCGCCGCCGTCGAGGATGCCCACTACGGGGCAGCCGTTGCGCAGGGCGAATTCCTGGACCTTGACGATCTTCTCGCCGTTGACCTGGCTCAACGATCCGCCGTAGACCGAGAAGTCCTGGCTGTAGACGGCAACGGGACGCCCGTCCACGGTGCCGTAGCCCGAGACCAGCCCGTCGCCGAGCGGCTTCTTCTTTTCCATGCCGAAGGCGGTGGAGCGGTGCACCGCCAGCGCGTCAAGCTCCACAAACGAGCCTTCGTCCAGCAGCAGGTCCACGCGCTCGCGGGCAGTGTTCTTGCCGCGTGCGTGCTGCTTCTCGATGGCTTCGGGGCCGGAGGGTTGTTCTGCACGGGCCTGGCGGTCGCGGAAATCGGCGATCTTTCCCGCTGTCGTTGTCAGATCGTGGCTCATCAAGTGTCTCCGGCTCTGTAGCAGATTGGTGCTGTAACAATGTGGTGCAGCGTGCGGTGGTAACTGGCAGGTCAGGTGCGGGATTTAAGTAGATTCCACACAAAAGACGAACCCTGCTGGCTAGTCTAATGACGCATCTGTGTGGGACGACTGTAGAAAACCTACAATTTTCCGCACTTTCCAGCGGTCAGCCCTATGTTACTCACCAGTAACATACCTCGGCTACAGTGGAGCCATGACTTCCAGCAACGACGCACGGTCCACTGCCGCAACGCCGTACCAGGCCGCCGGGTCCCTTCGGGGCCGCACCATTCTGATGTCCGGCGGCAGCCGCGGCATCGGGCTGGCCATTGCCACCCGGGCGGCACAGGACGGTGCCAATATTGTCCTGATGGCCAAGACCGGCCAGCCCCACGCCAAGCTGGCAGGCACCGTCTTCAGCGCCGCCGAGCAGGTGGAGGCCGCCGGGGGCCACGCCCTGGCAATCGTCGGTGATGTGCGCAGCGACGAAGACGTCGCAGGAGCCGTGGCGGCCGCCGTCGAACGCTTCGGCGGGATCGACATCGTGCTCAACAATGCATCCGCGATCGATCTCTCCACCACCGACGACGTGGACATGAAACGCTACGACCTGATGCAGGACATCAATGTCCGCGGCACGTTCCTGCTGTCCAAGCTGTCACTGCCCGCCCTGCGCAAATCGGCCCACGCACACATCCTGACGCTGTCGCCGCCCCTGAACCTTGACCCCCACTGGGCAGGCAGGCACCTGGCCTACACCATGGCCAAATACGGGATGAGCCTCACCACGCTGGGCCTTGCCGAAGAACTCAAGGCCGACGGAATCAACGTCAACTCGCTCTGGCCGTGCACCCTCATCGATACCGCGGCCATCCGGAACATGCCCGGCGGCCAGGAGATCGTCCAGGCCGCGCGCGGACCACAGATCATGGCCGACGCAGCCCACGCCGTCCTGACCGGCGGCAATCTGGCCGGCGCCGGTGCACCCAGCGGCAACTTCTACACGGACGAACAGGTGCTCCGCGCGGCGGGTGTCACCGACTTCCGTCCGTACAGCCTCGGGGCCGCGGAGGATCGCCTGGTTCCGGACATATTCCTCTGAGCTGCGGGTTCCAGTCATGTGGCTGTGGGAACAGCCAGCGGCGGCGCCTGAGTCGATAGGATTCAACCATGGATGACGCACACACCCCAGGAAATCCGTTGGATCGTGGAGCCTTGGCGGACCAGGATTTCCTGGCGGCCACCGGCATCGCCAAGGTGGTGGTGGTGGACTCCACCGGTTCCACCAACGCGGACCTCCTGCGCTCGGTGACGGTTGAGCCAAAGGAGTGGCCGGACCTGTCGGTGTTGACAGCCGAGTACCAGACCGCTGCCCGCGGACGCCTGGACCGGCGGTGGGAAGCGCCGCCGCTGAGCTCCGTGTCGGTGTCCCTGGTCCTGCGGCCCGCCAATGCCGAGGGCAGGCCCCTGCCCACGCACACGTATTCGTGGCTATCACTGCTGGGCGCGCTGGCGCTGCGGCAGACGCTTCTTGAGACCGCGGGCCTTCCGGCCGAGCTCAAGTGGCCCAATGATGTCCTGGTCCGTGGCCGCAAGATCGCGGGGATCCTGGCCCAGCTGGGGCCCATGGGGGACGGTTCTGTTCCTCCGGTCATTTTGGGGACCGGCCTGAACGTGACTTTGACCGCGTCGGAACTCCCGGTGCCCACAGCGACGTCGGTTGCCCTGGAAGAACCGCTGACTGTTGATCGGACCGTGCTGCTCAAGAGCTACCTCGCCCATTTCGCCGTGCTCTACCGCAGCTTCTGCAATGCCGACGGCGACCCCGCCGCCGGGATTGCCGGCGGCCCTTCGCTCCACAAACGGGTGGAGTCCGCCATGGCGACGCTGGGCAAGCAAGTGCGCGCGCAGCTGCCCGGTGACCACGAGATCATCGGGCACGCTTCGAGGCTGGACGAGTACGGCTCACTGCTGGTGGTGGACAAGGATCGCCGCGAGCATGTGGTCACCGCCGGCGATGTTGTCCACCTGCGCCCGTGGACCCCGCCAGGCCAGGGCGCTGAAAGCGGCTATGCGTAAAGGCCTCGTGCCGGGCGAGCAGGTCATTACGATCACCCGCCCGCAGCCGAGGAAGCTGGTCGGCCCGGCCGCAGCCTTTATTGCCGCACCGGCCGCTGCAGCTTTTGCCAGTGCCTGGACCGTGCGGGGCGAGGCTACCCGGCCGGTGCCGGTGGCTTCCGCTGACTGGACACCCTGGATCGTCCTTGCATGCGTCTTGGCCGCTGCGTGGATATGGTTGGCATATTGCCTGCCTCGGCTCCTGCGGTGGCAGGCAACCCGGTACATCCTCACGAGCCGGCGGATTATTGCCCGCTATGGCATGGTGCGGCGCCGGGACGAGCAGGTCAACCTCGCGTCGATCCGCAACGTGACGGTCCACCAGTCGGTGCTGCAGCGCATATTGCGCTCCGGGAATATATCCTTGGAAACCGGGTACCAAGGTGTGGTGAACATCCAGGACGTCCCGGAAGCAGTGCGGTTCCGGGACTTCGTGCTGGATGCGATTGACGAACTGCCTGTGGGCGGGGACCCGGGGACTGATGAGATATCGGATTACACAGACGAAGTGCTGCCGTGGGAGTTGAGAGAAGGTGGAGACGATGAACGATGAGGACCAGCGGGACGAAGCGGACCTGCCGGCTCCCGCCGTGCCCGAAGCCGCCCACCCGGCGACAGGCACACTCTCTCCGGAACGAGTGGCTGCCAAGGCTCTCGAGGCCCGGCTGTTGGGCGGCGAACGGAAGCTGCGGCGCCGTGAGGTGGCCGCCGGCGCAGGGCTGTCCCTCCTTTCTGCCCGTAAGCTGTGGCGTGCCCTCGGCTTCCCGAACTTCGGCGACGAAGACGTCGCCTTCACCGAACGGGATCAGGCTGCGCTGTCCACCGTGGTTGATCTGGTCCGCACCGGGGTGCTGACCGAAGAGGCCGCCATCTCCGTGACCCGGTCCATCGGACAGATGACAGACCGCATGGTGGTCTGGCAGATCGAGGCCCTGGTGGAGGACATGGTCCACGAGCAGGGCGTCACCGACGCTGTGGCCCGCAAGCGCCTGGTGAAGGAACTGCCCTCCCTGCTGGACGCGCTGGAGGAGATGCTGGTCTATTCGTGGCGGCGGCAGCTCAATGCCGGCGTGCAACGCCTGGCCGTGCGCGCCGAGGCCGGCCTGCAGGCCAGCGAAGAAGGCCGCGACGGGGACGAAGACGACGCCCCGCTGCCGCTGGCCCGCGCTGTCGGCTTTGCTGACCTGGTTTCGTATACGAGTCTCTCCCGCCGGATGAATGAAAAGACCCTCGCCCGGCTGGTCCAGCGCTTTGAGAACAAATGCGCCGAGATCATTTCCGTTGGCGGCGGGCGGCTGGTCAAGACCGTAGGCGACGAAGTCCTGTATATCGCGGAAACGCCGGCTGCCGGTGCCGAGATCTCGCTGGCCCTGGCACAGGCGTTCACCGAAGACGAGATCCTGCCGGAAGCGCGGGTGGCGATGGTCTGGGGCAGGATCCTGTCCCGGCTCGGGGACATCTACGGCCCCACAGTCAACCTCGCCGCCCGGCTTACCACGTTGGCGGATCCGGGAACGGTCCTGATCGACTCCATGACTGCATCCGCGCTGGACCAGGACAAGCGCTTCATTCTCGTTCCGCAGCCTGCTGAAAATGTCCGCGGGTTCGGCGAAATCCATCCCGTGCTTCTGGCACGCGGTCAAGGAAAAGGCCTGGTCCTCGACTAGCCGGTTACCGTCCCCGGCCGCGACCTGCGGGTTTATCCAGTTGTTGGCGTATCACGCTATAGTCGACCGTGGCGGCGGCCTGTCCCGCAGCGCTAGGGGGGCGCTCCCCATCGCGGCCGCAGCCATGCTTCGGTAGGCTGACGCGGGGAACAGAGAGCCCGGTATCGGGTCTTTGGGGGGCCGCACTGGGGGCCGCGACACAATTGAGGGATTAGTAACGCTGTGACATCACTGCTGGGGAAATTCGGTCTCAAGAAGCGCCACAACAAGATCGTTACTGGCCACTGCTTCCCGTTCTGGGGCTTTTCGTCACGGGCATAGCTTTCAGCACCAACGCTGCCTTCCTCACCGTGGAGCGCGGCATCGATCTCACCGTCATTGCGATTGCCTGGGCCACCTTCCGCCGTGACGCGCTGCGGCGCAGCGACACGCGAAAAGTCTCAGTCAACCGTCCGCAGACCGATGCGGCCACAGCCCAGCGGGCCAAGCTCCGCCGGCCGGGCACGGCCGCTGCCGTGATCGCCGCAAACGTCGCCATTACCGCGGTGGCGGCGCCCCTGGTCACCGCCAGCGGTGACCGCAAGGTCCTGCGCAACGTGGTGGTTCCGCCGTTCGATCCCAAGGACTACGTCACGCCCCTGGCAAGCTTCCGGACGTTCGTCAAGGACAAGAAAGACGACACCCTGTTCGTGGTCAAAGGACTGCCCCGGGACGGCCGTGTCCGGCTGGGGGCTTTGGATGCCTTCAACGGCGCCAACTACAACATGGATCCCAACGGCTCCGGCAGCTTCAGCAAGGTGGGCGACACCGAATCCATCAACACCCTGGCCGACACCTCCGGCATCGTCCCCTCGAATGACTACTCCATCGACATCACCATCGAGGATTACCAGGGCTACTCCCGGGAGGCCGGAAGACCACCGGCCTGAGCTTTGACCAGAGCGCCTCCGCCGCGGCGTCGGGCCTGTACTTCAACGCAGGCACAGACACGGCCGTGACCACGCAGGGCCTGTCCAAGGGCGATTCCTACAGCGTCCAGGTGTCCGATCCCGTGAAGCTCGAACACGGTCAGTTGACACAGTACGACTTCGCGAAGATTACGCTGCCGGACGCCGTCGAGGTCCCGCCGGTGGTGGGGTCACAGGCCAACGACCTCTCGGCCGATGCGCCCACCGCGATTGACCGGGTCCGCCAGATCGAGGCGCATTTCCAAAAGACGGGCGCCTTCAGCAACGGCCTGGTGGCTGACGGCCAGCTGCCCAGCGTTTCCGGACACAGCTCGTCGCGGATCAGGAACCTGCTGACCGCCAAGCAGATGCTCGGCGACGACGAGCAGTATGCCGTGTCCATGTCGCTGATGCTCCGCCACCTGGGCATCCCGTCACGCGTCGTCATGGGCTTCTACCTCGAGCCGACCAGCCCCGAGAACGGCGCCGGCGAGGTAAAGGTCACGGGCAAGGACGTCCACGCCTGGGTTGAGGTGGCCTTCGACCGGGTGGGCTGGGTCAGCTTCGACCCCACACCGCCCAAGGACAACGTCCCCATCCCGCCGGACGCCGACGAGAAGAAAAACAATCCGTGGCTCTTCTGGGGTGCCCTGCTCGGGGCCCTGGGCATTGCCCTGATCCCGCTGTCCATCCTTGCCCTGCCGCTGCTGCTGATCGCGCTCCTTAAATCACGACGCCGGAAGGCCCGCCTCACGGAGGGGCACCCGGCCCAGCGTGTGGGCGGCGGTTGGAACGAGGTGGTGAGCCTCGCCTCGGATTTGGGCGCCGGCATCGACACCCGTGCAACCCGGCGCGAAAGCGCAGTGGTGCTTGCTGACTCGTTCCCGGCCACCGGGCAGACCCCCACCATGCTGGCGCACCGTGCGGATGCCTCCATCTTCGGCGCCGGCCAGCCCAGCGAGGAGGAGGTCCGGGAATACTGGACCATCGTGGACGGCTCGCTGAAGGAGATGGCCGGGACTTTGGGGTTCTGGCGCCGCCAGCAGGCCCGCTTCTCGCCCCGGTCGCTGCTGGCTGATGGCCGCAACGCCCTTAAGCTGCGCGGTACCAGGCTCGGGCTGGGCCCGCTGGTGCGTCCGTCCGGCCAGGGTTCCCCCGGATGGCGGTCCGCCACCGGTAGGGTGGGGACCGGCCCGGACGGTGCCGGAACCCCGAATCCGGCAGTTCAGGACAGCGGATCCGGGACGGCGGCGGCGGCTTCCGAGCCTGATGAGTCCACCGTTATGCGGAACCCTGGCAGGAAGAACCCCACTGACTCATGATGAACGAGGCCGAGCGCTGCCAGCAGTGCCAGCAACTGATCCGGGGCGGCGCCACGTTCTGTCCGGCGTGCGGTGCTCCGCTGCCCAACAGGGCGGCACGCAGCGGACGCAACGTGGACCATGCACAGCGGGCCATGAAGGAGCGTGCGGCGGCGCACGCCAGCCAGAATCCCGGTACTATCCCGGTAGTACAAACGGCTCCAGGGGGAGGAACGGGAATGGCAGCCAATCTTGAGCTTGTTCCGGCCACGGCGGGGAAACGGCTCGGCGCAGCAGTGCTCGACTGGCTGGCCCCCATCGCGGTCCTGGTGGTGACTTTCGCCATCGGATTCGCGGGAATCACCCGCACCCAAAGCGGCGGCTTCATCATCTATGACACCGGTTCGCTGGTGCTGTTCGGCAGCATCGGCCTGGGACTGACGCTGGTCTACCTGGCGGTCCTGGTGGGCATGGAAGGCCGGTCCGGGAAGACCCTCGGCAACCACGTCATGGGCATCCGCAGCGCTGACAAGGATGGTTACGCCCCCGGCGCCGGGGGAGTGTTCCTGCGCGGCCTCATCACCGGCGCGGGCATCATCCTGGCGCTCCTGGCCGCCGTGGCCATCGTCATTTTCAAATGGTTCGATGTGGCTGTCTTCATCCTCGGACCGCTGCTTTTGGTCGGCGCGGTGTGGGCCGTGCTGGTGGTGGTTTCCAACACCTGGGACCGCAACGGCGGGCTCCGCGGCTGGCATGACACCGTGGCCAAAACGCTGGTGTTCGACGTCAAGGACGGCCGGAACCCCATCACGTCCGGCGGCATCCAGGGCCCGTACAGTTTCGCGCCCCTGGAACTCCCGCCTGTCCAGCAGGTCGCGTCGCCTGTGGCCGGGGCCGCAAAGCCGCCCCAGGTTGTGTCCGCCCAACAGCCGCCGGTCCAACAACCCGTGCAGCCGTACGCCCCGCAGCCGTACACGGCTCAACCGTCAGCCGCGCCGCCGTCGTTCGCACCCCAGCCGGACGCGCCGCCGTCGTCCACTCCTTTCCAGCCGCATGTCCCGTACGCGGCCCCTGCCGTTCCCGCGCCGGGCGCCCAGTTCCATCCCGATGACGACCTCGACCGCACGCAGATGCGCGGCGGCGCAACGAATGCGGCGCCCGTCGCCGTGCTGCGGTTAAAGCTCGACGACGGCCGGGACTTCCGTCTCGACCGCAACGTCCTGTTGGGCAGGAACCCCCTTGGCCAGGCGGGGGAGCAGCAGGCCCAGCTCCTGGCGGTCAGTGATCCCGGCCGCTCGATCTCCAAGACGCACCTCCACCTGCTGACCGACGGTGCCGGCATTTGGGTGACGGACCGGAACTCCACCAACGGCAGCGCCGTCACAACACCGGACGGACGGCGCACCCCACTGCAGCCGGGCGTGCCCGCTTTTGTCAGCCCGGGATCCACTGTCCACTTTGGTGACCGTTCCTTCCACCTAGGACAAGCATGAACTCACAGCCCGCCAGTGACCCAGCTGACGCAGACCACGGAACCGGCCTCAGCCTCAGTTACGGCTGCGGAACGGACCGCGGGCTGCGCCGGGAATTGAACGAGGATTCCTTCATCGCCTCCGACCCCGTCTTCGCCGTGGCAGACGGCATGGGCGGACACGAAGCCGGCGAGATTGCCAGCGGCATGTGTGTGCGCGCCCTGGCTGCCATGCCGCAGCTCGCTACCGGGGAGCGCAGCATCACGGCGGCAGTGCTCCAGCAATATCTGCTCCGCGCCGACAGTTCCATCCGGGAGGTGACAGGTGCCCGCGCCGGGACCACGCTCACCGGAGCCGTTGTGGTGGAACAGATGGGCATGCCGTACTGGCTGGTCATGAACATCGGGGATTCCCGCACGTACCGGCTGAGCCAGGGGCACTTCGAGCAGGTCAGCGTGGACCATTCGGAGGTCCAGGAACTCGTGGATGCCGGTGAAATCACGCCTGAGCAGGCCACCGTCCATCCCCGCCGCCACGTTGTCACGAGGGCGCTGGGCACGGGGGACGAGACCGAGGCTGATTACTGGCTCCTGCCCGTGGAGGAAGGCGACCGGATCATGGTCTGCTCGGACGGGCTCAACGCAGAGCTGACGGATGAGCACATGTTCCGGATCCTTAGCACCGTGGGCCATCCGCAGGACGCGGTGGATGCCCTGATCCAGGCCGCGCTCCGCAACGGCGGAAGGGATAACGTCACCGTCATTGTGGTGGACGCCAGGAACGTGATGAACGACGGCGGCATCGCCACCACGGCGCCCCGCCCCTCCGCTGATGCCGCGGAAGAGGTCACCCTGCCCCGGGGGCGGATTGTTGACGCCAGCCGGCCGGCCGGCCGGGACGACGGAAGAGGGGAACACTGACATGGCCACCGCAACATACGCCGCGGGCACTTGGCTCGGTGTTGTCCGGGCCAACACTGTGGTCCTCCTGGGTCCCGGGACCCCCGCCTGCCCTGGTCCAGTCCCTGTGGGAACTGCTGGAGCACGCCCCGGAAGCCACGAAGTGCTCCACGCCGTCACCAGCAGTTTCGGCGTTTCCCTGGCGCAGATACCGTCGTTCGGGATAGTGGATTCCGGTGACGCGCTCCGGATCTTCCTCCGCGGCGACCTGGACCTGACCGTGCAGCTGCCCGGCGGCCCGGTGGACCTGAACGGGAGGGACGTCACCACCTGGACGGAGCGCCGCCTGGACACACCCGAGTGGTACCGCCTCACTGTGGCCGGAAACGGCCAGCCCGGGCCCGCGTTGCCGCTCAGCGATGGCGTGGTCCTGCTGGAGTCGCTGACAGTGTCGCTCACCGGAACTCCGGCGGACGAGGTGGCGGCTCCGGCTGGCCACACCCGCTGAGGTCGAGGCACCCACCGCTGTCGGCGGCGTCGTCCTCGTAGCGGACGCTGAACCGGTCACTGAAACGGTAGCGGAGCCTGACTCTGAACCCGCGCCGGAAACTGCACCTGAGGCGGAAGCTGAGCCGGAACCTGAACTTGCACCTGAACCTGCGTCTGAACCAGCGCCGGAGCATGACCGGGAGGTCTAGGCAGAAACGGTGATGGGGCTCCTGGACGACGACTCCAATTTTGCTGCCGAAGCCCCGGAAGCCGAGCCGGACATGAAGCCCGCCCCGGAACCCACATATCCTGATCAGGTCCCGGCCCACGAAATGACCGGCAGCTACGACCACCTCTGGGAACGGACTGTTGTCCGCAGCATCGAGGACGCAGCCGTCCGGGACGAACCAGAGGAAGATCACGCCGTCCCCGCGGCACCTGTTGGCGCGTCTCCGGCACCGGTCGATGCGGCACAGGCGAACGCTCCAGGACAGCCGGAGGCAGCGGCCAGCCTGGCTCCTGCACACCCCGCCCACGAACCCGCAGGTCCACCTGCCACACCGCCTGCGGCCGCAGCGGCCGCCCGGACGATCGGCGGTCTCATCGACTCGATCCCGTGGCGGACCGGCGGGACGGTGGCGCTGGTGACCCTGGCGTACGCGCTGCGCCGATCCAATCCGGACACGGAGTTGGTGTACATCGGCTCGCGCCGCTCCGCAGTAGCGTCGCTGCCGCTCTGGAACCGTTCGGTGGTGGGTGTGCCGATGACCTGGCTGAGATCATCGAGGACCTCACCGAACACTCCTCCGGGAACCCCGGGAAACTGAAGATCTTCATCGAAGGCCTGACCGAGTTCACGGATACCGTTGCGGAATCGGGCGTTTCGCAGCTCGTGTCGGCCTCCATCAAGGCCGACCAGTGGGTCATCGGGGAATCGGAAACGTCAACCTGGTCCTCCGCCTGGTCCCTGGCCCAGCCCTTCAAATCCGGACGCCGGGGCCTGCTCATCAACCCGGGGGACATCGAAGGGGACAGCCTGCTCAACACGTCGCTGGGCCGGGTCAGTCCGGAGTTCATACCTGGCCGCGGCTACATCGTGGGACGCGGCAAGGCACGGAAACTGCAGATTGCCCTGCCGCCGGAAAACAGGGGCTGAGCCGTTGCCTTCCACCGGGCCGTAAATCCAACGGATTTGCAGGCCCGTGGCGCGTTGTAGGAGACTACCGGAAACACTGTTTCGCCGCGGAAGGGGTGCCGCGCGCTGTCGAAAAGGTAACCATGATCCGATCCTCATCCGTGCTCCGCGACGTTTCAGCTGCTGCGGTGGCTGCGGTGCTGGCGCTCCTGGTTGGCCTTTCTGCGGCGGCCCCGGCGCAGGCCGACGACGGCGAACCGGCACCGGGTTTGTGCATCATTAATTGTGAGCCGGGCAATCAGAAGCCCGGGCCGACGGACACCTCAACTCCATCCCCGACGCAGACGTCGGCGGCCCCCGTGATCGAGCCCCCGCCGCCGCCGCCCGTGGCGCCAGCACCGGTACCGGTTGCCACCCTCGCCCCGGAACCGAGCGTTTCGCCGACTGAGGAATCGCCGTCGGCCGCGCCCAGCACCACCATCCCCAGCCCGCCGTCGTCCGTACCCCCGTCCACGGAATCGAACTGGAACAAGCCAGTCACCAAGTCGGCCAAGCCCACACAGGCTGCCGCCGTTTCCCGGAACGACGGCTCCGGCCTCTTCGGCGGCCCCGGCCTGCTGGCCATCATGGCGGGCGTGCTGCTGGTGGGAGTCGCCGGCCTCGCCTTCGCCTGGTGGAGCCGGAACCGCCTCGCCTCACACTGACCCTGCCAGCCCCGCCCTTCCCAACTAGGTAGCAGTAACTGTCGTTATGAGCGCTCATAACGACAGTTACTGCTACCTACATGGGGGCGTTCCATGCCCACCGGGCGTTTGGGCGCAATGTCGGGGCGGTAAGGCAAGATAGGTCTGTGAGCACAGCACCGGTCCCCGCAGAGGAAACAGCAAACAGCACTGAGGAACTAACCGAGCCGGACGCCGTCCCCGCCGGGTCAGTGCGCGAAGAATATGAGAACCTGACGGACCTGGTCAGGAAGTACCGGTTTGCGTATTACCAGGAGGACGAACCCCTGGTCTCCGACGCTGAATTCGACGAACTGTTCCGGCGCCTGGAGGAGATCGAGGCCCTGCATCCGGAGTTGGTAGCCAATGATTCGCCTACGCAGGAGGTTGGCGGGGAAGTCTCAGCCGCGTTCGCCGCCGTCGAACATCTGCAGCGGATGTATAGCCTCGAGGACGTCTTTTCCCTGGAGGAGCTGGAGGCCTGGATCACCAAAGCCGAGGCCGGCGTCAGCAAGCTGGGGGACACGGCTCAGCTCGCGTGGCTCACGGAACTGAAGATTGACGGCCTCGCAGTCAACCTGTTGTACCGCGACGGGAAACTGGTCCGGGCGGCCACCAGGGGTGACGGAACCACGGGTGAAGACATCACCCACAACGTCCTGACGATCAAGGAAATCCCGACGGAACTGACGGGCACCGGCTTTCCCCCGGAGGTGGAAATCCGGGGCGAGGTCTTTATCCCTTCCAAGGCTTTTGCGGAATTCAATGAGGCACTGATCGAAGCCGGCAAGGCGCCGCTGGCCAACCCCAGGAATGCCGCCGCCGGTTCGATCAGGCAAAAGGATCCGGCGGAAACCGCCAAGCGTCCGTTGCGGATGTTTGTCCATGGCATTGGTGCGCGCGAAGGGCTGGAAACCCTGAGCCAGTCCCAGACCTACGCCGTGCTGGAACAATGGGGCCTTCCCGTCAGTCCGTACTTCGAGGTTCTCGGGGGCCTGCCGGAGATCCTTGCCTTCATCAAGCGCTATGGCGAACAACGGCACAACCTTATGCATGAAATCGACGGCATTGTGGTCAAGGTTGACGATCTCGCCACCCAGCGTGCCTTGGGCTACACCACCCGGGTGCCGCGTTGGGCCGTGGCCTATAAATACCCGCCGGAGGAAGTCCACACCAAACTGCTGGACATTGCAGTCAACGTCGGACGCACCGGACGCGTCACCCCGTACGGCATCATGACGCCCGTCAAGGTGGCCGGGTCCACCGTGGAGATGGCCACGCTCCACAACCAGGATGTGGTCAAGGCCAAGGGTGTGAAGATCGGCGACATCGTTGTCCTGCGGAAGGCCGGGGACGTCATTCCGGAAATTGTGGGGCCGGTGCTCGCCCTGCGCGACCAGCAGAAACCGCCGGTGCGGGACTTCGTGATGCCCACCGAATGCCCTGCCTGCGGCACACCGCTGGCACCGGCCAAGGAAGGGGACGTGGACATCCGCTGCCCCAACGCCCGCTCCTGCCCGGCGCAGCTTCGGGAGCGCGTCTTCCATCTGGCCGGGCGCGGCGGCTTCGATATCGAGGCCCTGGGCTGGGAGGCAGCCATCGCGCTGACCTCCGGACCGGGTGCGGATCCAGCCACCAACGGCGGAAGGGTGGAACCGGCCGGCGACGGCATCCTGACCAGTGAGTCCGCACTGTTTGAACTGGCTGCGGATTCCGGACTGGACGAGCTGCGGAACAAACTGGCAGGCGTGTTGGTCTGGCGGGAGAAGCGCGACAAGGGCGTGGGCACGGGTACGTGGGACCTGGTCCCGTACTTCTGGACAAAGGCAACGGCCAAGACGCCATCCAAGCCCACGGCAACCACGAACAAGCTGTTCGACGAACTGACCAAAGCCAAGACGCAGCCGCTGTGGCGGGTGCTCGTTGCCCTGTCCATCCGGCACGTTGGCCCCCGCGCCTCACGCGCCCTGGCCACCGCGTTCGGCACCATGGACGGCATCCGGAACGCCTCCGAGGAGGACCTGGCCCATGTGGACGGCGTGGGGCCCACCATCGCGGCCGCGCTGAAGGAATGGTTCGCCGAGGACTGGCACGTGGAAATCGTTGACCGCTGGGCCGCGGCCGGGGTCCGCATGGCGGATGAGCGCGACGAATCCACGCCGCGCACGCTGGAAGGTCTGACCATTGTGGTTACCGGCTCCCTGCCGAACTTCAGCCGGGACGAGGCCAAGGAAGCCATCCTCATCAGGGGCGGCAAAGCGGCCGGTTCGGTCTCCAAAAACACCAGCTACGTCGTCGCCGGCGAAAGCGCAGGCACCAAACTGGACAAAGCCGAACAGCTCGGAATTCCGGTCCTGGACGAGGACGGCTTCCGGGAGCTCCTTGCGAACGGCCCGGCCCCCGCTGCCGAAGCCACGCCCATACCAACGCCCACAGAATCAGAAGAGGCAGCCGAATGAGCCATCCGGATCTCAACACCGAACTGCTTGCGGTGGCCCGGCAAGCAGCCGCCGCCGGCGCCGCCGTGCTGGCTTCCCGCAATGGCGAGACGCTTGACGTCAGCAACAAGGGCGACGCCGGCGACTGGGTTACGGCCTTTGATGTCGCCGCGGAGAATGCCGTCCGGGATGCCATCACGGCCGCCCGTCCACAGGACACCATCACGGGGGAGGAGCATGGGACCACCCGGCCCGCTGCACCCACCGGCTACCGCTGGTCCATCGACCCGCTGGACGGTACCACCAACTTCATCCGGAACATCGTCTACTACGCCACCTCCGTGGCAGTGGCGGATGCCGACGGCGTCTGGCTGGCCGGCGTCGTCAACGCCCCGGCGCTGGGCCGCGTCTACTACGCTGCCCGCGGCCAGGGTGCGTGGCTGGAAGAAGGCGGCCGGGTGACCCAGCTCCAGGGCCCGGCGCCGGACCGCGCCGGGCAGATCCTCGCCACCGGCTTCAGTTACGACCCCGCCATCCGCGCCGAGCAGGCTGCGCTGCTGGGCAGCCTGATGGATGGATTTGCCGACGTCCGGCGGCTGGGCTCTGCAGCGCTGGATCTCTGCATGGTGGCTGACGGGACCCACGACGCCTACGGCGAACGCGGGCTCAACGAACATGACTTCTCCGCCGGTGCGTTGATTGCCGAGGAAGCCGGTTGCTGGGTCCGGCGTCCCCGGCTGGCCAGTCCGCTGGACGGCGGACCCGCCGACGAGGACAGGCTGGCCGCCTGGACCTGCGCCGGGACCTTGGCCCTGTCCGGCAAGTTTCCGCTGTGACGGTGCTGCCCCACTAACATTGTCAGGTGCAATCGCAAATAACCATCCGACCGGCCGTTGAGGCAGACTTCCAGGCCATCGCCACGATCACCGTGGACTCGTACCTGGCAGCAGGGTATTTCGACAGCGCGGACCATCCCTATATGCAGCAGATCCAGGATGTTGCCGCACGTGCGGCAAAGGCCACGATCTGGGTTGCCGAGCGGGACCGGCAGGTGGTGGGTTCCGTGACGCTGGCACTGGCAGGTGAACCGTTCGCCGACATCGCCCTGCCGGATGAGCTGGAGTTCCGGATGCTGGTGGTGGATCCGGCGGTGCAGCGCAGCGGCGCAGGCAAGGCCATGGTGGAAGCCATCATTGAGCATGCGAAATCGCTGGAGGGCATCACGGGCGTGGCCCTCACCACCGGCGGGACCTGGGAGAGCGCCCATGGCCTCTACCGGAAGACAGGCTTCAAACGAGTCCCCGAGCGTGACTGGCTGATTCCGGGCACCGACATAAAGCTGCTGGTTTACCGGCTTGACATCCAGCCAACCTAAAGTGGTGCCGACTCGTTTTCGGCACTGAAAGGCCCACCATGCGCAAAATATTCGGCACCGGCTCCGTCTGGGAGCAGACCCTCGGCTACTCCCGTGCCGTCCAGGTGGACAACACGCTCTATATTTCCGCCACGGCCGCCAGCGGCGAGGACGGCATTGTGGACGAGGACTTCTACACGCAGACCCAATACATCCTGCAGAAGCTCGGCGCGGTCCTGGCCGATGCCGGCTTCAGCTTCGAAGACGTGGTCCAGTCCAAGCTGTACCTGACGGACATCAGCAAATGGGAAGAAGCTGGCCGCGCCCACGGCGAAGTCTTCGGCGAGATCCGCCCCACGCTGGCCCTCGTGCACGTCCTGCCGTTCCTTGACCCGAAGATGCTCGTCGAAATCGAGCTCGTGGCCCAGAAGAGCGCCAGCTAGCGCATCCGCCCGCACCCCCGCGCGCGAACGGACACTTGGGGCCCTGGATTCCGGGCCCCAAGTGTCCGTTCGCGCTCAAGGGGTGGGGCCTCAGGCCGGCGGGAGGCTGTAGCGGTGTTCCGGGCGTCCGGTGGTTCCGTAGCGCAGTTGGATGTCGACGGCGCCGTCGTCGGCCAGCGAGGACAGGTACCTTTGCGCCGTGGCCCGGGAAACCCCCACGCGGGTGGCCACTTCCACCGCCGAATACTGTTCGCCGGCAACCAGCGATTCCAACACCGCGGCCTCGGTGGCGGAGCGGGGTTTGGCCGCCGGCGTCACGTCCCCCGGGATCAGCGCCCGTTTGGCCCGCTCCACGGACCCCTGGTCCAGGGCCCCGGGCTGGCCCAGCAGCCTGCGGTACCGGGCATACGAACGTAGCTGCTGCGAGAGCGACTCGGCCGTAAAGGGCTTCAACAGGTACCCGAGGGCGCCGCGGCGGAACGCTTTCCGCAGCGACTCGGCGTCCGATGCGGCACTGAGGATCATGGTGTCCACGTCCAGCTGCTGCAGCAGGTCGAGGCCTGAGGCATCCGGCAGGTAGACATCCAGCAGCACCAGGTCCGGGCGGAGGCTGTGGATCGCCTGCAGCGCCAGGGACGCCGACCCCACCGGCGCCAGCGCCAGGAATCCCGCCACCGAATCCACATACGTTGCGTGCAGCTTGGCCACGTGGAAATCGTCGTCCACAATCAGCACCCTGAAATCCTCAGGCATCATTGTCCTTTCCAGCTGAATCCTGGGTCCCCGCAGGTGTCCCGGCGGTGGTCCCGGCCGTTGTGCGTGGCAGGGAAGCCATAAACACGGCACCGGGTCCGCCCGGTGTCCCCGGCTCCAGCAGGCGGACGTCCCCGCCGCGGCGCCGGGCCAGCTTCCGGGCCAGGGCCAGGCCCAGCCCCTGCCCGCCACTCCGCCCGCCACTCCTTCCACCGGCAGCCGCCGGAGCCGGCACTACTGGGCCAGCCGCCGTCGTAAATCCCTCGGCGAAGACCGCTTCCGCGTCCGTCCCGGCGGCCAGCCCGTCGCCGGAATCGGCGACGACGATGTGCAGCGTCCCGCCGTCGTCGTGCGGTTCATCCAGCACCTCCAGCTCCACCCAGCGGTCCGGGGAGGAGCCGGCGACGGCGGCGTTCACCGCGTTGTCGATCAGGTTGCCCAGTACGGTGGTCACGTCCTGCGGCTCGGTGACCTGGCCGCGGACCAGGGTTTCGGGGCCGATCCGCAGCGTCACGTCGCGCTCGTCGGCCTCCACACCTTTGGCACCCACAAAGGCCTGCAGGTAGGGGTCCTGCAACAGTTCCGCCTGGTCCACCGGGAACTTCAGCGGCCCCGTGGCGGCCAGCCCGGCCAGGTACTCGCGGGCCTGTTGGTGTTGCCCGATGCTCATGAGGCCGGTGATGGTGTGCAGCTGGTTGGCGAATTCGTGGCGCTGGGCGCGCAGGGCCGTGGACATGGTGCCCACGGCGTCGAGTTGCCGGGTGAGCTGCTGGAGTTCGGTGCGGTCCCGGAGCATCACCACCCAGCCCAGGTCCTCGCTTCGATGCAGGGCCTTGCGCGCGCTGGCCACCAGGACACTGCCGCCGGCTACCAGTTCGATGGCGTCCGCCTCCGCAGCGTCCGGCCGGGTCAACGCCCTGAGCTGCTCGGGCACAGGAGCTTTGGCCCACGGCGTCCCGGAAAGGTCCGGCTGCTCCAAAAGGCGCTGCGCGGCTGCGTTGAACACGCTGATCCTGCCGTCGGCCGAAACGCCGATGACGCCGTCGTCCACGCCCTGCAGCACAGCCACCTGGTCGTGGACCAGCGTGCTGATTTCCTCGGGCTCCAGCCCCAGCGTTAGACGCTGGAGCCGGCGCCGCAGCAGGAACGAGGCCAGCACGCCAGCCAACAGCGCACCTGCGGCGGTCAGCCCCACCGGGCCGATGTCGCGCGCAACGCTTTGGCCCACGCTCTCCATGGAGTACCCAACGCTGACCTCGCCCACGACGGTGCCCGTGCCAGTGCCGGGTGCGTAAACAGGAACCTTGGCGCCGGCAGACGGGCCCAGTGTCCCGGTGTTCCTGGTGGTGACCTCCTGGCCGGCGAGGGCCTCGGACGGGTCGGTGCTGACTTTCTCGCCCAGCCGGTCCGGATCCGGGTGCGCCAGGCGCAGGCCGGTTTCGTCGGTGATCACCACAAACAGTGCCCCGGTCCGGGTCCGGATCGCCTCGGCGGCTGCCATCAGCGGGCCGCCGCGGAGCACGGCAGGCGGGGGAGTGCCCGCGCCCGCGCTGATGGCCAGCACGTCAGCCTGCACGGAGGGATCCGCGGCGACGGCGCGGGCCAGCGTCAGGGCCTGGTTTTCCGCCTCGCGGCCCACCCGGTCGTAGGTCAGCCAGGCGTGGACGGCGGCGCTGAGCAGCACCACCAGCAGGACCACGCCCAGCTGAAGGAGGAGGGTCTGCGTGGAGAACCGCAAAGGCGGTGTGCGTGCAGAACGTGGCATGGTCCTCCCTTCCTCGGGCCCGGGTGTGAGCACAATGCGCAAAATGCTCGGAATAAGCAGTATGCCAATCAATTGAACCAAAGGCACGGCCGTGACGCCCGCCACCCTAATGTCTGTAGCACGCGTCACACTGCGGTGGCGTTGTTCACAAGAAGGAGCCGGCCGTGCTGGTATTACTTGGATTCGCAATGATCGCGGTATTCATGGTGCTGATCATGACGAAGAAGTTGACGCCAGTACTGGCGCTGATCATCGTCCCCACCGTTTTTGGCCTCTTCGCAGGCGCCGGACTGGGCATTGGGGACATGGTCCTGGAGTCAATGAAGTCCATGACGTCCACGGCGGCACTCCTGATGTTCGCCATCATCTACTTCGGCCTGATGATCGACGTCGGGCTGTTCGACCCGCTGGTGAAGTTCATCCTCCGCAAGCTCGGCAATGACCCCGCCAAGGTGGTGCTCGGCACCGCGATCCTGGCGGCCGCAGTCTCCCTGGACGGCGACGGCTCCACGACCTTCATCCTCACCACCGCCGCCATGCTGCCGGTCTACCTGCGCCTGAAGATGAGCCCTGTTGTCCTCACGTGCGTGGCCGGCCTGGCCAACGGCACCATGAACATCCTGCCGTGGGGCGGTCCTACTGCCCGCGCCGCCACCGCGCTCCACCTGGACGTCAACGACGTTTTTGTCCCGATGATCCCGTCCCTCATCGCCGGCCTGGTAGTGGTCTTCGGCTTCGCCTGGCTCCTGGGCCTGCAGGAACGCAACCGCCTCCGCGCCACTGAACCGGAAATCTGGGGAACGCCGGACACGGCAGAGCCGTTCACTGCCGAAAAGTTCGACGGCGGCGCTTCCGACGGCGGCACCGCCGCTGCCTCCGCCGGTACCGGCCGCAGTGGGTCACGTACCCCCGGAACCGGAAGTCCCGCCGTCGGCGGCTACTCTCCGGAAGGTTCGTCAGTGGCTGTCCTGGAACGCACCGAAACGCTGGTGGACGAACAGGACGGCGGGCTGGCCGACACCGCCCTGGACCCCAACCGCTCCACGCTCCGCCCGAAACTGTTCTGGTTCAACCTTGGCCTGACGGTCGCCGTGATGGTGATGCTCGTGGCCGATCTCGTCCCGCTGCCGTTCGTCTTTATGGTCGGGTCGGCCATCGCGCTGGTCGTGAACTTCCCCAACGTCAAGGAACAGGGCGCGCAGCTCGTGGCCCACTCCTCGTCCATCGTGGCCGTGGTGAGCATGGTGATGGCGGCCGCAGTCCTGACCGGTGTCCTGACCGGCACCGGAATGGTGGAGGCCATGTCCGCGTGGCTGGTCCAGATCATCCCGACCGAAATGGGACCGTTCCTGGCCGTCATCACCGGCGTCCTCAGCATCCCCATGACGTTCTTCATGAGCAACGACGCCTTCTACTTCGGCGTCCTGCCCGTGCTCAGCGAGACCGCCGCACACTACGGGATCAGCGCCGCGGAGATGGCGCGTGCCTCCATCACCGGCCAGCCCTTCCACCTGCAGAGCCCGCTGGTTCCGGCCATCCTGCTGCTGGTTTCGCTGGCCAAGGTGGACCTCGGCGACCACCACAAAAAGGTCCTGTGGCGCACCGCAGTGGTTTCCCTCGTCATGTTGGGTGCGGGAATGCTGACGGGAGCCATCGGGATCGGTTAGTCTGTAGCTGCCTGTGGCCGGTCCCCGTGACCGGGACCACGGCACCGAGGTGCCCGTCTGACGCCCGCTGGGGGTCGTCAGACGGGCACTGACGTTTCCCCACTAGACTGGTTCGGAAAACAATCCGAACTTGCAGGGGAGATCCATGGCTGCGATCAACCGTGACGATGTTGCGCACCTCGCGCAGCTCGCTCACATCGAGATGAGTGCTGAAGAGCTGGACAGGATGGCCGGCGAACTCGCCGTCATCGTTGATTCAGTGAAGTCCGTGAGTGAAGCCGCCGGTGATGACGTCCCGGCAACCTCCCACCCGATCCCGCTGACCAACGTGTTCCGCGAGGACGTTGTGGGCCACACTTTCACCGCGGAGCAGGCACTCTCGGGGGCTCCGGATTCCGATGAGAACCGCTTCAAGGTCCCGGCAATCCTGGATGAGGCATAACCATGACTGACACCAACGAACTCATCCGCCTGTCCGCCGCGCAGCTGGCCGGCATGCTGGCCGCGGGCGAGGTCACCTCCGTCGAGGTCACGCAGGCGTACCTGGACCGGATCGCAGCTGTCGACGGCGGCGAACGCGGCGTGAACGCGTTCCTGCACGTCAACACGGAGGAAGCGCTCGCCGTCGCCGCCGAGGTGGACGCCATCCGCGCCGCCGGCGGTGCCGCGGCCGAGGAACTCCACGTACTCGCCGGCGTGCCGATCGCGGTCAAGGACCTCATCGTCACCATCGGCCAGCCCACCACGGCAGGCTCCAAGATCCTCGAGGGCTGGCACAGCCCCTATGACGCCACGGTGGTCAAGCGCCTCCGTGCCGCCAAAATGCCCATCCTGGGCAAGACCAACCTGGACGAATTCGCCATGGGGTCCTCCACCGAGCACTCCGCCTACGGCCCCACCCGCAACCCATGGGACCTGGACCGGATCCCCGGGGGCTCCGGCGGCGGTTCGGCCGCGGCCGTTGCTGCTTTTGAGGCCCCGCTGGCGCTCGGCACGGACACCGGCGGGTCCATCCGCCAGCCCGGCGCCGTCACCGGCACCGTGGGAGTCAAGCCCACCTACGGCGGCGTTTCCCGCTACGGTGCCATCGCGATGGCTTCCTCGCTGGACCAGATCGGCCCGGTTTCCCGCACCGTCCTGGACTCGGCGCTGCTGCACCAGGTCATCGGCGGGCATGATCCCTTTGACTCCACGTCCCTGCCCGACCCCCTGGCAGACCTCGTCGCCGCTGCCCGCGTGGGCAACGTCGAAGGCATGCGGATCGGCATCATCAAGGAACTCCACGGCGAGGGCTACCAGGCCGGCGTCGAGAACCGCTTCAACGAATCCCTGGAACTGCTGAAGCAGGCCGGCGCGGAAATTGTTGAGGTGTCCTGCCCCAACTTCCAGTACGCCCTCGGCGCCTACTACCTGATCATGCCGTCCGAAGCCTCCTCCAACCTGGCAAAGTTCGACGGCGTCCGGTACGGCCTGCGCGTCCTGCCCAAGGACGGGCCCATGACCATCGAACGCGTTATGGGAGCCACGCGCGCCGCCGGCTTCGGCGACGAAGTCAAGCGCCGCATCATCCTGGGTACCTACGCGCTGAGCGCCGGCTACTACGACGCGTACTACGGGTCTGCCCAGAAGGTCCGCACCTTGGTGCAGCGTGACTTCGAGGCCGCGTTCGCGCAGGCCGACGTCCTGATCTCCCCCACGGCGCCCACCACGGCGTTCAAGCTTGGGGAGAAACTGAATGATCCGCTGGCGATGTACCTCAATGACGTCGCCACCATCCCCGCCAACCTGGCAGGCGTGCCCGGGCTGACCCTGCCCGGCGGCCTGGCAGACGAGGACGGCCTTCCCGTCGGCATCCAGCTGCTGGCTCCGGCCCGCGAGGATGCCCGGCTCTACCGGGTAGGCGCGGTCCTGGAATCCCTGCTTGAGGCACAGTGGGGCGGCCCGCTCCTGGATAAGGCCCCTGCGTTGGTCGAGACCCTTGTAGCAGCCAAGGAGGCAAAATAATGAGCACTGACGCAACCCTGAGCTTCGAAGAGGCCATGGAGAAGTACGATCCCGTCCTGGGTTTTGAGGTCCACGTGGAACTCAACACCAAGTCCAAGATGTTCTCCTCCGCGCCCAACGTCTTCGGCGATGAGCCGAACACCAACGTCAACGAGGTGGACCTGGGCATGCCCGGCGTGCTGCCGGTAGTGAACAGGGTCGCGATCGAGTCCTCGATCAAGATCGGCCTTGCCCTGAACTGCAAGATCGCTGAATCCTGCACGTTCGCCCGGAAGCAGTACTTCTATCCGGACACTCCTAAAAACTTCCAGACGTCACAGTACGAGGACCCCATCGCGTACGACGGCTACCTGGACATCGAACTCTCGGACGGGACCATCTTCCGCGTGGAGATCGAGCGCGCCCACATGGAAGAGGACGCCGGCAAGCTCACGCACATGGGCGGGGCCGCCGGCCGCATCCAGGGTGCCGACTTCTCGCTGGTGGACTACAACCGCTCCGGCGTTCCGCTGGTGGAGATTGTCACCAAGCCCATCGAGGGTGCGGGTTCCCGAGCCCCGGAGCTGGCCAAGGCCTACGTGGCCGCGGTCCGGGAGATCGTCAAGAACCTTGGTGTGTCGGACGCGAAGATGGAACGCGGCAACGTACGCTGCGACGCGAACGTTTCGCTGCGCCCGCACGGCCGCGAACGCTTCGGCATCCGCTCCGAAACGAAGAACGTCAACTCGCTGCGCGCCGTCGAACACGCCGTCCGCTACGAGATCCAGCGGCACGCAGCCGTTCTGGATGCCGGCAACCCGATCATCCAGGAAACCCGCCACTGGCACGAGGACACGCGCACCACCACCTCGGGCCGGCCCAAGTCGGACGCCGATGACTACCGCTACTTCCCGGAGCCCGACCTGGTTCCGATCGTCGCCTCCCGCGAATGGGTGGAGGAACTCCGCGCCACGCTGCCCGAGCCGCCGGCGGCCCGCCGCAAGCGGCTGCAGTCGGACTGGGGCTACTCGGACCTGGAATTCCGCGACGTCGTCAACGCCGGCGTTATGGATGAGATCGAGGAAACCATCGCTGCCGGCGCCACAGCCACCGTCGCCCGTAAGTGGTGGATGGGCGAGATCGTTGGCCGCGCCAAGAACGCCGACGTCGATCCCGGCCAGCTGGGCGTCCAGCCCGCCACTATCGTGGAGCTGAACCGGATGGTCGAGGACGGCAAGATCAACAACAAGATGGCCACCGAAGTACTGGACGGCGTGCTCGCCGGTGAAGGCACCCCGGCGGAGATCGTGGAGAAGCGCGGCCTCGCCGTAGTTTCCGACGACGGCCCCCTCCTGGAAGCCATCGATGCAGCCCTCGCCGCGCAGCCTGACGTCGCGGACAAGATTCGCGCCGGCAAACTCCAGGCGATCGGCGCGATCGTCGGCGGCGTTATGAAGGCCACCCGAGGCCAGGCCGACGCCGGCCGCGTCAAGGAGCTGATCCTCTCGAAGCTCGGCGTCGAGGGCTAAGCCACCTGATTTAACCCATCGGGGTCGCAGTAGATGTCGTTATGAGCGCTCATAACGACATCTACTGCGACCCAGTTTGGCGTTCAAGTACTCGCATCCGCGCGAAAAAGTACCCGTGTTCAGCGGGGCTTGCCGGTTCTACACTGAAGATCCAGGGCGCCGGAGCCCTGCCCGTGCTGTGGGAGGAATGGCCATGTCGGTCCAAGAATCTTTGAGAATCCGCAAGGCGCTGCTGGCCGGCGTGGTGGCGTTGGCGCTGACAGGCACAGGAGTCGCCATCGCCTGGTCCGCTACAGACACGCCGTCGCCGTCAGCCTCCGAACCGGGGAAATCGGACAAGGCTAAAGGCCAGGAGAAGCCGGCCAAGGCCCAGCGCCCGCAGCACCTGCACAGTGAAAGTGTGGTGAAGAAGGCGGACGGGACGTTCGAAACCGTGCTGACCCAGCAGGGCACCGTGGAGGCCGTCAGCGAAACCTCGCTCACCGTCAAGAGCGAGGACGGCTTCACCCAGACCTACGCCGTCAACGCAGAGACCAGGATCATCAAGTTCCCTGCCCCGGCCGCGGACGGTTCCCCGGCAACGGGCGACGACGGCAAACGGCTGAAGCGGTCAGAGGTCACCATCGCGGAAATCGCCACGGGTGAGGCCGTCAGGGTCTCCGGCGTGAAGAACGGTGACAACGCCACCGCCCGGCAGATCGTGGAGGGCGCCGGCACCGGTCCGGGCCTGGGCATCGGAAAAGGAATGGGCAAGGGGCACGGCCACGGGCTGGGCAAGGGCCTCGGCCACGCCAAGCGGCTTGCCACCAAGTGAGTAGCGCCAACTGTCGTTCTGAGCCCTGAAAACGACAGTTAGTGCTACTCAGTTGGGTTAGCCCTGCTCCACCAGCCCGGTCATGATCGCCTGCAGCGCCTCGCACACAATCATCACAGAGCGGCGCTTCAGGTTCTCCGGCCGGGCCAGGATGTCGATCCGCCGCCGGGTGCTGATGCCCTCCAGCGGCCGCAGCACAATGCCGGGGTTGAGCACGGGCCGCGCCGTATGCCGCGGCAGCAGGCCCACCACACCCCCCGCCGCCACCAGCGCGGCCACGGTGGAGTAGTCGTTGATCCGGTGGACGATGTTCAGTTCCTTGCTGGAGACGGCCGCGACGGCGGACAGGACGTCGGCGGGGGAGTATCCGGTGTGGCTGGTCACCCAAGGTTCGCCCACGACGTCGGCCGCGGTGAGAGTGCCCTGGCGGGCCAAGCGATGGCCTGCCGGCAACGCAACATCCAGCGGTTCGTGCGCCAGCGGAATCACCGCAACACGCTCCTCCGGCCAGCGCGGGCTGTGGTCCATCCGGTGCGCCAGCACCAGGTCGTACCGCGCCGTCAGCGCCGGGAAGTCCTGCTGCGCCACGTCCTCGTCGGAAAGCTGGATCCGCGGCTGGCCGGGCGCGTCCAGCATGCGCGCGAGCGGCGCGAACAGCGCCTGCCCCGCGCTGTGGAAACCGCTGATGGTCACGGTGCCCACCGGCGAGCCGTGATAGGCGCCGATGGCTGTCCGGGCGTCCGCCATGGCACTGACGACGGCGGCACCGGCGTCGGCGAGCACCTGCCCGGCCTCGGTCAGCACCAGGTTGCGGCCCTCCTTCCGGGTCAGCGGAACCTCAACATTGCGCTGCAGGAGTGCCAGTTGCTGGGACACCGCGGAGGGCGTGACCATCAGCGTCTCCGCCACCGCCTTCACGCTGCCCAGGGCTCCGAGTTCGCGGAGGATTTCCAGCTGATGAATTTCCATCCGCCCAGTCTATGCATTAGAGAACACTTCATCGTCGATTGAGAGAATTCTGCTTGTGCTAATGCTTCGAAATGGCTCTAATGAAGGGAGACCACACCCGCTGGCCGCGGGCGCTGCCAACAGTCAGGAAGCCAATGAAGGCACTCTACAAGTCCGGTGCACACGCCGGGTTCGAGCTGGTTGACCGGCCCGAGCCCGAGGCCGGCCCCAACGACGTCAAGATCCGGGTCATAACCACCGGGATCTGCGGCACCGACCTGCACATCCAGTCCTGGGACGCCTGGGCCCAGAGCATGATCGAGGCACCCCTCATCGCCGGCCATGAGTTCTACGGTGAAGTGGTGGAAATCGGCGACGGCGTCCGCGACGTCAAAGTGGGGGACCGCGTATCCGGCGAAGGCCACGTGGTCTGCGGGATCTGCCGGAACTGCCGCGCAGGCCGCCGCCACATGTGCATCCACACCGTCAGCGTCGGTGTGCAGAGGGACGGCGCCTTCGCCGAGTACGTGGTCATCCCCGAGACCAACGTCTGGGTTCACCATGACCCCTCCATCACACCGGAACTCGGCGCGATTTTCGATCCGTTCGGCAACGCCGTGCACACCGCCCTCAGCTTCCCGCTGGTGGGCGAGGACGTGCTCATCACCGGGGCAGGACCCATCGGCCTGATGGCCATCGCCGTGGCCCGCCACGCCGGGGCGCGCAAGATCGCCATCACCGATGTCTCCCAGCCACGGCTCGAGCTTGCACGCCAGCTCGGCGTGGACCTCACCATCGACGTCTCCACCACGCGCGTCAAGGATGCCCAGCGTGAACTCGGCATGCGCGAGGGCTTCGACATCGGCATGGAAATGTCCGGCCACCCCACCGCGCTGCCTGAGATGATCAACAACATGAACCACGGCGGCCGCATTGCCATGCTCGGCCTGCCCAGCCAGGACATCACCATCGACTGGGGCAAAGTAGTCACGCACATGCTGACGCTGAAGGGCATCTACGGCCGCGAAATGTATGAGACGTGGTACGCCATGAGCGCCATGCTCTCCTCCAACCCCGTGCTGCACGCCGGCATCTCAGCGGTAGTGACGGACAAGCTGCCCGCCGCAGAATGGGAAAAAGGCTTCGCCACCGCCCGCGCCGGCGTCGGCGGAAAAGTTGTCCTCGACTGGACCGAACTCTAAGGAGCACCATGTACACCTCCATCAAGGACCAGCTGCAGGCTGAGCTGGACGACATCCGCACCGCCGGACTCTTCAAAACCGAACGCAGCATCAACTCCCCGCAGTCCAGCCACATCACGGCAGGGCAGATCGGCCAGCCCGGCGCCACCGTCCTGAACTTCTGCGCCAACAACTACCTGGGCCTTGCGGACCACCCGGACATCATCGCCGCGGCAAAACAGGCCATGGACTCGCGGGGCTTCGGCATGGCCAGCGTCCGCTTCATCTGCGGCACCCAGGACCTGCACCTGGAGCTGGAAGCCAGGGTTTCCAGGTTCCTCGGCACGGAGGACACCATCCTGTTCTCCAGCTGCTTTGATGCCAACGGCGGCGTCTTCGAATCCCTCTTCGGCCCTGAGGACGCCATCATCTCCGACGCCCTCAACCACGCCTCCATCATCGACGGCATCCGGCTCTGCAAGGCCCAGCGGTTCCGCTACGCGAACCAGGACATGGCGGAGCTCGAGGCCAGGCTCGTTGAGGCGAAGGATGCCCGGCGCAAGATCATTGTCACCGACGGTGTGTTCTCCATGGACGGCTACCTGGCACCGCTGGAAGCCATCTGCGACCTCGCCGAGATGCACGACGCCCTGGTGATGGTGGACGATTCCCACGCCGTCGGCTTTATGGGTGCCACCGGTGCAGGAACCCCGGAGCACGCAGGCGTGTCCCGGCGCGTGGACATCTACACCGGAACGTTCGGCAAGGCCCTGGGCGGCGCGTCCGGCGGCTACGTGTCCGGCCGCAGTGAAGTGGTGGCCATGCTCCGCCAGAAAGCGCGCCCGTACCTGTTCTCCAACTCCCTGGCCCCCGCGATCGTCGCCGCGACCATCAAGGCGCTTGACCTGGTGGAGAACTCCGGTGACCTGCGGACCCGGCTGTTCGATAATGCCCGGCTGTTCCGCCGCCGGATGACCGAGGAGGGCTTCGAACTCCTGGACGGCGAACACGCGATTGTTCCCGTGATGTTCGGGGATGCCGTGATGGCCGCCAACGTGGCGGACCAGATGCTCCGGCACGGCGTCTTCGTCACCGCGTTCAGTTTCCCGGTAGTCCCGCGCGGCGCCGCCCGGATCCGTGTGCAGCTTTCAGCGTCGCACTCAGCGGACGACGTCGAAGCGTGCGTGGGTGCGTTCGTCGCCAGCCGTGCGGCGGTAGCAGGCTAACCCAGCCGGGTTAACCCAGCCGCGCTAAACCCCTGGTGGGTGCCCGGCGCGGCCGCAGAGCAACTCTGCAAGGATGGAGCCATGGCAGCACACTACGACGTCCTGATTGTGGGCGGCGGCATCGCCGGCCTGTCCCTGGCCTCCGCGCTCGCGGGCAGCTGCAGCGTGGCGCTGGTGGAAGCGGAGCAGGAGCTGGCGTACCACACGTCCTCCCGCTCCGCCCGCCAGCTTATTCCGAGTTACGGCCCTGAGGTGGTCCAGGAACTCACGGTCCGGACCCTGGAGCTGATGGCGGCCCGGGACGCGCAACTGCCCGAACCTGTCCTGACGCCGCGGAGTTTTATGCTCATCGGCACCGAGGAGTCCGTCCGCGCCGAGGCCAGCGGCCACATGAGTCCCATCACGCATGACCGGGCACTGGAGCTTTGCCCTGCGCTGGTCCCCGGGGCTTTCTCCGCCGCCGGCCTGGACACCGGATCCTTCGGCTGCAACGCCCCGCTGCTGCTGGCCGACCACCGGCAGCGTGCAGAAGCCGCCGGCGCCGACATCATCACTGGGGCCCGCGTACATTCCGCCCAGCGGCTGGGCTCGGGCTGGGAGATCGGCGCCGGGCAGGAAGCTTTCGAAGCCGGGGTGCTGGTCAACGCGGCGGGCGCCTGGGCTGATGAAATCGCGGTGATCAGCGGGGTGGAGAAACTTGGGCTGCAGCCGTACCGGCGCACTGCGGCAGTTGTCGACGTCAAACGTCCCTTGCCCGAGCACAGCCCCATGGTGGCGGCAGCGGACAATTCGTTCTACTTCCGCCGCGAGGGGGAGCACGTGCTGATCTCGCCGTCGGAAACGGTGCCCAGCGGACCGGAGGACGCCCGGCCGCGGCCCGGCGATATCGAGCGGCTGATCGTGAGGCTCAACCAGCTGACCACGTTGGGAATCCGCGGAGTACGGAGCGCGTGGACGGGGCTCCGGACCGAGGCAGCCGACGGCGTCCCGGTAGCCGGTTTCGACGCCGAAGCCCCAGGGTTCTTCTGGCTTGCCGGTCAGGGCGGTTACGGTTTCCAGACCTCATCGGCCATGGCGGAGCTCGCCGCCGCGCAAATCCTGGCAGGACAGGGCGCCGGGCACAGCGCCGGGCACAGTTCCGGCGCGGCCCACCATCCGGCATCCCGGACAGCGGAGGCGCTGGCCGCCGCGCGCTGGTCCATCCGGCGCTGAACAATGGAACCTATGAGCACCCTGATCACCAATATCGCCGAGCTGATGACCCAGGACCTGGAACACCGCGTCCTTAGGAATGCCGCCGTGGTGATCGAGGGCGAACGGATCGCCTGGCTCGGTTCCGCCGCGGATGCGCCGGCGGCCGATGACGCCGTGGACGCCGGCGGCCGGGCCGTGCTGCCGGGCTGGGTGGATTCGCACACGCACCTGGTCTTCGCCGGCGACCGCACTGCGGAGTTCGAGGCGCGGATGGCAGGGGAGTCGTATTCGGCCGGCGGCATCGCCGTAACCATGGACGCCACCCGGCGGGCCTCCGATTTCGACCTCACCCGGCTGGCGATGGCGCGCGTGTCCGAGGCCGTATCGCAGGGCACCACCTACGTCGAAACCAAGACCGGGTACGGGCTGGACATTGAGCACGAGGCCCGGATCGCCCGGATCGCCTCCACCGTCGCAGACGAAGTCACCTACCTGGGCGCCCACCTGGTACCCGCGGGCACCGATGCGGAGGCCTACACCGACCTCGTCTGCGGGCCCATGCTTGACGCCGTCCGGCCCTACGTCCGGTGGGCGGACGTGTTCTGCGAGGAAGGAGCCTTCAACGTCGAGCAGTCCCGCCGTGTGCTGGAGGCGTGCCGGGCCGCCGGGCTGGGGATCCGCGTCCACGGCAACCAGCTCGGCGAGGGTCCCGGCGTGCAGCTCGCGGTGGAACTCGGGGCAGCCAGCGTGGACCACGTGAACTACCTGTCGGCCCGTGATGTGGCGGCGCTGGCGGAAAGCTGGTCCGCCTGGAATCCGGACACAGGCACGGGGGACCGCGGCACCGTCGCAACCTGCCTCCCCGCGTGCGATCTTTCCACCCGGCAGCCGCTGGCCCCGGGGCGCGAACTGTTGGACGCCGGGGTGCAGGTGGCGCTGGCCTCCAACTGCAACCCGGGTACGTCCTACACCAGCTCCATGGCGTTCAACGTGGCTACGGCCGTCCTGCAGATGCGCCTGAGCGTCCACGAAGCGGTGCGTGCCGGAACCTATGGAGGCGCGCTGGCGCTGCACCGGGAGGCAGGGCACGACGCCGACGGCGTACGGGCGGTGGGTTCGCTCGCCGTCGGGCACCGGGCAGACCTGCACATGCTCAACGCCCCCTCCGCCACGCACCTCGCCTACCGCCCGGGCATGCCGCTGACGTACGGTGTGTGGCGGGCCGGTGCGCGGGCACGGTAGCCAGACTCCGATTTGTTGACGCAAAATGATTGTTACGAACTGTTATGATCAGATAACGTCATATTCTGGTGACTGTTTGATCGCTGAGAGGCCCCCATGACCCGCACTGACCGCTTGACGGCCATCCTCAATATCCTCGCCAAAACCGGCCAGGTGGAGGTGGAAGAAATCGTGGGCACGCTGGGTGTATCGCCGGCCACGGCACGGCGTGATCTGGACAGCCTGGCCAAGCGACGGCTGCTGACCCGCACCCGGGGCGGAGCCACCACCGGCGCCCTGGCGTACGACCTCCCCGGCCGGTACAACCGTGACGACCACGCCGAAGCCAAGGAACAGATTGCCCAGGCGGCTTCGGCGCTCATTTCACCCGGCGCGGTGATCGGGCTTTGCGGCGGCACCACCAGCACGGCCCTCGCGCAGATCCTGGCAACGCGGGAGGACCTCAACGCTCCCGCCAACCAGCCCACCCTGACGGTGGTTACCAACGCCATCAATATCGCTGCGCAGTTGGCTGTCCGCCCCAACATCAAAGTCATGGTGACCGGCGGCATCCTGAACCCCCGCTCCTACGAACTGGTGGGCCCGTACACCGACATCATCATGCAAAAGGTGGTCATGGACATCGCCTTCATCGGCGTCAATGGCATCGACCCCGAGGTAGGCCCCACCAACACGGGGGAGGGTGAAGCGTCAGTGAATGCCCTGCTGGCCAGCCGGGCCCGGGTTTCCTATGTCCTGGCCGACTCCTCCAAAGTTGGCGTCAGAGCCTTCGCCACCATGGACGGCTACGCGTTCAACCGCCTGATCACCGACTCCGGTATCTCCGCGGAGGACAAGGCAGCGTTCGAAGCCAACGGCACCGAAGTGATCGTGGCTCCGCACTAAGTGACCAGCAACAACCCCTAAAAGATCATCGGCGGCGCATCCAGGACGGTCTCGTCCACCCGGCGGTCCACCCACTGGCTGAACGGAATATCGAGTTCGTACTTGCCCAGGTCGGTGCGCAGAAGGGTCCGCACCGCGGCATTGTCCGGGTTGTTGAGTGATTCGAAATACTCCACCGACCAGTGGAACCAGCGCATGCAGAACAGCCGCATGGTGAGCCCGTGGGTCACCAGCAAGGTGTTGGGGGCGTAGTCCGGCTTAGACCAGTGGCGATACAGCGTCTCCATGAACGACGAGATCCGGTCGTAGACGTCGGAGCCGGATTCGCCTTCCCGGAACCGGTAGAAGAAATGGCCGTAGGCGTTGCGGAGTTCCTTCTGGTCCTCGATATCGCCGGTGATCTGAAAATTGGCCCAGTCCTGCTCACGGAGGCGTGGCTCTTCGATCACCCGTTCCGTGAGGCTGCCAAGGTTGAGTGCCTCCAGGGTCTGGTGCGCCCGCAGGTACGGCGATACATAAACGCAGACCTGGCGGCCGTCCAGCTCGCGGCGGATCCGTTCGCCGGCCGCCGTGGCCTGCGCCAGGCCCAGGGGAGTCAACGGAATCCGGTAGTCCGGGACCCTGTTGTAGATGGACGTATCGACATTGGCCGCGGACTGGCCGTGCCGGATCATGAAGATTTTCCCTGGCGCGCTCATAAGCCCCAAGCATAGGTGCCGCCCCGAGGATGCTCTCTCACTTTTGGTGCGTTTTCGGCGGACGCTCTCTCACTTTGGTCAGCCCCGGCGAGCTGGCCACCCCCGAATCAGCGAAGAACCAGAAACTAAAGGCAAGATGGAACCATGTTGGTTCCCTCCCGCCGTCGGCTGCGGATTGAAGTCTGGATTGTGCTGGGTCTGTCCCTGGGGCAGTCCGCCGTCTACTCGGTGGTGCAGCTGCTGGACAAGATGACGCGTGCACCGCTGGCCGAAGGCACGTCCACGCTGAACCGGTCACAGAGCCCCCGCGAATACTTCGATCTCACCTACCAGCTGCTGGACATCATTTTCGCCCTCGTGCCCGTGCTGCTGGTCATCTACTTCCTTACGGACCAGCGGCAATCCGGCGCCGGAGTGAGCCCCCAAGGCTGGTCCGCCTTCCGGAAGCTGGGGTTCAACTTCGCCCGGCCGGGCCGTGACCTGCTGCAGGGCTTTGGCCTCGCGGCGCTGATCGGGATCCCGTCGCTGGGCCTCTACGCAGCGGGACGTGCCCTGGGGATCACCACCGCCATCATCCCCAGCGCGCTCGACTCATACTGGTGGACGGTTCCCGTCCTGATCCTGTCCGCGCTGCGGCACGCCATCGTGGAAGAAGTCATTGTGGTGGGTTACCTCCTGGACCGCTTCGGCAAGTTCGGCTGGAGCATGCCCCTGGCCATCTTCACTAGCTCGATGCTCCGCGGCAGCTACCACCTTTATCAAGGCTTCGGGCCGTTCATCGGCAACGCAGTGATGGGTGTGGTCTTCGCCTGGCTCTACACAAAGACCAAACGGGTGATGCCGCTGGTTATCGCACACGCGCTGCTGGACATCGTTGCCTTCGTTGGCTTCAGCCTCTTTGGCAGGGCTGTGGGCCTGGGCTAAGGGGGTTTGTCCGGCTCAGGTCCAGCTTAAAAGGATTCGGCCGCCATCGGTGGGTGGCATCATTGGCACCCGCTGATGGCGGCCGAAGCTATTGAACGTGCAATCAGATGGTGACTGCTCCGGTAGCGGTTTCGAAGGTTACTGACAGGATGCCCGGGGTTCCATGCGGAGCCACCCAGTCAACGGCCACATCCTCCAGCGGCTTCTCGACGGGCTCGCCCAGCCATTCCGTCACGCGTTCGGCGGAACCGGCTATGGTCAGGCAGCTCATCTTGACGTTGCTCTCATAGGCGTTGGACGGGTGCAAGGCGGGGTCACCCTCCCACTTGAGCATGTACGGGACCTGAGGGTCCGCGATCAGGCCCAGGATGCCGATCTGCTTCCAGACCAGCTCGCGGCCGTCCGGGAACTTGCGGTTGCCGTTGACGGCGGCACGGCCCAGGCGGTCTTCGAACGGAGCGAGGTCGTCCACTTCGACGCACCAGCCCATCCAGCCGCCGCCGGCTTCGGATCGGGCCCGGACAGCCTGCCCGAAGGGAGCCTTGTCCGATGCCGGGTGGTTCAGGACCTCCACGACTTCCAGGTATTTATGGCCCGCGAGGGGAATAATCATGTTCCGGGTTCCAAACCGGGGGTGCACGCCACCCTTCACGGCTTCAACGCCAAGGGCGGACGAGATACGTTCGGTGGTGGCAACGAGGCCATCTTGTTCACAGGCGTAAGAGACGTGATCCATGCGCATGCCATCATCTTGGCACTTTGTGATCCGGCTCTCAGCTAAGGGTAGCCTTACCGGAATCCTGATGCGTCAGGAGTGGACATTTCCGGGCGGCCAAGGGTGCGGCGGAGCCCAACAAAGACGCGGCAGGCCAGCCGCAGTAGGGCTCCCGCGAAGTCACAACCAGTCACACGCTTAGCAATAGACCGGGGCTGTTCGTACACTCGAAGCAGGTCATGAGTGCCAGCGACAGCCCCGGCTTGCTGGCCGGCAACCCTCTTTTGCGGCGGGGTGCCCCGGGTGAGGACCTGGCCTGCCGGTCAATTGACGGTGGGCAAGCGCGTAGAAAAGGTCCTTCCATGACGATTACGATTTCCCGTACCGCAGAACCCGGGAACGGTGTGGTCCGTTACGCCAGTATTGGCGGACTCGAGCTCGAAGCCGGCGGATACCTCCCGGAAGTCACCCTCGGCTATGAAACGTGGGGAACCCTCAACGCGGACGGCTCCAACGCCGTCCTGATTGAGCACGCCCTGACCGGAAGCACACACGTGACGCGCGGCGACAGCGACGAGCCCGGCTGGTGGGAACAGCTGGCCGGGCCGGGTGCGCCGGTGGACACGGACCGGTTCTTTGTGGTCTCCATCAACATCGTGGGCGGCTGCTACGGCTCCACTGGGCCGTCCTCGGATGCCCCGGACGGCAAGCCGTGGGGGTCCCGCTTTCCGTTGGTAACGCTGCGGGACACCACCGCGGCCGAGGCCAGGCTGGCTGACCAGCTGGGAATCCCGAGCTGGTACGCCGTGCTGGGCGGTTCCATGGGCGGCGCGCGGGCCCTGGAATGGGCGGTCACCTATCCGGAACGGGTTCAGCGGTGCGCCGTTATCTCGATCGGTGCCGCCAGCACCGCCGAACAGATCGCATTCGCCCAGGCGCAGACGCTCGCCATCCGCCAGGACAGCAATTTTAACAACGGCGACTACTACGGCGGTCCGCTGCCGGAGGACGGACTGGCCCTGGCACGGCGCATCGCGCACATCACCTACCGCTCCGCCGAGGAATTCCATGGCCGCTTCGGCCGGTCGGCCCAGCACCCCGAATCGCCGTTCCAGGCGGCAGCGCTGGGGGAGCGGGGCCGCTACCAGGTGGAAAGCTACCTGGACCACCAGGGCAAAAAGCTGGTGCGGCGCTTTGATGCCAACAGCTACATCGCCATCACCGACGCCCTGATGAGCCACGACGTCTGCCGCGGGCGGGGCTCGCTGAACGAGGCCTTGGGCCGGGCCACTGCCAGGTTCTTCGTGGCTGCGGTGGACAGCGACCGGCTGTACTTCCCGTCCCAGTCCCGTGAACTGGCTGACGCGCTCCCCGGCGACGTGGACGTGCACGTTATTGAGGCCCCGATCGGCCACGACGGCTTCCTGACCGAGATCGGCCAGCTCGGCGTCCAGCTCCGAGACACGTTCCTGATCTAAGCGCCAGGGGACACTTGAGCCCCTGCCCTTAAACGCGAGAGGACACTTGAGGCCCTGGAATCAGGGCCTCAAGTGTCCTTTCGCGCTGACTAAGCGATCAGCCGTTCATGATGTCGGAGCGGCGCTTCATGTAGTCCTCCATGGCCAGCTCGCCGTTGCTGTACTGCTGGTCGAGTTCGGCCAGCTTGCGGGCACGGTATCCCTGCGGGCCCGACGGCGGCAGGGGAATGCCGGGGGCGGCAGGCTGCTGCGGTGCTTCCGCGCGCTGCTCCGGCACCGGCTGGCCGTTGGGTTGCGGCTGGCCGTACGGCGGGAACTGCTGATCCGCAGAAGGAATCGGCTGCATGGGCGGCAACGGCTGGCTCGGCGGCAGGGGCTGCGGGCTCATGATCTGCCGGAAGCCGCCACTCATGTAATCCTGCTGCGTGTAGCCGTCACGGGGCTGCTTGTTCTGCGGCCCCGGGTACTGATCGCTGCCCGGGTACTGCCCGCCGCCTGGAAACTGCTCGGGGTAGCGGCCGGAAAAGCTCTGCTCCTGGTTCCGTTTGTTCACGGATTTCCGGTACATCCGCATCGCCATCGGTATCACGAACGACAGAATGATGATCCAGAAAAACAAGCTGTTCACGGTGTAGCGCCTCTCATATGTGTCCTTCCAGCTTAACCCCGGAGCCCACACGCGCGGCCGGGATCCCCAGGAAGGCCCCGTACCGGTCCACGGCGTCCTGCACGGCATCTTCCGTGGCCCGGTCCGCGGCAGCGGACAGCCGGATATCCAGCTCACAGCGGCCGGAGAACATGGTGTGCCGCCAGCAGCCGGCCATCCGCCCGTCCAGCAGCACCACATGCATCGGATCCCCGGCGACCGGGAACGCCGGAGCGCTGCCGCCCAGATAGTGCCGCGTTGCTGAATAGCCCATCACGTATTCGTCGTAGCACTGGATCAGGTCGATCCGCGGTCCTGCCGCGGCCGTGGCGTTGCCGGCCTCCGAACCGCCCTCCGCGCCGGCGTCGAAATAATGCTCGACGCCGTCAATCACCAACGTTGCCAGCGTTTCGGGAGCAGCCGCCAGGGTCTGTTGGAGGCCGAGGCGCACGTCGGCCATGGTGAGCCCGGACCAATCGGCGCAGTCCTTGACGGTGGCCGGACCGCGGCTGGTGAAGTAGCGCCGGACGAGCTCGCTGAGCGCTTCGGCCCGGGTGGGAGGCCCGGGCGGGCCGGCAGGTACACGCTCGTCAAAAAGGGCGTAGGTCTGCTTCAGGGACCCGCCCCGGCTGCGCACTGGCGACCCGCTGGTCAGGATTCCGCTGATCTCGGCGTGCATGATCAGGTAGGCCAGCTGGAAGCCGGTGGCCGCGAACCCTTCGTCCTGCAGCCGCGAGGCCAGCTGTTCGCGGGTCAGGTGTGAGCCGCCCCGGACGGCTTCGGCCAGGACCTGTCCGCTCCGGTCAGCGGCGGCGGCATCAATCCCGGTCTGCCGGGACATGCCCGCGTTGCCCTGGTGAAGCCGCGGCGCGGACAAGGCCGTCAGCCAGCGAAGGTCCTCGCGGTGCACAAAATGCCAGGTGGGCCGCAGGATATGGGTGCGCAGGATGCGCCCGTCGGACACCGCCTCCTCCACCTCCGCGGCTGTGGCCACCGAAGTCGAGGTGGCAGCAACCCGGTGAGACGGGGCCCCAACGGCAGGTCCAAGACTGCCGGTCCTTTGCGCCAGGCTCCAGCGGGCGTAAGGAAACTCCTGCGTCTGGACAGCCAGCGAGTGCCGGACGGCGTCCTCCGGGGCGCCCAGGCCGGGCCCGCGCAGCCGTTGGGCGTGAAGCCGCCGCCGCACTACCTCATCCGGATTCATGCCCGTCCGGGGGAGCTGTCCCGGGGTCACGCCGGGCCGCCGGTCACGCCGGGCCGCCGCTAGCGCCGGGCGTCGATGGTGCCCAGCGGCCCCTCGCCGGAACCCAACGGAACGCCCGGGCCGAACACGGGTCCCGGCGTCGGGCGTTTTGCGGTGATTCCGTCGCCGGAGGAGCGGTGGCGCAGCCGCCGCACCACCCACGGGACAAAGTACTCGCGGGCCCACACCAGGTCCTCGGAGCGGGCTGTCCGCCACGTGCGGGTGGGCAGGGGCTTGGGCCGGAGAGGCTCGAGCGTGTGGTCCACGTTGAGCGATTCCAGCACCATGGCGGCGATGGTGTGGTGTCCCAGCGGCGAAAAATGCAGGCGGTCTTCGTCCCACATCTGCGGATCGTTCAGCTGCTTGAGCGACCACATGTCGGCGATGATGGCGTCATGGCGGGCGGCCACTGTGCGGAGGTTCTCGTTGTAGATGGCCACCTTGCTGCGGATCCGTCCCAGGACCGAGGATCCGGTATCCGGACCGTTGAACAGCACCACCGTGGCGCCGCCCATGGCCAGGATCTGGACCACTGAATCAAGTTTTTCGGCGAGGGCGTCGGGGTCGCCGCCCGGCCTGATGAGATCGTTGCCGCCGGCGGAAAGGGTTATCAGGTCCGGCTTAAGCGCCAGGCACGGAGCGAGCTGTTGGTCCACGATCTGCTGCAGCAGCCGGCCGCGGACGGCCAGGTTGGCATAGGCGAAGTCCGCCTGGCCCCTGCCCAGTTCCTCGGCCACGCGGTCCGCCCAGCCGCGGAAGCCGCCGGGGCTTGTGGGGTCCGGGTCGCCGATGCCCTCGGTGAACGAATCTCCCATCGCCACATAGCGGCTCCAGGGGTGGGCTTCCGTGGCCCTGGGCGGGCTCTGCATGGCTTTTGTGTCATTCACGGTCCTATCCTGCCTCCTTGCTCACAAGCTACGCCACCGTAGGTAGTTACCGCCGGGTAACTGTAAGAATGGAACCATGACTGACGCCCAAGTATTTCCCGCCCCCGTTGTTCTGTGGTCCCGGCCGGAGGACCAGCGCACCGGAAAGCCGCTGCTGGTGCTGCTCCACGGCTACGGCGCCAACGAACAGGACTTGCTTAGCCTGGCGGATATGCTTCCCGAAGACTTTGTAGTTGCTTCGCTCCGGGCGCCCCTGGCTACGGGCCCCGGGTTTATGTGGTTCCCCCTGACGGCCTCCATCGAATACACGCTCGACGCCGTCAAAGCTGGCGCCGGTTACGTGCAGGACTGGATTGACACCGTCAAGGCCGACCACCCGACGGTGACGCTGCTCGGCTTTTCCATGGGAATGGCGATGGCCACCACGCTGCTCCGGCAGCGCCCCGCTGACTACGCCGCCGTCGTCGGGCTTTCCGGTTTTGTGGTCAACGCGGACGGGGACCCCACGTTCAAGGATGGCGAACTGGACGGTACAGTGCCGCTCTTCTGGGGCCGCGACCAGCAGGACCCCGTGATCACGCCCGACAAGATCGAGTACACCATGGGCTGGGTGCGCGGGCACGTCAAGCTCACCAAGGTCCTATACACGGGCATGTGGCACGGCATCAACCAGCAGGAAATCGGGCACGTCTCCGAGTTCCTGACGCACGAGGTGCTGAACAAATAAACGTACGACGGCGGCCGGTGGCACAGTGCCGCCGGCCGCTTACGCTGTCCTCACCGTCTGGGGCTGGGCCAGGCCTGTTAATCAGGCTTCCGGTGCCACAACCTGCACGGTCTGCCCGTTGACGGTGACGGTGTCGCCGTTGTGCAGCTGGCGTCCGCGGCGGTCCTCGATCTCGCCGTTGACCTTGACGAGTCCATTTTTGATCAGCTCGGCGGCTTCCACGCCGTCCTCCACCAGGCTGGCGAGCTTCAGGAGCTGGCCAAGACGGATCATGCTGTCGCGGATGGGGATCTCTTGAATGTCCTGGTTGCTCATACAAGCAATAATGCCTGACGTAAGGTGAATTCAATGACCCACACCCCACGGCTGCCGCGCTTCGCGGGGCTCCCGCTGGCCGTCGGCGCGGGACTGGCCATTCCCGTCCAGGGCCGGATCAACGGGGCCCTCGGCGTCCGGCTCAACGACGGCATCGCCTCGGCCGTGGTGGGTTTCAGCACCGACCTGGTGGTGATGTCCTGATCTCCCTGATCCGGCCGCGCCGGCCTGGCCAGGATCCTGCCAGCCGTCCGGACCCGGGCTTTCCCGCCCGTGTACGTGCTGGCCGGCGGCATCGGTGCCCTATTTGTCTTCGCGCGTCCTTCACCGTGGGCATCCTGGGTGTGGCACTGTTTACCGTGGCCGCGGTGACGGGGCAGACCCTGAGCGGGCTGCTGGTGGACCGGCTGGGCATCGGAGCCTGGGAGTGCTGGTGACCGGGCTCGGCATGATCGCCGGACAGCTCCTTGGCTCCCTGGGGCTGGACCTCCTGGTGCCGGCCCCCGGGAGCGTCGTGGCCCCGGCCACCGTCCTGGGCACACTGCTGACGCTGGCCGCCATCATCCTGGCCACACTGCCGTGGCCGCGGGGCGCCTTCCGGAGGCAGCGGCCGGTAGGCTAGGACACGCAGTTCTCTGCAACTTGTTCCTTCGCCCGCCCCGCCCGCACCCAGCGGTGATGCACCCACGTGCAGCGGGGCCAGATACCCGCGGACCGCACCCAGCGGCCCTGTAGAAATTGGAGTCCACCATGGCAGCAAAATCCGTACTCGACCAGGTCATTTCCCTTTCCAAGCGAAGGGGTTTTGTGTTCCAGGCCGGTGAAATCTACGGAGGCTCGCGCTCTGCCTGGGACTACGGACCCCTCGGCGCCGAGCTGAAGGAAAACATCAAGCGCCAGTGGTGGCAGTCCATGGTCCGCGGCCGCGAGGACGTGGTGGGCCTGGATTCCTCCGTCATCCTGCCCCGCCAGGTATGGGAAGCCTCCGGCCACGTTGATGTCTTCTCGGACCCGCTCGTGGAGTGCCTCTCCTGCCACAAGCGCTACCGCGCGGACCACCTCGAGGAAGAGTACGAGGAAAAGAAGGGCCGCCCCGCCGAGAACGGCCTGAAGGACATTGCCTGCGTCAACTGCGGCACGCGCGGCGAATGGACCGACCCCCAGGAGTTCTCCGGCCTGCTCAAGACCTTCCTCGGCCCGGTGGCCAGCGACGAAGGCATGCACTACCTGCGCCCCGAAACGGCCCAGGGCATATTCGTGAACTTCAGCAACGTCCTGACCACCTCCCGCAAGAAGCCGCCCTTCGGCATCGGCCAGATCGGCAAGTCCTTCCGCAACGAGATCACACCGGGCAACTTCATCTTCCGCACCCGTGAGTTCGAGCAGATGGAAATGGAGTTCTTCGTCGAGCCCGGCACGGACGAAGAGTGGCACCAGTACTGGATGAAAGAGCGCATGTCCTGGTACACCGGCCTGGGCATCCGGGAAGAGAACCTGCGCTTCTTCGAGCACCCGCTGGACAAGCTCAGCCACTACTCCAAGGGCACCACGGACATCGAATACCGCTTCGGCTTCCAGGGCTCCGAATGGGGCGAGCTCGAAGGCATCGCCAACCGCACCGACTTCGACCTCTCCACGCACTCCAAGGCCTCCGGCCAGGACCTGAGCTACTTCAACCAGGCCACCAACGAGCGCTACACCCCGTACGTGATCGAGCCGGCCGCAGGCCTGACCCGTTCCTTCATGGCGTTCCTGGTGGACGCGTACACCGAGGACGAGGCACCCAACGCCAAGGGCGGCGTCGACGTCCGTACCGTCCTGCGCCTTGACCCGCGCCTGGCCCCCGTCAAGGCTGCGGTGCTGCCGTTGAGCCGCAACGAGGACCTCTCGCCGAAGGCCAAGGACCTGGGCGCGCAGCTGCGCAAGAACTGGAACATCGACTTCGACGACGCCGGCGCGATCGGCCGCCGCTACCGCCGCCAGGATGAGATCGGCACCCCGTTCTGCATCACCGTGGACTTCGACACCCTCGAGGACCAGGCCGTGACCATCCGTGAACGCGACTCCATGAGCCAGGAACGCGTCTCGCTGGACAAGGTGGAAGGCTACTTGGCCGCCCGCCTGATCGGCGCCTGAGCATGGCGATCGAATACCGCGAATGGCGTGAGGGCGATGACCTGACGCTGCTGGAAATCTGGGGCGGCCCGGAGACCGAGCAGGCCCGGCAGTTCCGCGGTGCCCTGACCGTCTCCTCAGCCGGCACGGACGGCACCCCCTGGCGGCGCTGCATCGTGGCCGAGGACGTCATTGACGGCGTCGGCATTCCGGTGGCGGCGGGCGTGGTTTACGAGGCCTCGCTGCACCCGGAGCGGCTGTGGACCTACATCGAGGTGGCGCGCGATCACCGCCGCGCCGGCATCGGTGCCACGCTCCTGACCATGCTGCGCCGCGAAGCCGAGCAGGCGCCGTCGGGCGTTACCCGGCTGCGCGCGAAAGTGCAGCCGGGCACTCCGGGGGCCGCGTTCGCCGAGGCGTTCGGGCTCGCGCCCATCCAGCGTTCCCGGCTGGTGGTGGTGGAGCCGGGCGCACTCAAGCTGCCCGTGTTCCCTGCGAAGAACGACGGCGGCGGGCTGGCCAACGACGAAAACGCCGGCTCCGACGTCGTGATGGACCTCGCCACCGGCTCGGTTGAGCTGACCGACGTCGTGGGGCGGTATTACACGTCGATCCACGGCTGGGATTCGCCGGGCGTGCTGTCGGTGGGGCAGGTGCAGAAGCTGTTCCTGGATGACCTCACCGGCGCCCACGGTGCGCTGGTGCTGCGCGCCGAGCCGGGATCCGCCTTTGGCGCCGGGGTTTCCCCCAGCAAGAAGGGCCGGATCCGTGCCTTTGCGGTGAGCTATGCGGAGGCAGCCCAGGACCCGACGGCGGATGCTTCGGCCCAGGGCGCAAAGGCCACGGATGTGTTTGTGGGCCACGAACCCGCGCTTGAGGCAGACGACGCCGCAGCCGCCGTCCGTGACCTGCTCTCGCTCCTCGCGTACCAGCACCCGGTCATGCTGGAACTGGACGATTCGATGACCGCGCTGCGCGCCGCCGTCGAGCCCTTGCTGGAATCCGGCAAGGCGCGCCAGGCCGGTGCCGAAACGCTGATCGTCTCGGACTGACCCCACCCGGGGGAGGTTACCGGCGTTTAGGCGGCCACGGGATGAAGCCGCTGGTTGCCTCGACGTATTCCCGGTAACCGGGCCGCCCGGACATCGCCTTTTCCGTCAAGGGCTTCCCGGTCTTCCCGGCCAGCGTCCACACCATCAGTGCCGGGGACAGGATGGTCAGGATGCCCGGCCAGGAGTCTGCGGCGATGAGGAACAGCCCCGTCCAGATAGCCGCGTCGCCGAAATAGTTGGGATGCCGGGTATACCGCCACAAACCGGTATCCAACACCGTGCCGCGGCGGGACGGATCCTTCTTGAACCGGGCCAGCTGCCAGTCGCCCACGGTCTCGAACACAAACCCCGTCACCCACAGCAGGACGCCGAGCACGGCCACCCACCCGACAGGCCCGGTGGCGAACATCCCCACCTGCAGCGTCAGGGTCACAAAAAACATAACCACGCCCTGCGGCAGGTAGACACGGCGGAGCGCGAACGCGTTCCTGGATCCGGGCGCCGGGTCCAGCAGGGCCTTGTAGCGCGGGTCTTCATGTCCGTCGCGCGCCCGCCAGCCAATATGGCCGCCCAGCCGCAACCCCCAGACCGCCGTCAGCAGAAGCAACAAGGCCCGGCGGGTGTCATCGCCCGATCCGGCCGACAGGAACCAGGACACCACGGCCACCGCAACGAAGCCGGGGCCCCACGCGACGTCCATCACCGAGTGCCGGCCCTGCCGGACGGCCACACCAAACGTCAGCGCCAGGACCGCCAGGACCGCCAGTGCTGTCCAGGGCAGCGACGCCGCGAACTCCGGCCACGGAAAAGGGCTCACAGGGCCACCTCGGCGGCGGACCCGGGCACCAGCTCAGTCAGCTTGCTCGAGGCCTGGTGTGTGAACCCGGTGCGCTCGGCGAAAGCCTTCATCACAAAACCGGTGGCCAACGTGTGCCACAGCCGGCCGCGGCGCACCATAAAATGCCCGGAACCGCGCAGCGAAACATACTGCATGCAGGCTGCTGTCCCGGTGGCTCGGCGCGCAAACGCCAAGGACTGGGACGGGCTGGTCATATGGTCTCCCGTGCCGTGGACAATCAGGACCTTTCGTCCGGCGAGCGGGGTGGCGGGTGTCTCCGGGCCGAGCCACGGGGCCAGCGCCACCACGGCGTCCACCTGCGGATCGTCCGCGGCACTCACTGCGGTGAGGCCGCCCATTGAGTGCCCCACCAGATACACGGGAACCCCAGGGTACTGCGCACTCATTTGCTGGAGGGCCCAGCGGGCATCCTGCAGTGCGGACCGGTCCGGCCCGTTCCAGCCACGCACGCTGTTCCGCAGGGACCACACCGCCAGCCCGTGGTCCTTCCCGGCACGGTGCAGGTGACGGGCGAACGTGACCATGCGCAGCGGGCTCAGGTGGCGGGCCTCCACGGGCTCAAAGCTGTGTGCCTTGCCCCCGTGCAGGACCAGTGCCACGCCCCGCGTTATCCCGGCGGCCGCCAGCACAGTGAGCGCCGCCTCCCGCCTCGCAGCAGGTTCGTTGGTATGGAATTCAGTCCTGCGGTCCGTCACGCGTGGTTCCTCCCGGTTCCTGCCATTTACCAACCTTAAGGCGCCGGACGTAGAGTTCAAGGTATGAGGTTCAACTGCTGATGGGCTCCGGTCACACCCACGTTTCAACAGATCATTCGGAGCCGACGGCCCAGGCGATTGCTGCCCGCCGGAAGGCAAACCGCATCCTGGCCGCGGTGCTGGTGCCGCTGACGCTTCTGACCCTGGCGGGCATGGCCATGCTGTGGCCGTCCGGGTCCAAGGACGGCATCTCCCTTGCCAGCCCCTATTCGGCGGCGCCCGGCGTCACGTTCGATACGGGCAAGATCCAGAGCGTCGTGGAAGAAAGCTGCATGCAGGGCTCCACCGCCCCTGGCCAATCCTCGGACACCAGCGGCCAGCCCGCCCCCGCCGGCTCCGACTGCATGTTTGCCTTTACTGAACCGGACCAGGGCGGCAGCCCCGTCAAAGTGGTGATCAGTCCGGATGTGGCGAAATCACACGGCGTGAAACCGGGTGACCAGATCAGGTACCTGAACCTTTCCAACGCCCAGGGCGCCTCGGCGTCGCAGGGGTCCCCGAGCTACATCTTTGTTGACTTCGTCCGGACCCTGCCCATCGTGATACTGGCGCTCCTCTATGCCCTGGTGGTCATCGCGGTGGCGCGCTGGCGTGGATTCCGGGCACTCCTGGGGCTGGTGGGCGCGTACTTCGTCCTTGCCGGCTTTATGCTGCCCGGCCTGGTGGAGGGAAAACCTCCCCTGCTGCTGGCGCTGGTGGGGTCAACGGTGATCATGATCGGGGTCCTGTATTTTGCCCACGGTTTCTCCGCGCGGACATCCACGGCACTGCTGGGCACCATGTTCGGCCTGGCCATCACGGCGCTGCTGGCAGCTTGGGCCACCGACGCCGCCAACCTGGCCGGGGTGGGCAGCCATGACGCCACCACCCTCATCAATACCTCGGCCAACATCTCCATTTCCGGGGTGATCCTGTGCGGCCTCATCATCTCCGGACTCGGTGTCCTGAACGATGTCACCATCACGCAGTCCTCCGCCGTTTGGGAACTCTACGAGTTGGCTCCCGGCACCAGCGCCCGCAAACTCTTCACCTCGGCCATGCGGATCGGCCGGGACCATATCGCCTCCACGGTGTACACCATCGCGTTCGCCTACGCCGGCGCAGCCTTGCCCATCCTGATCATCGTGATGCTGTACAACCGGCCGCTGGGGGACACCCTGACCAGCGCCGAGCTTTCCGAGGAAGTCATCCGCACCCTCGTCGGCTCCATAGGCCTGGTCCTCGCCATCCCCGTAACCACCCTGATCGCCGTGCTGGTGGTTAAGGCCACCGGCGTCAGGACGGCGGGTCAGCCCGCCATTGGCGTCCCGGACGAAGACCGCCGCCCCGATGGCACCTCGGGCGCTGCTTCCATCAACGCGGACGACGTCGGCGATACCGGTGCGCTCGCAGCGGCCGCCTTTGAGAGGCGGTCACGGCAGTCCACGGAAGATTCCGCCGATCCTGCCACCACCTGGAGGGGGCGCCGGGCAGACCGCGGCTGAACGGCAACTGAACGAAGCCATGGCGACCCAAATGGGCTCGGCGCGCCGATTTGCCCGCCTTTGCGACAATGGACAGGTGACTGTTACCGCAACGCCTCCCGCCCCCAAGCTGGAACTCCCGCCCCTGAAGCTGGGCCCCATCACGGTGGACACCCCCGTGATCCTGGCTCCCATGGCGGGCATCACCAACTCCGCTTTTCGTCGTTTGTGCCGTGAATACGGCGGCGGCCTGTACGTGGCGGAGATGGTCACTTCACGCGCCCTCGTTGAACGCACACCCGAATCCCTGCGCATCATCTCGCACGACGACGACGAAAAAGTCCGCTCCGTCCAGCTGTACGGCGTGGACCCCGTTACCGTGGGCCAGGCAGTGCGCATGCTTGTCGAAGAGGACCGCGCGGACCATATCGACCTGAACTTCGGCTGCCCCGTTCCCAAGGTGACCCGGCGCGGCGGCGGGTCCGCCCTGCCCTGGAAGACCGATCTCTTCACCTCGATTGTCCAGACCGCGGTCAAGGAAGCGTCCAAGGGCAATGTCCCGCTCACCATCAAGATGCGCAAGGGCATCGACGATGACCACCTGACGTACCTCGACGCCGGCCGGATCGCCCGCGATGCCGGGGTCGCCGCCGTCGCTCTCCACGGCCGCACCGCTGCGCAGTTCTACTCCGGCCAGGCCGACTGGACCGCAATCGCCCGCCTGCGCGAGGCGCTCCCGGACATCCCTGTCCTGGGCAACGGCGATATCTGGTCCGCGGAAGATGCTGTCCGGATGGTCCGCGAAACCGGCGTCGACGGCGTGGTGGTGGGCCGTGGCTGCCAGGGCCGCCCGTGGCTGTTCGGCGACCTGATGGCGGCCTTCGAGGGAAGCGATGTCCGCCACCAGCCGGACCTGGGCAAGGTGGCCGAGAGCGTCTACCGGCACGCTGAGCTGATGGTGGAAACCTTCGGTGATGAAGGCAAAGCGCTCCGGGAGATCCGCAAGCACATGGCCTGGTATTTCAAGGGCTATGTGGTGGGCAGTGAACTGCGGACCAAACTGGCCATGGTGACCAGCCTGGAGGTGCTGCGCGACACGCTGGACCAGCTGGACCTGGGCTCGCCGTACCCCGGCGTGGATGCCGAAGGCCCGCGCGGCCGCGCAGGCTCGCCCAAAAAGCCGGCCCTGCCCAAGGACTGGCTGGAATCCCGTGCCCTGAACGCCGCGCAGTCCCAGGACATCTCCGCCGCGGAGCTGGATGTTTCCGGTGGCTGAGACGCGCACCACGGCGCAGGCCCTGCCCGGCTACGAGGCCCACGATTCCGCCCGCTGGGTGGAGGAACCGCCCAAAAACAACTACCGCTCCGACTTTGAGCGGGACCGCGCCCGGGTGCTGCACTCTTCCGCCCTGCGCCGCCTCGGCGCGAAAACGCAGGTAGTTGCCCCGGACACCGACGACTTCGTCCGCACCCGGCTGACCCACAGCCTCGAGGTTGCCCAGGTGGGACGGGAACTGGGCCGCGCCCTGGGCTGCGACCCGGACGTGGTGGACACCGCCTGCCTGAGCCATGACCTGGGGCACCCGCCGTTCGGGCACAACGGCGAGTCCGCCCTGAACGAGGTGGCGCATGCCATCGGCGGCTTCGAAGGCAACGCCCAGACCCTCCGGCTCCTCACCCGGCTGGAGCCCAAGGTCCTGGCCACCGACGGGCGCCCGGCCGGCCTGAACCTCACGAGGGCCAGCCTGGATGCCGCGGCCAAATACCCTTGGTCCGCGCTGAACGCGCCGGTGATCCACGGCCAGCGCACCAGCAAGTTCGGCGCCTATGAGGACGATCTGCCCATCTTCAACTGGATCAGGGAGGGTGCGCCGGAACGCCGCTCGTGCCTGGAGGCGCAGGTTATGGACCTGGCCGACGACATTTCCTATTCCGTGCACGACGTCGAGGACGCGATCGTGGCCGGGCACTTCCAGCTGCGCTGGATGGACAACCCGGACCACCGGGCCCGTGTGGTGGGCTACGCCAAGCAGTGGTACCTCCCGCACAACGACCCCGCCGCGATCGACGCCGCCCTGGCCCGGTTGGAAGCCACCGACGTGTGGGTCCGCGAGGCCGACGGCAGCCGCAAGTCCATGGCCGCCCTGAAGAACATGACCAGCCAGCTGATCGGCCGGTTCTGCCAGAGCGCCCTGGAGGCCACCCGTGCCGTCTACGGCCCGGAAAACCTCACGCGGTACAGCGCCGAGCTGATGGTCCCGGACGAGACGGTCATGGAGATCGCGGTGATGAAGGGCCTGGCCACCACGTTTGTGATGACCACCGAACACCGCCAGCCCATCTACGAGCGCCAGCGCGAGGTGCTGCACGCGCTGGTCACCGCCCTGAACGCCACGGGGGACCGCCACCTGGAGCCGATGTTCGCGGCTGACTGGCGGGACGCGCCCGACGACGGCGCGCGGCTCAGGGTGGTCATCGATCAGGTGGCGTCGCTGACAGACGGCTCGGCGCTGGCAATGTACGAACGGCTTGTGGGGAGCCTTCCCTCGCTGTGGTGACAGACGCCATAGCGACGCGTTCGCTGTCGGACCCCGCGACTAGGATGGCTCTGTGGCTGGCCTGATCAAACGTGAAGACATAGACGAAGTACGCCAGCGCACGGACATCAAGGAAGTGGTTGACGGCTACGTCACGCTCAAGGGTGCCGGGCTGGGAACCTACAAGGGCCTGTGCCCCTTCCACGACGAGCGGTCGCCGTCGTTCACCGTGCGCCCCCAGGTGGGCAGGTACCACTGCTTCGGGTGCGGCGAAGACGGGGACGTCATCGCCTTTGTGCAGAAACAGGACCACACCTCTTTCCACGAGGCAGTGGAAAAGCTGGCGGCCCGCATCGGGTACGAACTGCGCTACGAAGACGGCGGCACCGGCCCCAACCGTGAGGAAGTGGGCAAGCGCCAGCGCCTCCTGGATGCCCACAAAATCGCCGATGAGTACTTCCGCGCCCAGCTGCTGACGCCCGGGGCCGCCGAAGGCCGGAACTTCCTGTTCGGCCGCGGCTTTGACCGCGCCGCCTCGGAGCAGTTCGGCGTGGGCTACGCGCCGCAGGGCTGGGATGCGCTGCTGAAGCACCTGCGCGGCCGTGGCTTCACGGACCAGGAGCTGAAGCTAACGGGCATGTTCTCCGAAGGCAACCGGGGCATCTATGACCGGTTCCGTGGCAGGCTCATCTGGCCCATCCGCGATATCGCCGGCGACACCATCGGCTTCGGCGCCCGCAAACTCTACGAGGACGACCAGGGGCCCAAATACCTCAACACTCCCGAAACCACGCTCTACAAGAAGTCCCAGGTGCTCTACGGGATCGACCTCGCCAAGCGCAGCATCGCCAAAGACCGCCAGCTCGTGGTGGTGGAGGGATACACCGACGTGATGGCCTGCCACCTGGCGGGAATTCCGACGGCGGTGGCCACCTGCGGCACGGCGTTCGGCACCGAGCACATTAAGATCGCCCGCCGCTTGCTATCCGACGACGGCACCGGGGGAGAGGTCATCTTCACCTTTGACGGTGACGCCGCCGGGCAGAAGGCGGCACTGCGTGCCTTCGAGGAAGACCAGCGCTTTACCGCCCAGACCTATGTTGCCGTGGAGCCCACCGGCGCCGACCCCTGCGACCTGCGCCAAAGCAGGGGCGACGCCGCCGTGCAGGACCTGATCGCCACGCGCCGGCCGCTGTTCGAGTTTGCCATCAAGGCCACGCTCAGGCGCCACAACCTGGACACCGTGGAGGGCCGGGTGGCCGCGCTGCGGGAATCGGCTCCGGTGGTGGCGCAGATCCGCGACGCAGCCATCAGGCCCGAGTATGCCCGGGAACTGGCCGGCTGGCTCGGCATCTCGGTTGAAGACGTCAGCCGGGCTGTGGGCGTCGCCATGAAGCGTGCCGCCCCGGGCGGGCCGGCTGCACCGGGAACGCCCGCCGGTGCCCCGGGCCAGATGGCGTCCGCCGCGGCGGGTTCCGCCCAGGCGGGCGGACCCGGCGTGGCTGCCGGGCCGACGTCGGGCGCCGTCCCTTCCTACCAGCGGCCCGACCCCCGGGACCCCGTGGCCTCCATGGAGCGGCAGGCGCTGGAAGTGGCGCTGCAGGAGTCCGCCCTTCTGGGCGGCGGCATCTGGGAGCGCTTCGCGGCCGCACGGTTCGTAACGCCGGCGTTCCAGGCCGTGCACGACGCCATGCGCGCCTCGGGTCCCGGACTTATCGGTGAGCCCCTGCGCTGGGTGGAACAAGTGATGCACGAAGTCCCGGAACCCCTCCGGCCGCTGGTGTCCGAGCTTGCTGTGGTGCCGCTTCCCGCGAGCACCGCTGAAGCCGTCCAGAAGTACTGCAAGGACATTCTGTCCCGGCTGTTCGAGCTCCAGATCACGCGGGTCAAGGCGGACAAGATGGGCCAGCTGCAACGGCTGGATCCGGCAGCGAACCCGGAGGATTTCCAGCGGCTCAACAGGGAACTGATGATGCTCGAAATGGAGCGCCGGGCACTGCGCTCGGACGCCTGAAACGCGCCGATTTCACTCCTGATTTCGCTTCCAGCGGGTGTCTTTGCTAGGCTGGTACCCGCTTCATTCCTCCTTAGCTCAATTGGCAGAGCATTCGACTGTTAATCGAAGGGTTGCTGGTTCAAGTCCAGCAGGAGGAGCGCACAATCCCCGTTCCGGATCTCCGGAACGGGGATTTTTTTATACCCGGGGAGGGTATTTCGTGGTGTACCGCCGCCGATTTCCCATTCCTGGGAAAGCTTTGCTAAGGTCGTACCTGCTTCATTCCTCCTTAGCTCAATTGGCAGAGCATTCGACTGTTAATCGAAGGGTTGCTGGTTCAAGTCCAGCAGGAGGAGCAAACAAACAAAAGATCCCCGGCCTCTGTGAGGGCGGGGATCTTTTGCATTCACACAAAGTCCATTTCCACCTGCAGGAAGCGCTCAGCCTCGGCAATGGCCGCGCGGAAGGCGTCCTGCTCGGTGGGGTACTTGCGGGGCTCGCGCGGATGCCATTCATGGGGTGCTGAATACACGCGGACGAAGCCGGAGGCCGGTGGTGCGTAGAAGATCCCGAAGCGCTGCACGGGCCACTCAGGCGAGGTCTCCGGGGCCACCAGGAGGGCGGCGTTGAAGGCGGCGTTGAACCACTGCGCGATGGGCCGCCGCCGGTCGTCCGTGAAGAGTCCGGCGGCATAGAGGGCCGCGGACTGCTGGCCGGTTTGGGCGCACAGCCGGTCCCACCACATGGGCAATATGCCTGAGTCGCAACGTTGCCATGTGGCCGGGGGCGGCGAGTGGAACTGCCAGCGGGGCACGGATTCATTTTATCGTGGGAAAGCTCCCGGGCGGCAGGGGTGGGCCCTCCCCGGTGGACCGGGATTTGGCGCCACGTCCCAACAGCTAGGGACGGTTCCAGGGGCCCGGGTTGACCCGGTACAGCAGGGCAGCACCTGCCAGCGCGCCGAGGATGATGCCGATGGCGCCACTGCCGAACACGCGCCCAAGGAAGTAACCGGCGACGGCGCCCAGCACCGCCCCGAGGAACAGTCCCCGGGGGTTGCGGTGCGGTTTGCGTTTTGTGGGTTTCATCATTGGGTCGACGGGGTTCAGTGGATCGAGGGCACGCTGCGGGGCCTGACGACCAGCCAGAGGCCCGCTATCGCCACCAGTATGCAAGCGGCCTGAACGGCGCCCATGGGGGTGGAGCTGGTGATGCCCAGCCACCCCGCCACCGGTGAAACCAGGCCGGCCATCAGGAAGGTCGCGGCACCCAGGAGGGACGCGGCCGTCCCGGCCTGTGCGCCGTGGCTGCTCAGGGCCAGCACCTGCACGCAGGGGAATGTAAAGCCTGCGCCCATGATGTAGAACCAGAGCGGAACCATCACACCCCAGAGCCCCAGGCCGGCCTGGTCAAAGACCACGATCAGCAGGGCCATAAGGAACATCCAGGCTGTGGAACAAGCAAGGATCCATTGCGGCGGGACAGTACGGATGAGCCTGGAGCTGGTCTGGACGCCGGCCACAATGCCCAGGGAATTGATGCCGAACAGCAGGCCGTATTCCTGCGGCGAGAACCCGAAAATGTCCTGGAACAGGAACGGCGACGCGGACAGGTAGGTGAAGAGGCCAGCGAAGTTCATGCCGCCCACCACCAACAGGCCCACGAAGATCCGGTCCGTAAAAAGAACTTTGTAGCGCTGGCCGGCGGTCATTCCGGTCAGGCCGCGTTTCTCCGGTGGCAGTGTTTCGCGGACCAAAACGAGCGCGGCGATGATCACCAGGGTGCCGTAGCCGGCCAGGAACACGAAGATTCCCGGCCAGGGCATCACCAGGAGCAGCTGCGATCCGATCACCGGTGCCAGGATCGGTGCCAGCCCGTTCACCAGGGCCATGCGCGAGAACATCCGGACCATGGCATAGCCGGAGAACAGGTCCCGCACCATTGCCATCGCCACCACGCCGCCGCCCGCAGCACCCACGCCCATGAGGACGCGGAAGAGGCCCAGCGTGGAGATATCGGTGGACAGGGCTGCTCCCACGGAGGAGGCAATGTGCAGGGCCGTGGCCAGGATCAGCGGGAGCCGCCGGCCGAACTTGTCGCTGAAGGGGCCCACCACCAGCTGGCCGAGGGCAAAGCCGACGGTGGTGCCGGCCAGTGTCAGCTGAACCTGGGCCTCGGTGACCCCGAGGCTCGCTTCCAGTGCCGGGAACGCAGGCAGGTACAGGTCGATCGTGAACGGACCCAACGCGGTGAGGGCGCCGAGGAGGAGGATGTACAACAGTTTCCGGCGGCGGGTCAGCGAATCGCCCGGATTCGAGGGAGTGGTCACGGAGATCAATCCTAGGCCCCGGAAGTTCCATCTTTCCGGGGTTGCAGGCGCGCCGTGCGGCCAACCCGGAAGTTTGCGCTGAACCTGAATGATAGTTTTGGGGGCGGGACCGTGCTGCCGCGGGCTCCCACAGCACACGGATGCCGAACCAACCAGGCAGCAGACTACGCAACAAGTTAGGCGGGAACCGATGAGCGGACGTCACACCGGGCGCACCAGCCAGGGATTGCGGATCACCGCGCTGCCCAGGACGCTGAAACTTCTTTTCCGTCTGGCCCCTCGCCAACTCAACGATGAAATCGCCTTCGCCAAGATCGAGCTGAAGCGCAAGGGCATCCAGGTAGGTGTCGCCGCAGCCTTCTTCGCCGTTGCGCTTATTTTTGTGGCTTTCCTGGTGGTTGGCCTGATCGTGGCCGCCATTATGGGCCTGGCCACCATCATGCCGGCGTGGCTCGCCGCGCTGCTCGTCTGCGCCCTGTTCCTGGTCATCGCCCTCATTGGCGGCCTGATCGGCGTTCGCAAATTCAAGCAGGCCATGCCCCTGGTCCCGGCCGAGACCATCCGCGGCATCAAACACGATCTCGGCATCGCCAAGGAAGGCTCGGACTTCAACGCCGCGCTGCTCGATCCGGCCAGCCCGGAGGCCAAGGCCGCCAAGGCTGCCAAGGACGAGGCTGCCGCGAAGGCCAAGGCCGAGAAGGAAGCCAAGGCCGAGGCGCACAAAAAAGAGTTCCCGCAGGCCTCCGAACCCGAGCTTCACCGCCGCCTGGAGCAGCGCCGGCGCCACCTGGCCCAGATCCGCGACGAACTGGATACCGAGCTCGACATCAAGCCGCAGGCCATGTTCCTGCTGGGCGCTGCCAAGGAAAAACTGGGGGAGGGCAAGGCTGCCGTCGAACATGGCGCTGCCAAGGCCAGCCAAAAGTTCGCTGACTTCTCCGGATCCCCGGACGGCGCCGGCGTCCGCTGGAAGCCACTTGCCGCACTTGCAGCCTCCGCAACTATCTTTGTGGTGCTCCTGCGCCGGCTGCTGCGGAACCCCTAACAACACAACACGTCACACTGGGCTCTGAAGTCACACTGGGCTCTAAGGAAGGGGGACGGATTGAGGTTCATCGGCGCTGGTGCGCGGCCCGGCCGCCCCCAGGTTGACCACGACCGCGTCTTCACCATCCCCAACGCCCTGACAGTGCTGCGCTTTATGGGCGTACCACTTTTTGTCTGGCTCGTGCTGGCCCAGAAGGAATATGGGACCGCCGTTGTGGTCCTGGTGGTCATGGCGGGAACCGACTGGATTGATGGCTACGTGGCCCGCCGCTTCGACCAGGCGTCCAAGCTCGGCCGCGTCATGGATCCGCTGGCTGACCGGCTTGCCCTGATCGCGGTGGCGGTCACCCTGGTGATTGCCGGCGTCGTCCATTGGCTGTACCTGGCCGCACTCCTGGTGCCTGACGCCGTGCTCCTGGTGCTGACGCTCTCCTACTTCCGGGGCCACCCGGACCTGCCAGTGAGCCGTGTGGGCAAAGTCCGCACCGGACTCCTGCTCCTGGGCACACCCCTGCTGGTCCTGTCGCGATTGAACACCCCGTTTGCCGGGCCGCTGTACATTGCAGCCTGGATCGTGCTGGGACTTGGGCTCACCGGCCACTGGATTGCCGCGTACAACTATTTCTGGGCCATTCTGCGGAAGGGCCGTCAGCAGTCCCATCACGACGGCGGCACCGCCTGATGGTATGGGTGGCGGTCCTGCTGGCGGTGCTTGGGGCATTCTGCCTTGCCCTGGGTGCGCAGAAGCAGGGGAGCGCCGTCAAAGCCGACACCGGCGGGCTGGCGCTGAGTTCAAACGGCTTCCTCCGCCTGCTCCGCAATCCGCGGTGGGTGGTGGGACTTCTCCTGCTGTGCCTCGGGATGGGAATGAACGCGGTGGCACTGGTCTCCGCGCCGCTGACGGTGGTGCAGCCGATCGGCGCCATTGCGCTGGTCATTACCACCGTGGTGAACGCCCGCGACCAGGACATCACCATCAACCGGGCCACCATGGTGTCCATCGCGGCCTGCGTGACAGGTTCCGCACTCTTTGTCCTGCTCGCCGTCAACGTGACGCAGGAGAACCACCATGTGAGCCAGGAGGACGAGCTCACCATCGTGCTGCTGCTGGCACTGGCCGTCGGCGTGTTCGGCACCCTGGCGGTCATGTTCCGGCGCCGGATGAGCGCGTTTGTCTACATCCTCGGCGCCGGCGTCCTGTTCGGCTTTGTCGCGGTGCTGACGCGCATCATCGGCAAGCACCTGCTGGACCCCAACGGGCTGGCGCTGCTCAATGTCCAGTGGTATTCGGTGGTGGCCATCGCGGCGGCCGGCGGCCTGGGTTCCTGGTTTGTGCAGAGCGCCTACTCGGGCGGCCCGCCGGACCTTGTCATCGCCGGGCTGACGGTCATCGACCCGATCGTGGGCATCGCCATCGGCATCGTGATCCTGGGCGAGCTGCGCCCGGACGTCCACGCCGTGATGGCGATTGCCATGGCTACGGCTGCTTCGCTTGCTATCGTGGGGGTGATCGCCCTTTCCAGGCACCATCCCGAGGTCACCAAGCGCAGGAAAGATGCGCGGAAGGCGGCGGGCAGGGCGTCCCACTAGCTTGTTACCCAACTCGCGCACCTTCATGACCAGCCGATTCCAAGAGGCCCCGCGCTACCGTGCCGGCGGCCAACCGGTGCGGCCAGCGACAGCTGCCCGTGCCGTGACCTTCAGGAGCTCTTCACGTGACAACGCCCTCTGACCAGCCTCCCCTGACCATCCTGATCGCCGCGGATACGTATCCGCCCCACATCAACGGGGCCGCGCAGTTCAGCTACCGGCTGGCCAACGGTATGAGCGGACGCGGCCACAACGTGCATGTGCTGGCTTGCCGTGCGGACGACGGCGCGAGCTTCACCGAGTTCCGCTCCGAGGCCACCGTGCATCGGCTCCGTTCCCACGGGGTCTTCACGCACGAGTACTTCCGCATCTGCTTCCCCTGGGAAATCAAGAAGGAGATCGGCCTCCTTTTCGATCGGATCAAGCCCGATGTGGTGCACATCCAGAGCCACTACATGATCGGCGAGCACGTCCTCTACGAAGCGGCGAAGCGGGGCATCAGGATCGTGGCGACCAACCACTTCATGCCGGAGAACCTGAACCCGTTCCTGCCGTTCCCGCAGTGGTTCAAGGACATCATCGGCAAGATCTCCTGGAAGGACATGGGCAAGGTCATGGGGCAGGCTGACGTCGTCACCACGCCCACACCATTGGCGGCCAAGGCCATGCACCAGCACGCTTTCCTGCACAAGGTGCTCCCACTCTCCAACGGCATTGACTCCGCAGCCTATGAGCTGCAGCCCGGCGAAGTGATCGAACCGCACGCCCATCCAACAGTGGTGTTTGTGGGGCGCCTGGCCGAGGAAAAGCACGTGGACGTGCTCATCAATGCCGTGTCCAAGACCCCCGCGGAGCTCAACGTCCACCTGGAAATTGTGGGCGGCGGCGAAGTCCACGCCGCTCTTGAAGCGCAGGCGGAACGGCTCGGACTGGGGGAGCGGGTGAAATTCCTGGGACTGGCCAGCGATGAGGACCTCCGGGAGGCCTACATCAAGGCGGACCTGTTCTGCATGCCGGGGACCGCGGAGCTTCAGTCACTGGTGACCCTTGAGGCCATGTCTGCCTCCACGCCCGTCCTGTTGGCGGATGCCATGGCACTGCCGCACCTGGTGCGCGACGGCGAGAACGGCTATCTGTTCACACCCAACGACAGCGACGACCTCGCAGCCAAGATCATGCGGATCCTCCAGCTGCCGGCCGAGGAACGGGCGGCAATGGGCCAGGCCAGCCGGCGGATGGTGGAACCGCACAGCATCGAGGGCACGCTACAGACCTTCGAGGACCTCTACCGGGGTGCAAGCTACGACGACAAAGCCCTCTGACAGCGGTCTCGCAGTGGCCCGCTCAAGCCTGCCCGGACCCCGGCGCCCTGACTGTGTGGTCCTGATGCCCGCCACTGTTTGCTAGAGTGTTTTTGCCCTGCTGAAGCTGAAGTCCTCCGCGGACCACGCCGGCAAGGGCAGGGGGGCTATAGCTCAGCTGGTTAGAGCGCGGGACTCATAATCCTAAGGTCCTCGGTTCAAGTCCGAGTAGCCCTACCCAAGCACGACACCGCAGGAACCAAACCATCGTGGAACCGCGGCTGACGAGAGATCGTCGGCCGCGGTTTCTTTCGTTTTCCCGCAATCTGCGGTATGTTACTGACCAGTAACTTACCGAGCCGCTGAGTCCCGGCCTGTCCTGCCATGGCTGGCCTGTCCGCGCTGCTGATCTTTGCGAGGGAACCAAATGTCCAAAGCCTCTGTTGACATCAACAACCTTCCGTACGCCGACGGCGACTTCTTCGCCTTCGAGCAGCTTCTCACCGCCAAGGAGCAGGACCGGCTCGCCGAGATCCGGGGCTTCCTCGCCCGCGAAGTCCGGCCGATTGCCGTGGACTGCTGGAACCGCGGCGAGTTCCCCATGGAGCTCATTCCCAAGCTGGCCGAAATCGACCTGGTGAGCCCTGTGCGGCGCCAGGGCTACTCCAACCTGTTTGCCGGCCTGGTCCATGCCGAGGCCACGCGCGCCGATACCTCCATCGCCACCTTCATGGGCGTGCACGACGGGCTGTTTACCGGCTCCATCGAAGCCCTGGCTTCCCAGGAACAGCAGGACGCCTGGCTCCCGGATATCTATTCGCTGAAGAAGATCGGCGCGTTCGGCCTCACGGAGCCTCTGGGAGGTTCCGACGTAGCCGGCGGCACGCGCACCACAGCACAGCGGAACGGCGACACGTGGATCCTCAATGGCGCCAAGCGCTGGATCGGCAACGCTACTTTCTCGGATTGGGTGGTCGTCTACGCCCGGGACCTCGCCGACAACCAGGTCAAGGGATTCCTTGTGGATACGGCGCTGCCCGGCTTCAGCGCCACCAAGATTGAAAACAAGATCTCCCTTCGGACCGTACAGAACGCGGACATCGTCCTGGAGAACGTGGTGGTTCCGGACTTCTTCAAGCTGGCGGGCGCCAACAGCTTCCGCGACACCAACAAGGTCTTGAAGGTCACGCGGCTGTCCGTCGGCTGGCAGGCAGTCGGACAGCAGCTGGCAGCCTTCGACGTGGCCCGCCGCTACGCCGTGGAACGCCACCAGTTCGGCCGCCCGCTGGCATCATTCCAGCTCGTCCAAAGCCAGCTGGTACAGATCCTCGGGAACGCAGTCAGCTCCATGGGCATGATGGTCCGGCTTTCCCAGCTGGAGGATGCCGGCCAGGCCAAGGACGAACAGTCCGCCCTTGCCAAGGCATTCACCACCGCCGGGATGCGCGAGAGCGTGGCGATCGGCCGTAGCCTCCTGGGCGGCAACGGCATCGTGACCGACTTCGAGATGGCCAAGATATTTGCCGACGCTGAAGCCATCTACTCCTATGAGGGAACCCACGAGATCAACACCCTCGTGACCGGCCGCGCCATCACCGGGATCTCGGCGATCGTCTAGAGCCGTCAGCCGTCAGCCGTCAGCCGTCAGCCGTCAGCGCTCGGCGGTCAGCCAGTGTCCAGCCCCAGGGGCAGCAGGATGGACGGGCGGAGGTCGGTGACGAATTCGAGCGGATTGACGTAGGCGTCCCCCCGCCTCACGCCCCAGTGGACGCAGGCAAGAGCGCCGCAGTGCCCGGGTTGCAGCGTTCCGATGATCTCGCCCTTCGCCACCACGGCCCCGGCCGTGAGCGGGCTTCCGACTGGCTCAAAACTGCTGCGGAGGCCGCCCCCGTGATCGATGGTAATCACGGGGCGGTCCACCACTACTCCCACGAAACTGACGGTGCCGGACTCCGGCGAGGTGACCGGGACGCCGGCGTGCGTCGCCTCAAGGTCCACGCCACGGTGCCCGCTCATCCATGGCTTGTCCGGCGGGTCAAAGGCGCGCAGCACCGCGGGCCTGGGGGAGAGCGGCCACTCCCAGGAGGCGCGCGGCGCTGGAGCCGCCGCGGCCGGTAGTAGCAGCACAGCGGCGAGGGCAAGTATTGCTTTCATAAACCCAGCTTTGCGTGCCGGATCCCGCAGCGGGAGTGCGCACTTCGGCCATGTGGAAAACGCCCGTCGAAGGCCTTGGGGTTGTCCTTCGGCTATTGGCTCCTGTTGTACACTTGGTGGAGCAGTTTGCTGTGCCCTCAACGCTTGCGTCGGCACGCCTCATTCAGGAATGCGGGGGAGCAGCAACTGACTACGCGTATCCAGCCCTCCAAATCTGAAGCCCCGGCTTTGTATGAGGAGGATTGTGTCTCTTGCGGTCAGGGCCTCGCGGTCCTGATGAGAGTCGCAATGGATGCCAGGAGCACGGCCCGCCTTGGGCCACGCTAATTAACCGTCAACTATTGGCAGGGTAAGAGGGCCTGAAAGGCTCTCTCATGAATGACCTGCCGGAAGGAGCGCCGGCATGCCCGTCGTAACTATGCGCCAGCTGCTTGACAGCGGCGTCCACTTTGGACACCAGACCCGTCGTTGGAACCCGAAGATGAAGCGATTCATCTTCACGGAGCGCAACGGCATCTACATCATTGACCTTCAGCAGTCGCTGTCCTACATCGACCGCGCCTACGAGTTCGTAAAGGCCACCGTTGCACACGGCGGCACCGTACTCTTCGTCGGCACCAAGAAGCAGGCCCAGGAATCCATCGCTGAGCAGGCTACCCGTGTTGGACAGCCTTACGTGAACCAGCGCTGGCTCGGCGGTATGCTGACCAACTTCCAGACCGTTTCCAAGCGCATCCAGCGCATGAAGGAACTGGAAGAGATCGACTTCGACGACGTCGCCGGTTCCGCGTACACCAAGAAGGAACTGCTGCTCCTTCGCCGTGAACTCACCAAGCTGGAAACCAACCTCGGCGGTATCCGCAACCTGACCAAGGCACCTTCCGTGCTCTGGATCGTGGACACCAAGAAGGAACACCTGGCCGTTGACGAAGCCAAGAAGCTGAACATCCCGGTTGTGGCCATCCTGGACACCAACTGCGATCCTGACGAAGTCGACTTCCCGATCCCGGGCAACGACGACGCCATCCGCTCCGTGAACCTGCTGACCCGCGTTGTCGCCGACGCCGTTGCTGAGGGCCTCATCGCCCGCCACAACCGCGCCACGGGCACCACGGAAGCTCCGGAAGAGCCGCTGGCTGAGTGGGAGCGCGAACTCCTCGAAGGCAGCAAGACTGAAGAAGCACCTGCCGCTGAGGCTGCTCCGGCTGCTGAAGAAGCTGCCGCTCCGGCAGCCGAAGAAGCTGCTCCGGCAGCCGAAGAAGCTGCTCCGGTTGCCGAGGAAGCTCCGGCTGCTGCCGAGGCTCCCGCCGCCGACGCTGACAAGTAACACTAGTAAATCCGGATTCTCCGGCGCTGCCTGCAGCGCCGGAGCACCTGACAGGATGGCGGCTCACCCGGTGAGCCGCTGTCCTGTCGGTCCGTACACCACATACATTTTCTAGACAGAGGGGTTCACATGGCGAACTACACTGCCGCTGATATCAAGGCTCTGCGCGAGCGCACCGGCGCCGGCATGATGGATGTCAAGAAGGCTCTTGACGAAGCCAACGGTGACGCCGAAAAGGCCATCGAGATCATCCGCATCAAGGGCCTCAAGGGCGCTACCAAGCGCGAAGGCCGCTCCACCGCCGAAGGCCTGGTGGCCGCAAAGGTCAGCAACGGCGTCGGCGTGATGATCGAGGTCAACTGCGAGACCGACTTCGTCGCCAAGGCTGACAAGTTCATCCAGCTGGCCGATAAGGTCCTGGCCGTGGCTGTGGAGTCCGGCGCTGCCGACCTCGACACCCTCCTGGCCATCGAAGTTGACGGCAAGCCGCTGTCCGAGGTTGTCGTCGAAGAAGGCGCAATCCTCGGCGAAAAGGTTGTTGTCCGCAAGCTGTCCCGCATTGAGGGCGGCACTGTTGACGCATACCTGCACAAGACGTCCAAGGATCTCCCGGCCCAGGTCGGCGTCCTGTTCGCTGTTGAGGGTGAAGGCGAAGCCGCTGCCACCGCCGCACACGATATTGCAGTGCACATCGCAGCGATGTCCCCGAACTACCTGACCCGCGAAGACGTTCCGTCCGACCTTGTCGAGTCCGAGCGTCGCATTGCCGAAGAGACCGCCAAGGCTGAAGGCAAGCCCGAGGCCGCAATGTCCAAGATTGTGGAAGGCCGCGTTACGGGCTTCTACAAGGGTGAGGTCCTGGTTGACCAGGCTTTCGCCAAGGACGCCAAGAAGTCTGTGGCGCAGGTCCTCGAAGAGGCCGGCGTCAAGGGCACGTCCTTCGCACGCTTCCGCGTCGGCTCCTAGTCGAATCCGCAAAGGGGTGGCCACTTCGGTGGCCGCCCCTTTTGCATGCACCGGCGAAACGTCCGATGAGACCTTTGGCCACCCGGCACGATAACCTTTTTCAGAGTTCACCAACGGGAAGGCACCCATGGAAGCCGTCAATTCTTCAAGCCAGCCAGAGAAAAGCAGGCGCCGCGTCCTCCTGAAGTTGTCGGGCGAGGTCTTCGGCGGCGGCAAGCTGGGCGTTGATCCCGACACTGTGCGCGACGTCGCCAAGCAGATCGCCGCAGCGGTCCCCGAAGTGGAAGTTGCCATCGTCGTCGGCGGCGGCAACTTCTTCCGCGGCGCGGAACTGTCCCAGGGCGGCATGGACCGCTCGCGCGCCGACTACATGGGCATGCTCGGCACCGTCATGAACTGCCTGGCACTGCAGGACTTCCTGGAGCAGGCCGGCGTTGAAACCCGCGTCCAGAGCGCCATCACCATGGGGCAAGTCGCCGAGGCGTACATTCCCCGCCGGGCCATCCGCCACATGGAAAAGGGCCGAGTGGTCATCTTCGGCGCCGGAGCCGGCCTGCCGTACTTCTCCACGGACACAGTGGCCGCCCAGCGCGCCCTGGAGGTCCACGCGGACGTCGTTCTGATGGCCAAGAGCGGCGTGGACGCCGTCTACACCGCGGATCCCAAGAAGGACCCCACTGCCGAGAAGCTGGACACGCTGAGCTACGACGACGCCCTGCGCCGCGACATCAGGGTCATGGACCAGACCGCGATGACCATGTGCAAGGACAACAACCTGTCCATGGTGGTTTTCGGGATGGAAGGCGAAGGGAACGTCACCCGCGCCATCTTGGGCGAAAAGCTCGGTACCCTGGTGACCCCGTAGCTGCAGCTAGGATGATCTGAGCACGGTTCCATGCCCGCAACCGGGCAACAATGGAACCAGGAACCATGAACCAAGATTGTGCAGGGAACCGGTACCCGGACTGCACTGATTTCTGAGGAGAGACAGTGATCGAAGAAACCTTGCTCGAAGCCGAAGAGAAGATGGACAAGGCGGTAGAGGTAGCCAAGGAAGACTTCGCCTCGATCCGCACCGGACGGGCAAATCCGGGCCTTTACAACAAGGTCCTGGTGGACTACTACGGTTCGCCCACCCCGCTGCAGCAGCTTGCCTCCTTCGCCATTCCGGACGCGCGCACCATCCTCATCACGCCGTTCGATAAAACCGCACTGCGCGACATCGAGCGGGCCCTGAGTGATTCCGAGGTGGGCGCCAACCCCTCCAACGACGGCAACGTCATCAGGATCACCATCCCGGACCTGACCCAGGAACGCCGCAAGGAATACGTCAAGATCGTCAAGACCAAGGGCGAGGACGCGAAGATCTCCATCCGCAACATCCGGCGCAAGGCCAAGGAAACGCTGGACAAGCTCGTCAAAGACGGCGAAGCCGGCGAGGACGAAGGCAGCCGCGCCGAAAAGGAACTGGATGGCCTGACCAAATCGCACGTGGACGGCATCGACGAGCTGCTCAAGCGCAAGGAAGCAGAGCTGCTCGAAGTCTGATGAGCCAGGCAGAGCAGGCGCCCACCCAAAGGGCGCGCACCAGGGGGAAACAGTTGCGGAGCAATCCGACGCCCAAGGCCGGCCGGAATCTTCCGGCAGCCATTGTGGTGGGCCTGGCCATGCTGATCGGCGTGCTGGGCGGCCTGGTTTTCCTCCCGCTCGGATTCGTGGCTGTCACCACAGGGTTCGCGGTCTTCGGAGTCTGGGAGATCTTCCGTGCCCTGGAGGCGAACGGGACCAGGATGCCCATCGTCCCGGTCATGGTGGGTACAGTCGCCATGCCGTTCGCCGCCTATCTCGGCGGTCTTGAGAGCCTGCTTTTCGCCATGCTCCTGAGCTGCGTGGCAGTCCTCCTCTGGCGTTCAGTGGAGAACCCTGCCGGATCAGCGAACAGCATCTTTGCCGGCGTGTTCACGCTGGGCTGGGTCCCGTTCTTCATCAGTTTCGCCACGTTGCCGCTGCACGCCGTCGGCGTCGCCACCCCGGTGGGTCTCTGGCCTGGCGGAACCGTGCCGCCCGGGGCCTGGCAGGTGGCCGTGATGCTGCTGCTGGTCGTCTCGAACGACACGTTCGGCTACCTCGTGGGCGCATCGCTGGGCAAACACCCCATGGCCCCGAAGATCAGCCCCAAGAAATCATGGGAAGGCTTCGCCGGCTCCATTGCCGGGGCCATGCTGATCGGCATCCTTGCCAGCATTCTCCTGCTGGGCAAACCCTGGTGGGTCGGTGTGGTCCTCGCCGTGGGCGTCGTTGCAGCATCCACCGCAGGAGACCTGGCCGAGTCGATGGTCAAACGTGAACTCGGGATCAAGGACATGAGCAGCATCCTGCCCGGACATGGGGGCGTCATGGACCGCCTGGACTCCATCGTCTTCGCCTGTCCCGTGGCCTTTGTGCTGTTCGCACTGGTTGCGGGCGTCTGACGCGACCCTCTCGGACTATCTTCGCCGGACCGCCGGCAGCGCCAATAGACTGGTGCGTAACCTGACCCAGCTGAAGCAACAAAGGAACAACAGTGGCATTGGACTTTCAACGGAAAATCCCCGCGTCGTTTGAGCGCGTGCGGGGCAACGAATTCGGGTACAACGCCAAACAGGTGGACCAGTTCCTCCAGCGGGCCAGGGTGGCACTCGAGACGCCGAAGGCCGCCATCCACGCCGTCACCAGCGCCGATGTCCGGAGCGTCTCCTTTGACCCGGTCAAGGGAGGCTACGCTGCCGCCGTCGTCGACGCAGCGCTGGACCGGCTCGAAGACGCCTTCGCCCGCCGCGAACGGGACGAACTGATCGCCGCCAAGGGCGAGGATGCCTGGCTGCGGGAGATCGGCAGCCTCTCCGGGATCCTCCGGGGCCGCCTCCACCGGCCTGACGGCGAGCGCTTCCGGCGCCCGTCAAAAAAGAAGGCCCGCAGTTACAACACCCTGGACGTGGACAATCTTTGCTACGACCTGATCGGCTACCTCGAAGAGGACAAGCCGCTCAGCGTGGACAATGTCCGCAGGGTGGTCTTCCGTCCCGCCGTGGGCAAGGACGGTTACGAAGAGACCCAGGTTGATGCCTTCCTGGACCGCGTGGTTGAACTCATGGCGGCCATCGACTGACTGCCCGTTAGCTGATCACGGGACTCACCGTTCGGTCACCAACGGCCGTTCGGGAGTGTGCAGCCGGGTCATGACGCGGCTCATGGTCCGCGGAATCCGGTGTTTTGTGCCCCGGGAGACAATCACCGTCACGGCGAAGGCGGCGGGAACCGTCCACGCCGCCGGCTGGGCCAGCCAGAAGGGCGTGCCGGCAGCGCCCAGGACCGTTCCCCACACCATGGCGCCGCCGCAGAGGACGCCGCCGGTCACCATTCCGGCAATGGCGCCGGCATCGGTGAGTCCCCGCCACCAGATGCCCAGCAGGAGCACCGGGCACACAGTGGAGGCGGTAAACGCGAACACCAGGCCCACGCTGCCCGCCAGAGCCAGGGAATCAGTCATCACGGCAAATCCCAGCGGAACCACAGCGGAGACGACGGCGGCGACCCGGAATCCCCGCACGCTGCCGCCCAGGACGTCCTGGCTGATCACGCCCGCCAGCGAGACCACCAGGCCCGAGGTGGTGGACAGGAACGCGGCGAAGGCCCCGGCCACCACCAACGCTGAGAGCAGGTCGCCCGCGGTTCCACCGATCAGCTGCCCCGGCAGGAGGAGAACCACCGCGTCGGCCTGCCCTGACCGGGCAAGTTCGGGCGCGAACATCCGCCCCACCAGCCCGTAGGCGGTGGGAAACAGGTAAAAAACGGAGAGCAGCCCGAGCACGATCAGCGTGGTCCGCCGTGCCGAGTGTCCGTCCGGATTCGTGTAGAAGCGGACCAGGACATGGGGGAGTCCCAGCGTGCCGAACAGCAGCGCCACCAGCAGCGAGATGTTCTGGTACGGCCCGGCGGGGGCCAGCCCGGTGGGATTCACGACGGCGGGGGCCACGGCGGCGCTCCCGTCACCGGCGAGCGTGAACACGATGAAGAGGACGGGCACGGCAAGGGCGGTGAGCTTCAGCCAGAACTGGAACGCCTGCACAAACGTAATGGAGCGCATGCCTCCGGCCACAACTGTCAGGCACACCACAACCACCACGGCCACGGAGCCTACCCAGGCCGGCAGCCCGGTGGTGATCCGGATGGTCAAGGCCGCGCCGTGGAGCTGAGGCACTATGTACAGCCAGCCCACCACAACCACCACCACGCTGGTCACACGGCGGACCGCGCGCGAATCCAGCCTCGCCTCGGTGAAGTCCGGGATCGTGTACGCGCCGGAGCGGCGCAGCGGTGCGGCCACAAACAGCAGCAGCATCAGGTAGCCGGCGGTGTAGCCCACGGGAAACCACAGCGCGTCGGTACCGGACAGCAGGATCAGTCCGGCCACGCCCAGGAAACTCGCCGCCGAGAGGTACTCCCCGCCGATGGCCGAGGCGTTCCACCATGGCTTGACGGTCCGGGAAGCCACGTAGAAATCGCCCGTGGTCCGGGAAATCCGCAGGCCGTAAAACCCGATAGCGGCCGTTGCCAGCGAAACCAACACGAGAGCGATCACACCCACTGCGGGATTCATGAGGTGGTCACTCGTCCCCGGCCAGGTCCCGGTAGCGGGCCTCGTTCCGTGCGGCGGTCCGGATATACAGCCAGGCGCTGAGGCCGATGACGGGATAAATGCCTGCACCGAGCAGGATCCAGTCGAACGGGATCCCCGCGATCCGGGTCTCGGCGAGGCCCGGTAGGGCTGCCAGCAGCAACGGGAACGCGCACAGGACCAGCATAAAGCCGATGGCCACCACCACGGCCAGCCGCAGCTGGGAACGGATCAGGGAGCGGACGAAGACCTGCCCCACCTCGGATTCCTCCGCCGCCTCGCGGGACTCCCGGGCCGGCCGGGGTGCCGAGCGCGGAGCGGTGACGCGGACCCGGGTCATGCCTGCGGCCGGATGCGGGTGGCTTCCAGTTTTTCCCTGACCGTGGGAAGGTGGCGGCGGCTGATGGGCAGGCCGGCACCGGCCACCGAGACGCTGGGTTTGTCCGCCGTCAGCTTCATGGACTGCACATGCTTCAGCGCCACGAGGTAGGACCGGTGCGTCCGGATAAACCCGGCCTCGGCCCACTGCTGCTCCAGGTCTGCCAGCGGAACCCGGATGAGATAGCTGGCATCCGCGGTGTGCAGCCGGGCGTAGTCGCCCTGCGCCTGGACGTACGTGACGTCGTCGCGCCTGATCATCCTGGTGGTGCCGCCCTGGTCAACGGTGATCATCTCGGGGGCGGGGCCGCCGCCGTCGCGCAGTAGCTCGCTGATCCGTCCCACCGTCCGGGACAGCCGCTCGGCCCGGACGGGCTTAAGGAGGTAGTCCACGGCGGCAAGCTCGAACGCCTCCAGGGCGCAGTCCTCGTCCGCGGTGACAAACACCACCACCGGCGGCTTGCTGCTGCGCGCGATGGCGCGGGCAACATCAAGGCCGGACACGGCGGGCATGTGAATATCCAGGAAGACGGCGTCAACCGTTGCGGTGTTCAGGGCCCGCAACGCTTCTGTGCCCGAAATGGCCCGGTGGATGACCCCGATCCGGTCATCCTTGCCCAGGAGATAGGCCAGCTCCTCCACGGCGGGTAACTCGTCGTCGGCGACGAGGACATTAATCATGGTCCTACATTAGCCGCCTTGGAAACCAGGCGTTCAGGCGTCGTGGCCGGGCTGGGACTTGGGCACGCGCATGGTGATCAGCGTTCCCTCGCCCGGGGCTGTCTCGATCACCAGGCCGTGCTGGTCCCCGTAAACCTGTCGGAGCCGGGCGTCCACGTTGCGCAGCCCCACGTGGTCGCCGTCGTGGTGCCCTGCCAGCATCGACTGGAGCTCGGCAGGGTCCATCCCCACGCCGTCGTCCTCTATGGTCACTTCCGCATAGGCGCCCGAATCATTGGCCGTGATGGTGATGTGGCCCGCCCCTTCCTTGGCCTCCAGGCCGTGCCTGACGGCGTTCTCCACCAGCGGCTGCAGGCTCAGGAACGGGATGACGGTGCTCAGGACTTCAGGCGCGATCCGCAGGCTGACCTGGACGCGGTCACCGAAACGGGCGCGCTCCAGCAGCAGGTACCGGTCGATGCAGCGCAGTTCCTCCGCCAGCGTGGTGAAGTCACCGTGGCGCCGGAACGAGTACCTCGTAAAATCAGCGAACTCCACCACCAGCTCGCGCGCCCGCTCCGGATCCGTGTTGATGAACGACGCGATCGCGTTCAGCGAGTTGTAGATGAAATGCGGACTGATCTGGGCACGCAGCGCCCGCACTTCGGCTTCCATCAGCAGCGTCCGGGATGCGTCCAGCTCAGCCAGCTCCACCTGGACGGCCACCCAGTCCGCCACTTCGCTGGTGGCACGGACCAGGCCTGCGCCCGCCGCCGGGGCAAACGCCGCCACGACGCCCACCACCCGTGAGCCCGCACGGACCGGCGCGATGACGGCGGCGAAGCTTCCGGAGGCATGGCCCGTCCCCAGGTCCCGCGCCTGGAGCACCGCCGTCCGCCCGCCGATCAGGACGTCCGCAGCCAGTTCCATCAACCGGGGCTTCAGTTCCTCGGCGGCACCGTCCCAGGCCAGCACGCCGGCCGTATCGGTGATGGCCAGCGCATCACAGCCCAGCAAGTTCCTGAGCTGCCGGCTCGCCTTGGCGGCGCCCGCCGGATTGAGGCCCGTACGCAGATGCTGCCCGGCACTCGATGCAGCGTGGAGGGTGTTGTACGTGGCGCGTTCGGCGTCGGTGCCAAGCTCACGGAAGGATCGGAGCAGCTTGATGCCAACACCGACGACGACGGCGATCGCCAAGATGATCACCGCAACGGCGGCTGCAGTCAGGAGGGGGGAGTCCGGCATGGTGCCCAGCGTAGCGGCGGGTGCCGTTAGTCGCAGCATCGTAGCCGTTGAGCGACTGTTCCGGCCATGGCTCTGGAATGTACACCCGCCATACCGCAGAGTGATTGCAGTCACATTGTCCGCATCCTGCCCGCAGGCTGGCCCGTGTGAACCAAGCAAGTCTCAATGAGGAGGAACGATGGGTAACGATGCCCACACTCCGGACGCAGCGGCGTCCGTGGACTTCGAACAGGTCCAGTCGACAGAGCGGTTCCAGGAACTGCGCAAACGTCACCGCAGCTTTGTGTTCCCCATGGCCGTGGCATTCCTGCTGTGGTACTTCGCGTATGTCCTGCTGGCTGACTACGCCGTCGAGTTTATGTCCACCAAAGTGTGGGGCAACATCAACGTCGGCCTGATCCTGGGCCTGCTCCAGTTCGTCTCCACGTTCGCCATCACCGGCTGGTACGTCAGCTACTCCAACCGGAAGCTGGACCCCATCGCGGCCGAGATCCGCAACGAAATCGAAGGCCATGAGTTTGATAAGGACGGCAACGCCGTGAGTGGAGTGACCAAATGATCGGAATTGCCACGGCCGTAGACGTTGCGGACCTTAAGGAAACGACGCTGCTCAACATGGGCATCTTCGGCCTGTTTGTCGCTGTCACCATGGTGATTGTGTTGCGCGCCAGCCGGAACAACAAAACAGCGGCCGACTACTACGCTGCGGGGCGGTCGTTCACCGGTTCCCAGAACGGAACGGCCATTGCCGGCGACTACCTGTCCGCTGCCTCGTTCCTGGGCATCACCGGCGCCATTGCCATCAACGGCTACGACGGCTTTATGTACTCCATCGGCTTCCTGGTGGCTTGGCTGGTTGCCCTGCTGCTGGTGGCGGAACTCCTGCGCAACACCGGTAAGTTCACCATGGCGGATGTCCTTTCCTTCCGGCTCAAGCAGCGCCCGGTCCGCATCGCGGCCGCCATCTCCACGCTGGTCGTCTGCTTCTTCTACCTCCTGGCCCAGATGGCCGGAGCAGGTAGCCTGGTTTCCCTGCTGCTGGGCATCAGCGACTGGGGCGGACAGGCCTTGGTAATCATCGTCGTCGGCGCCCTGATGATCATGTACGTCCTGATCGGCGGGATGAAGGGCACCACCTGGGTCCAGATCATTAAGGCGGTCCTGCTGATCGCCGGCGCTGCCGTGATGACCCTCTGGGTCCTCGCCATCTACGGCTTCAACCTTTCCAGCCTCCTCGGTGCGGCTGTTGAAACCGCCGGCAACCCGGCTGTCCTGAACCCGGGCCTGCAGTACGGCAAGTCTGACACCTCCAAGCTCGACTTCATGTCCCTGGGCCTGGCATTGGTTCTGGGCACGGCCGCCCTGCCGCACGTGCTCATGCGCTTCTACACCGTCCCCACGGCCAAGGAAGCCCGCAAGTCCGTGGTGTGGTCCATCTGGCTGATCGGTCTCTTCTACCTGTTCACCCTGGTGCTCGGTTACGGTGCCGCAGCCCTCGTGGGTGCCGACACCATCAAGTCCGCACCGGGCGGGGTCAACTCGGCTGCACCGCTGCTTGCCTTCTTCCTGGGCGGGCCGCTGCTGCTGGGCTTCATCTCCGCGGTCGCCTTCGCCACCATCCTCGCCGTGGTGGCCGGGCTGACCATCACCGCCGCAGCGTCGTTTGCCCACGACATCTACGCCAGCGTCATCTCCAAGGGAAAGGCCGACGCCGACACCGAGGTTAAGGTGGCGCGGCGCACCGTGGTGGTCATCGGCGTGATGGCCATCCTGGGCGGTATCTTCGCCAACGGCCAGAACGTGGCCTTCCTCGTCGCGCTCGCCTTCGCAGTCGCGGCGTCGGCGAACCTCCCGACCATCATCTACTCGCTGTTCTGGCGCCGGTTCACCACCCAGGGTGCGGTCTGGAGCATGTACGGCGGCCTGGGCTCGGCCATTGTCCTGATTGCCTTCTCGCCGGTGGTTTCCGGCCTGAAGACCTCCATGATCCCGGGGGCCAACTTCGCCTTCTTCCCCTTGAGCAACCCCGGCATTGTGTCCATCCCGCTGGCGTTCCTGCTCGGCTGGCTGGGTACGGTGCTGGACAAGAAGCGCGAGGACGCGGCCAAGCAGGCCGAGATGGAAGTACGCTCCCTGACCGGTGTGGGTGCGGAGAAAGCCGTGGACCACTGATTGATGACTGAGTACCGAACAAGCCGACAGTCCGGAGCAAACTGGGACTTCGGAACCGGCTGACAGTCAGAGAGCCCCTATGCCGCAAAGGCACAGGGGCTCTCTGACGTTCCAGCTGCAGGCGAGCCGCAGGCGACGCTCAGCTGGGGGCGACGTTCAAAAAGGCGGTGGCGTCAGCGCAAAAAGGCGGTGGCGTCAGCGCAAAAAGGCGGTGGCGTCAGCGCTGATGGTGGCCCGCCGGCATGGCCGGACCGCCGTGCTGACCATGCGGCACCGCAAACTGGCCCGCTGTGGAAGCGGCGAGTCCCGGCGTCGCGATTCCGGCCACCAGCACGGCACCGGCGAAAGCGGTGAGCAGCAGGATTCCCGGGCGGGCAGCGGCGGGCGCCATGCCGTCGTCGTCCATTCCCCGGAGCCGGCGCCCCTTCAGCCAGGCGCCCGACGCGACAATCATGAGCGTCAGCAGGAGCGCCGCGAGGTGGCTGAGGTGAAGGCTGGACGTGTCGCTGCTGAAGGCAAGGGCCGCCATGTGCGCCCCGGATGCCGTCAGCAGGAACGCCACGGTCCGCCCGGACCCGACAATCCGTCCGCGGTGCAAGGCCAGGACCGTCCAGAGGATCAGGGCCGCTCCCCAGCCGCCGGAGACGACCGCCAGGGCTGGCTGCCAGACGGAGCCGGACACTTTCGGCAACGCGAGGAGGCTTGAGGAAACGGCGAGGTTCACTGAGCCGGCCCCGAATCCTGCGAAGCCGCCGAAGAGCCGGACGGCCGGGACGGCCCATCCCTCTCCTGGCTCGGCAGCCATGGCCGGCTAGGCCCGGACGGCTGTTGCGGACTTGTCCATGGACAGACCCACGCCCAGCAGCAGGACTGCGCTGGCCAAGTGGAGGACGTTGTCGGCGCCGTTGAGCGCGATGATGTTCAGTGGCGAGGTCAGCAGGAACAGCCCAAGCACACCGACCAGGAGATAGACGGCACCCACGCCGGTGTTGACCGTACGGGCCATGGCCGTGCTTTTCAGGCCCGCGTACAGAAGTGCGCCGCCGATCGCGAGGTGGATGACATTGTGCAGCGGATTCACTTCAAAAATGATGAGGTTGGCGCCCTCCGTGGCGAAGAAGCCGATGCCGGACGTCACCACGAAACCCAGGAGGCCGACAAGAAGATAAACGGCACCGAAGACGGTGGCGACAAGGCGGTTCGGAGAAGTACGCATGGCCCGAATCCTTCCGGTAAGGCGGGAACGTTATGTCCCGGCCAAACTGCGGGATCCCGGATGGGATCCTCGTAGAAGCAATTCGGACCATGTCCCCGTGCGGATGGGGTGCGGGCTTGCGTTGTGTGGCGCTAGGCCTGGGGCTTGAGCTTGATGTTGATCATTTTCAGCTCGTCGGTGCCTTCGAAGCGGTAGATGAGGTCGATCTTCTTGTCGCCGTCGCAGGTGATGAGGCCGGCGATGTCGGCCGCCTTGGTGCCGTTCTCGGTGCTGGCCTTGACTTCGTTATAGGCAGTCTTGCAGGTGCTGTCCATCTCCAGGGTCTTGATACCGGCGATGAAGTCCTCCTTGGTCAGCTGCTCATGGAGGGCGGGGTCAAGATAGTCGTCGTAGGCCTTGGAACTGTCGCCGGCAATCACCAGCTTGGTGAAGCTGTCAGCCAGGCCCCGGGCATGGTTGGTGGCTCCGTTGACAATGTTGACCAGGATGAGGACGCCGACGACCGCCAGCAGCAGGACACCGCCCACAACGCCGAGGATGGTCCACAGCTTCCGGCGGCTTTGTGCCGGGGGCTCTTGTCCGGGCAGGCCGAACGGCCCCTCGGACGAGTATTGTCCGGGTGCACCGTGCTGTGGCGGGTTGCCGGGCAGCGGTGGCGCGCCATGCTCCCCGGGGTTGCCGGGCTGCCCCGTTGGTTGCGCGGGCCAGGCCGCCGGCTGGACCGGCTGGTACGGTCCCTGAGGATTGCTCACGATGGAGCCTTTCCGGCAACGCACTGGCCCTGCCTTATTGTTGGGACCCGCTGAACGGCACCCATGGATTCACCTTGGAACAGCCTATAACCCAGCCCGCCGGGGCTGGGTATCGGGGCGGTAATAAGGGCCGCTGGCCCTAAGCGTCTCCGGATCCCCGCTCGAGCAGCGGCTGGATGCGGAACGGGATGAGTTCGCTCATGGCCAGTGCGGTGTCCGTCCTGTCCACTCCATCGCACGCCAGGATTTTCCCGTTGATCCGGAAGAGGTCCTCGGCATCCAGGGCCACTACCCGGAGCAGGAGGTCAGCAGAGCCGGTGAGGCCGTAGCCTTCCAGGATTTCCGGAATGCCGGCGAGGTCATGGGCCAGCTGTCCCAGTTTCTGCTGCTGGACGTGGACGGAAATGAACGCCATGAGCGGATAGCCCAGGGATGCCGGGTTGATACGCCGTTCGAACGACAGGAAGACGTGTTTTTTCTCCAGCTGGGCCATGCGCGCCTGCACGGTGTTCCGGGACAGCCCCAGCTTCTGGGCCAACGCCACCACGGTCCGCCGGGGGTCGCGGGCAAGGGCCGAGAGCAGCCGTGTGTCTGTGCCATCCAAAGCTTGCATAATGCGCAACGTTAGCACGGTGAGGGCAGTGCAAACAGGGCATTATGCGCAGTATCCGCCACGGTGGTTGTACCCATTGAGCATTGTGAGTAGGGTCACAATTATCCGGGGCAACGGCGCCCGGGCGGCCGGCGGCGGGCGGGACCACAAGTCCCCAGGCTCCGGTCAAACGACGTGAGAAGGTTGCGTGCCATCGTGTCTACAGACAGGAACCTGATCCAGCTGGTTACCCCGGCAGGGGAGCGGATCAGCCACCCGGAGTTCGATCCCTGGGTGAAGGACATCGGGGATGAGCAGTTGTGTTCCCTCTACGAGGACCTGACGGTCATCCGGCGGATCGATGTTGAGGCCACCGCCCTCCAGCGTCAGGGCGAGCTCGGACTTTGGCCCCCGTTGCTGGGGCAGGAGGCGGCGCAAGTCGGTTCCGGCAGGGCCCTGCGCGAGGACGACTTTGTCTTCTCCAGCTACCGGGAAAACGGTGTGGCGTACTGCCGCGGCGTGGACCTGACGGACATTACGCGGGTGTGGCGTGGCACGGCCTCCTCCGGGTGGGACCCGTACTCCGTGAATATGGCCACCCCGCAGATCATTATCGGCGCGCAGACCCTGCATGCCACCGGTTACGCCATGGGCATCCAGAACGACGGCGCGGACTCGGTGGCGGTGACATACTTCGGCGACGGTGCCACCAGCGAAGGCGACGTCAACGAGGCCATGGTCTTTGCCGCCAGCTTCCAGGCACCCGTGGTCTTCTTCTGCTCGAACAACCACTGGGCAATTTCGGAGCCCGTGCGGTTGCAGTCCCACATTCAGATCGCGGACCGGGCCGCCGGATTCGGCATTCCGAGCCTCCGGGTGGACGGCAATGATGTGCTGGCCGTGATGGCAGCCACGCGCGTGGCATTGGACCGTGCCCGGCACGGTGGCGGACCCACCTTCATCGAAGCGGTCACCTACCGCATGGGACCGCACACCACCGCCGACGATCCCACCCGCTACCGTGACGCCAATGAACTGGAGGACTGGGCTGCGAAGGACCCCATCCTGCGGGTCAAGGCCCTGCTGGAACGCAAAGGACTCCTCACGGATGAGGTCCAACAGCACGTTCACAACAAGGCAGAGTCAGTCGCCCGCGAACTCCGTTCAGGCTGCATCGGCATGCCGGATCCGGAGCCGATGGACATCTTCAAGCACGTGTACAGCGAGCCCAACTCGTGGCTGGACCGGCAGCAGGACCACTACGCCCGTTACCTGGCTTCCTTCGGCGATCCCGCGGGAGCCACCTCAGAAGAAGGTGCACGCTGATGACCCAGATGACCTTTGCCCGCGCCATCAATTCCGGCCTGCGCAAATCCCTTGAAAACGATCCAAAAGTCATCCTCATGGGCGAGGACATCGGTACCCTCGGCGGTGTTTTCCGGGTGACCGACGGCCTCCAGAAGGATTTCGGCACCCACCGTGTGGTGGACACCCCGCTGGCCGAGTCGGCCATCATGGGCACCGCCGTCGGCCTCGCCTACCGCGGTTACCGCCCGGTGGTGGAGATCCAGTTCGACGGCTTTATCTACCCTGCCTTCGACCAGATCGTGAGCCAGGTGGCAAAGCTGCACTACCGCACCCAGGGGGCCGTGAAGATGCCCATCACCATCCGCGTCCCGTTCGGAGGCGGCATCGGCTCACCCGAGCACCACTCCGAGTCGCCCGAGGCGTACTTCACTCATACGTCGGGGCTCCGCGTGGTCAGCGTCTCCAACCCGCAGGATGCCCACACCGTGATCCAGCAGGCCATCCTGTCCGATGACCCGGTGCTGTACTTCGAACCCAAGCGCCGCTACCACGACAAGGGTGAAGTGGATGAGGGCATCGATCCGCGCACCGCGCTGCCCATGGACTCCGCCCGCGTTGTCACCGAGGGCACGGATGTGACGCTCGTGGCCTACGGGCCGTTGGTGAAGACGGCCAAGGACGCAGCAACCGCGGCCGCCGACGAAGGCATCTCCATCGAGGTCATTGACCTGCGCTCGCTGGCACCCGTGGACTACGCCACCGTTGAAGCATCCGTCCGGAAAACAGGCAGGCTGGTGGTCACCCATGAAGCCGGCCAGTCCGGTGGCCTGGGCGCCGAAGTTGCGGCCAGCATTACCGAGCGGTGCTTCTATCACCTCGAAACCGCCCCCGTCCGTATCACCGGGTTCGATATTCCCTACCCGTACTCCAAGCTCGAAATGCACCATCTGCCCGGCCTGGACCGGATCCTCGACGGCGTGGACCGCGCCCTCGGACGCCCGAACTCCCTCAGCGGGTTGGAAGGATGAGCGCCACCATGATCAAGGAATTCAGGCTCCCGGACCTCGGCGAAGGCCTCACGGAATCAGAAATCCTCAGCTGGAAGGTGGCAGTGGGGGACACGGTGACGCTGAACCAGGTCATCGCCGAGGTGGAAACCGCAAAGGCCGTAGTGGAGCTGCCGTCACCTTTCGCGGGCGTGATCACTGCGCTCCATGAAGAGCCGGGAACAATCGTGGAGGTGGGCAAGCCGATCGTCTCCTTCGAAGTAGCGGACGACGGCGGCGCCTCACCTTCAGGGGCTGCGCCCGCCGGGGCGGCCACTGCTGCAGCGGGGACCGCGAAACGCGAGCCGAACCTGGTTGGGTACGGCGCCGTTGTCGAAAGCTCAGGCCGTCCCGCCCGCCGGGCCCGCACCTTCACAACCCCGGCGGTTGAGCCTGTTCGCGGCCCGGTGGTTGAGCCTGTCGAAACCGAGCTCGTCGAAACCGAGCCTGTCAGACCCGAAAACCCTGTGCTTGAGCCTGTCGAAACCGACACCGCGGAGCGTCCACGTTCCACGCCGCCGGTCCGGAAACTGGCCAAGGACCTCGGCGTCGAGCTGGCCGCGGTCGCGGGCACCGGAGCCGGCGGCCTGATCACGCGGGAGGATGTCCAGAATTTTGTTGGCGGCGGCGAATTGTCGGCACCGGTACGCCATCTTTCCGCCGTATCCGATTCGGTTTTCCCCGCGGGACTGGCGCCACAGGGTGGGCGGGAAGTCAGGACCCCTATCAAGGGTGTCCGCAAGTTCACGGCCGCCGCGATGGTGGCAAGTGCGTTCACGGCTCCCCACGCGACGGAATTCCTCACGGTGGATGTCACGCCCACCATGGACCTGCTGGCCAAGCTGAAGACGAGCCGGGCCTTTTCCGGCTACAAGCTCACGCCGCTGACGCTGGTGGCGAAGGCTGTGCTGATCGCGCTGCGGCGGAACCCGTCGCTGAACTCGCGGTGGGAGGAAGTCAGCCAGGAGATCGTGCAGTTCAACTACGTGAACCTGGGCATCGCCGCCGCAACTCCGCGCGGGCTCACCGTGCCGAACATCAAGGACGCGGATACCCTGTCGCTGCTGGAACTCTCCGCAGCCCTGACCGGGCTGACCGAGACGGCACGGGCCGGCAAGACCGCGCCGGCAGACCTGTCCGGCGGTACGATCTCCATCACGAATATCGGGGTCTTCGGCATCGACGCGGGCACTCCCATCCTGAACCCCGGCGAGGCTGCCATCCTGGCCATGGGGGCCGTGCGGAAAATGCCGTGGGAATTCCAGGATGAGGTGGCCCTGCGCCAGGTCATGACGCTGAGCCTGTCCTTTGACCATCGCCTGGTGGACGGGGAGCAGGGTTCGAGGTTCCTCGCCGACGTTGGCGCCATCCTGGCCGAACCCGGCATGGTGCTCACGATGGTCTAACTCACGAGTTTTTTGTCCAGATAATCCGGGTTTGGGGCGTTTGAACCGCTTTATCTGGGCAAAAACTCCCGGGTCTGGGCCTGCGCAACGTCCTGCGTCATGTCGTGATTCGTAAGTGCGGTCTTGGCCCGCATTAGCGGTGCTGCCCAGCACCGCTAATGCGGGCCAAGGCCGCTCCTGTGGCTGGGAGCCTCTGAGGGCCCGCTCTTGAAATCGTGTCCCGGTCAGGAGGCCGGGGGAACGTTCACCGTGAGTGCCGCCAGCGCCATGCTTTCGAGCAGCGGCCGGGCCGTTTTGGGCGCGATTTTCCGTCCGTGGTTCCGCACCGAGTGCGGCGTGGAGTTGATCAGGCCGAACGTAGCGTGGGCCCGCATCCGCAGTTCGACGGCGTCGGTGCCCGGATGCAGCAGCGCCAGGACCTCCACCCAAATCTCCACGTAGTTCCGCTGCAGTGTCCGGACCTCGGACTGGTCCTTCTGACTGAGGTTGCTGAAATCCCGGTCCTGCACCCGGATCACGTCGGGCTTGCCAAGGGCAAACTCCACTTGGAACCCCACCAGCCGGCGGAGCGCTGCGAGAGGGTCCGTAGTCTCGGCAATGACGCGCCGGCCGCCGTCGAGCAGCTCGCGGCTGACGGTAAGCAGCAGGTCTCCCAACACCGCCTGCTTGCCCTGGAAGTGGCGATAGACGGCCGGGCCGCTGACACCCGCTGCCGCGCCCAGGTCTTCCAGTGATACGCGGTTGAATCCGTGCAGGGCGAAGAGCCCCGCGGCGGCGGCAAGCAGCGCCTGGCGGCGGTTCTCCTTCGCCTGGCTGCGGGGCGTTCCGGGAGCTGCGTGGGCTGCCGCGGCCGCGGGTGTTCCCGGAGCTGCCGGCGTCGCGGAAGCGGCCTGGGCTGCCGAAACGGGTCGTGTTGCCGAGTTCGGATGCTCAGACTGGGCCGGTGCGGACGGCTTGACCGGTCGGGTGGTGGGCACGCTTTTCCTCCTAGGAACAGCAGATTCTAGCAATGTCCTGTTGTGTTGGACATCACAGTTAATAAAGACTAACCTGAATTCCAGTTATAAAGCATTAACCGAGCTCGCTTTTCCGGCTCTCGCCGGAGCCTTGGTGGCTTTCAATAGATGACGAACGGATGCAGTCGATGGAGACTCTCGCCAGCCGGCTTGATGCCGCAAGTGAAGCGTTTGCTGCAAACAACGCTGCCCAGCTCGCGCTGGCCGCCGAGCTCCGGACCAGGCTGGCTGAGGCCGCGTTGGGCGGGCCGGAGAAGTCGCGGGAGCGCCATGTGGGGCGCGGGAAGCTGCTGCCCCGGGAGCGCATTGACCGGCTGCTGGATGATGGCAGCCCGTTCCTGGAGATCGCGCCGCTGGCAGCCAACGGCATGTACAACAACGACTCGCCGGGAGCCGGGGTTATTGCCGGCATCGGCCTGGTCCACGGCCGCCAGATGCTCGTGATCTCCAACGACGCCACCGTCAAGGGCGGCACCTACTACCCGATGACCGTGAAGAAGCACCTCCGCGCCCAGGAGATAGCGCTGGAGAACCGGCTGCCGTGCATCTATCTGGTGGATTCGGGCGGGGCGTTCCTCCCGAAGCAGGACGAAGTTTTTCCCGACAAGGAGCATTTCGGCCGGATCTTCTTCAACCAGGCCAGGATGTCCGCGGCAAAGATCCCGCAGATCGCCTCCGTGATGGGCTCCTGCACCGCCGGCGGCGCTTACGTTCCGGCCATGAGCGATGAGACGGTGATCGTGCGGAACCAGGGCACTATCTTCCTGGGCGGTCCGCCGCTGGTGAAGGCTGCCATCGGGGAGATCGTCACGGCGGAGGAACTGGGCGGCGGTGACGTGCACTCGAAAATCTCCGGCGTCACCGACCACCTGGCGGAGAACGATGAGCATGCCCTGCAGATCGTCCGGGACATCGTCTCCACCCTGCCGAGGCCGGCTGCCCCTGCCTGGGATGTGGACACCGTCGTCGAGCCCCTCGCGGATCCGGCGGAGTTGTACGGCGCCCTCCCGACGGACGTCAACGCGCAATACGACGTCCACGAGGTCATTGCCCGGCTGGTGGACGGCAGCAGGTTCCACGAGTTCAAGAAGGAGTACGGCACCACCCTGGTCACGGGTTTTGCCAGGCTGCACGGGCACCCGGTGGGGATCGTGGCCAACAACGGCGTGCTCTTCAGCGAGTCCTCGCTCAAGGGCGCGCACTTCATCGAACTCTGCGACCAGCGCGGCATTCCGCTTATTTTCCTGCAGAACATTTCCGGGTTCATGGTGGGCAGGGATTCCGAGCAGGGTGGCATTGCCAAAAACGGCGCCAAGATGGTCACCGCCGTCGCCACTGCCCGGGTGCCCAAGCTGACCGTCGTCATCGGCGGGTCCTTCGGCGCCGGCAACTACTCCATGTGCGGGCGGGCGTATTCGCCGCGCTTCCTGTGGATGTGGCCGGCAAGCCGCATCTCGGTGATGGGAGGGAACCAAGCCTCCGGCGTTCTCGCAACCGTCAAGCGTGACCAGTACGAGGCCCGTGGCGAGGAATGGTCCGCCGAGGACGAGGAAGCCTTCAAGGCCCCGATCAAACAGCAATACGAGGACCAGGGCAGCCCGTACTATTCCACCGCCCGCCTCTGGGACGACGGCGTGATCGACCCCGCGGATACTCGCACCGTCCTGGGACTGGCACTCGACGTCGTCTCCCGCACCCCCCTGCCGGAGACCTCCTTCGGCCTTTTCCGGATGTGAGCCAGCCATGACCGTTTCCATGCCCGCCGTTCCTTCCGCAATCCGGCAGAAGCCGCTGTTCAGCACCGTGCTCGTCGCCAACCGCGGGGAGATCGCCTGCCGCGTCATCCGCACACTGCGTGCCTTGGGCATCCGCTCCGTAGCCGTCTACAGCGACGCCGACGCCGGGGCCCGCCACGTTCGCGAGGCTGACACCGCCGTGCGGATTGGCCCTGCCGCCGCGGGAGAAAGCTACCTGAAGATGGAGGCGATCCTCCAGGCCTGCCGCGACACCGGCGCCGAGGCAGTCCACCCCGGCTACGGCTTCCTCAGCGAGAACGTCGATTTTGCCCGCGCCCTCGAAACCGCCGGCATCACCTTCATCGGCCCCGGCGTTGAGTCCCTGAACGTCATGGGCGACAAGATCCGGTCCAAGAACCACGTGGCCGGCTACGGAGTCCCCGTAGTGCCGGGCATCGCCGAACCGGGCATGACTGACGCGCAACTCATGGAGGCCGCGCCCGCCGTCGGGTTCCCGCTGCTCATCAAACCGTCAGCGGGCGGCGGCGGCAAGGGCATGCACATCGTGGAGCGCCACGAGGACCTCGAAGCCACGCTGGCCACCGCCCGCCGCGTCGCCGCGAGCGCCTTCGGCGATGACACCCTTTTCCTTGAACGGCTGGTCCGCACGCCGCGGCACATCGAGGTCCAGGTCCTGGCGGACAACCACGGCAACGTGATCCATCTGGGGGAGCGGGAGTGCTCGCTGCAGCGCCGCCACCAAAAGGTGATTGAGGAAGCGCCGTCGCCGCTGCTGGAGTCGTTGCACGACGGCGGGGCCACCCGGGCCCGGATCGGCGAGGCCGCCTGCCAGGCGGCCCGCAGCGTCCACTACAGCGGCGCGGGAACTGTGGAGTTCCTGGTCTCCGACGAGGCCCCTGACGAGTTCTTCTTTATGGAGATGAATACCCGTCTCCAGGTGGAGCACCCGGTGACCGAAATGGTCACCGGCGTGGACCTGGTCGAATGGCAGGTCCGCATCGCTGCCGGTGAGGAACTCACCTTCCGCCAGGCCGACGTCGAACTCAACGGGCACGCCGCCGAAGCCCGCGTCTACGCGGAAATCCCGGAGCGGAACTTCATGCCGTCCACCGGGACCGTGCTCCTGCTGGACGAAATGCCCGATCACGGAGCCGGCATGATCCGGGTGGATTCAGCCCTGCTCGAGGGGCTCGAGATCTCCTCCAGCTACGATCCCATGATCTCCAAAGTCATCGCGTGGGGCCCGGACCGCACCGTTGCCCTGGATACCCTGGACGCGGCACTCGCCGGCTACACAGCCCTTGGCATCGATACGAATGTTGAGTACCTGAGGCTGCTGATCAACGACGACGATGTCCGCGCCGGGCATCTCGACACCGGCCTGATCGAGCGCAAGATGCCCGACTTCGCCTTCCGGCGGATTGACGACGCCGAACTGGTCGCGGCCGCCTTGTACGCCGTTGTGAGCGGGGACCAGGACATCACGGGGACGCCCCCCGGTCCCTGGCAGGCCAGCAACGGCTGGCGGATCGGCGCGCCGGCGCCCCTGCGGATCAGCCTGGGAACGCCCGACGGCGGCATCGCAACAGTGAGAGTCACAGGCCGCGTGGCCGCCGGCCCGGTCCAGGTCTGTGTCGGTGACGGGCCATGGCGGACGGCCTCGCTGCGGTTGCCGGGCCGCGGGAGCCTGGTCCTTACCCTGGACGGCGAAACCACGGACTACTCGCTGGCGCCGGCGGACGCGGGCCCTGTCAACCTCACCCCGGACAACCTGCCCTCAGGAGTTCCCGCGGAACTGTTCCTCGGCAACGGAGGCTGGTCCTGCCGGCTGGAGCCGCTGACGCGGGAGTCTCGGCTTGTCCGGGTTCTCGCCGCCGTCGAGCGCGAGGAAGGCACCGCGGACCCGGAGGTGCGCTCGCCCATGCCCGGCACGGTGGTATCCGTTGCGGTCAGCAACGGCGACACCGTGGAAGCCGGCCAGGTCCTTCTCTCCGTGGAAGCCATGAAGATGGAACACCAGCTCGTGGCAGAGGTGGCCGGCACGGTCCACATCAGCATCAAGGCCGGTCAGCCGGTCAAAGCAGACCAGGTGCTGGCCACCATCCACCCTTCAACCACCGATTCAGACGCAGATTCACTTCAGGATTCCAACAAGGATTCCAACAAGGACTCCAACAACACAGGCAAGGGAGCCTAGCCATGGCAGATTTTGAGCTCAGCGAGGAATACCAGGACCTCAGCGACACCGTCCGGGATTTCGCGGACAACGTGGTGGCGCCGGTCTCGGCCAAGCACGATGAGGAGCACAGCTTCCCGTACGAGGTGGTGTCCCAGATGGCGGACATGGGCCTGTTCGGGCTGCCGTTCCCGGAAGCGCACGGTGGGATGGGCGGGGACTACTTCGCTTTGGCACTCGCCCTCGAACAGCTTGGCCGGGTGGACCAGTCCGTGGCCATCACGCTGGAAGCAGGCGTCTCCCTCGGCGCAATGCCGGTGTACCGGTTCGGTACCGAGGCCCAGAAAGAGGAGTGGCTCCCGCTGCTGGCCTCGGGCAAGGCACTCGCCGGCTTCGGACTCACGGAGCCGGAAGCAGGCTCTGACGCCGGCGGGACCAAAACCCACGCCCATCGTGAGAACGGCGACTGGGTGATCAACGGCAACAAGGAATTCATCACCAACTCCGGGACCGACATCACGCGCCTGGTCACGGTCACCGCGGTGACGGGTCAGAAGGAACGCAAGGATGGCAGCCTCAAGAAGCAGATTTCCACCATCCTGGTGCCCACCAATACTGCGGGTTTCAGGGCGGAGAAGGCCTACAACAAAGTGGGCTGGAACGCCTCGGACACGCACCCGCTGACGCTCAAGGACGTCCGGGTGCCGGAAGCGAACCTGCTCGGTGCGGAGGGGCGGGGTTACGCGAATTTCCTTTCCATCCTGGACGAGGGCCGGATCGCCATCGCGGCTTTGGCGACGGGGGCGGCGCAGGGCTGTGTTGACCTGTCGGTGAAGTACGCCAAGGAACGCAGCGCGTTTGGTCATCACATCGGCAAGTACCAGGCCATCTCGTTCAAGATCGCCCGCATGCAGGCCCGGGCCCATACGGCCCGCCTGGCGTACTACGACGCCGCGTCGAGGATGCTGGCGGGGAAGCCGTTCAAGACGCAGGCGGCCATCGCTAAGATGGTCGCAGGCGAGGCGGCCATGGACAACGCGCGGGATGCCACCCAGGTATTCGGCGGCTATGGCTTCATCAACGAATTCACCGTGGCACGGCACTACCGCGACTCCAAGATCCTTGAAGTCGGTGAGGGCACCACGGAAGTCCAGCTGATGCTCATCGCCCGCGAACTCGGACTGTAACAAGCCCGCTGGTCGGGAATGCCACGCGGTGGTCGAGCCTGTCGAGACCCTTGAAAGGACCAACGATGATCAACAAGGTTGTTGCCAGCGCCGAGGAAGCCATTGCGGACATTCCCGACGGCGCGTCGCTCGCGGTGGGAGGGTTCGGCCTCTGCGGAATCCCGGTGGCCTTGATCGATGCCCTGCACCGGCACGGCACGAAGGACCTCGAAACCGTCAGCAACAACTGCGGCGTGGACGACTGGGGGCTGGGCGTCCTGCTCCGTGACGGCAGGATTCGGCGGACTGTCAGTTCCTACGTCGGCGAGAACAAGGAGTTCGCGCGCCAGTACCTGTCCGGTGAGCTTGAGGTGGTCCTCACCCCGCAGGGGACGCTGGCGGAAAAGCTCCGGGCCGGCGGCGCCGGGATCCCCGCTTTCTACACCAAGGCCGGGGTCGGCACCCAGGTGTCCGACGGCGGCCTGCCGCAGAAGTACGACGCCGACGGAGGCATCGCGATTGCCTCCGCCGCCAAGGAAGTCCGGACGTTCAACGGTGTGGACTACGTCCTGGAGGAATCCCTGACGCCCGACTTCGGGCTGGTCCACGCCTGGAAGGGTGACCGCCACGGCAACCTGGTTTTCCACGCCACCGCCATGAACTTCAACCCGCTCTGCGCCATGGCGGGAAAAATCACCATCGCCGAGGTGGAGGAGCTGGTGGAACCGGGGGAGCTGGACCCCGAACACGTCCACACTCCCGGCATCTTTGTCCAGCGGGTGGTGGTTGTGCCCGCCGGTGAGAAGCGGATCGAGAAGCGGACCGTCTCCCTTGCCCAGGCTGCCGGAACCGAAAGCGCCACCGAACAGGCAGGAGCGTAGCCATGGAGTCCAACAGCACGCAGGGAGCACCTCCCCGGCCCGAAGCCGTACGGCCCGAATACCGGCGTGCCACCGTCGGCCATCCGGAAGGCACCAATCCGGAGGGCAAAGGGTGGACGCGCAACGAACTGGCCGCCCGGGTGGCCCGGGAGCTCAGCAACGGACAGTACGTCAACCTCGGCATCGGCATGCCCACGCTCATTCCCAACTACATCCCGGCAGGCGTCGAGGTGGTGCTCCACTCGGAGAACGGGATCCTGGGCGTGGGACCATACCCCAGCGAGGACGCGGTGGATCCGGACCTCATCAACGCCGGCAAGGAAACCGTCACGGTCAACAAGGGGGCCGCGTTCTTCGACTCCGCCTCGTCGTTCGGCATGATCCGCGGCGGGCACGTTGACGTGGCCGTGCTCGGCGCCATGGAAGTGGCGCAGAACGGCGACCTGGCCAACTGGATGATCCCGGGCAAGATGGTCAAAGGCATGGGCGGGGCCATGGACCTGGTCTTCGGCGCCAAGAAGGTGATCGTGATGATGGAACACGTGGACCGCAACGGCAACCCCAAAATCGTGGAGCACTGCTCTCTGCCGCTGACCGGCAAGGCCTGCGTGGACCGGATCATCACCGACCTCGCCGTGATCGACGTCGTCACCGAAGGCGGGCGGTCCCGGTTGGTTCTCCGCGAACTGGCCCCCAACGTCTCCGTGGAGGACGTGGCCGCGGCCACCGGCGCCGAGCTGTTCGAAGAGGACCAGGAGCTCACCGTATGAGCGGGGCTTCGGCGGGCTCAACCCCCGACGGTCCGGGCGCAACCACCGCCGCCCCCCGCGTCATCGAGCAGCGCGGCCTGTACTTTGATGAGCTCGAAGAAGGCGTTGTCTACGCGCACCGGCCCGGCCGCACCGTGACCGAGGCGGACAACGTCCTGTTCACCACGCTCACCATGAACACCCAGGCCCTGCACCTGGATGCCGCCTGGAGCGCAGGGCAGCCGTTCGGCCAGCGGCTGGTCAACTCCATGTTCACGTTGTCCACCCTGGTGGGGCAGTCCGTCTCCCAGCTCACCCAGGGCACCATCATCGCCCAGCTGGGCCTGACCGACGTCTCTTTCCCGCACCCGCTGTACCACGGGGACACGCTCTACACGGAGACGGTGATCACCGGCAAACGGCTCTCGGGATCGCGACCCGGCCAGGGGATTGTGACCATGCAGCACACCGGGCGGAACCAGGACGGCACCGTGGTGGCGCTGGCCACTCGGAGCTGCCTGATGTGGAACCGGGACGCCCATGTGGCGCAGTCTTCTGGACAATACGTGCAGCCTGCGGGAGCTGAAAAGGGGAGCGTGCCGGGCCCCAAAAGAGGACAATGACCGTATGACATTTGTGATGGGTCCCGCCCTACTCTTCTGCCCTGCCGACCGCCCGGAGCGCTTCCCCAAGGCCGCCCAACGCGCCGACGCTGTCATCGTGGACCTCGAGGACGCCGTGGCACCCGCGGACAAACAGCGGGCGCGCGGCGCCATCCTGGCCCAGCTGGGCGCTGCCGGGGAGGGGCCCGAACTTGACCCCAGCCGCACCATCATCAGGATCAACCCGGCGGGCACCGACGAGTTCGAGAAGGACCTGCACTGCCTGGCCCACACCCCGTACCGCACGGTGATGCTGGCCAAGGCTGAGAGTGCGGCCCAGCTCGAAGCCCTGGCGGACTACCACGTCATCGCCCTGTGCGAGACCGCAGTCGGGGTCCTGAACGCGCCCGCCATCGCGGCGGCCCCCAACGTGGTGGCACTGATGTGGGGCGCCGAGGACCTCCTGGCTTCCCTTAGCGGTACGTCCAGCAGAGCGGACGACGGCGGCTACCGCGCCGTGGCGCTGCATGCCCGGTCCGCGGTGCTGCTCGCCGCCCGGGCTTTCGGGAAAGAAGCCGTGGACGCCGTGTACGTCAACATCCCGGACCTTGACGGGCTGGCTCTGGAGGCCGCTGATGCCGCAGCGTCAGGATTCGGCTCCAAAGCCTGCATCCATCCCACGCAGGCGGCCGTTGTACGGGGCGCCTACGCCCCGTCCGAGGCCGACGTCGCCGCCGCCACAGAACTGCTGCAGGTCGCGGCTGTTGCCGGATCCGGCGTGTTCCAGCACGGCGGCAAAATGATCGACGGCCCCATCCTCAAGCACGCCGAAGCCACCATCCGCCGGGCAGGCATCCACTCCTAGGGCTGCGGGCACCGAATCACCGCCGCCGCCTCCGGGAACCGCCGAGCGAAAGCGGCGGGATGGCCTCATAGAGCGGCATCCGGACCCAGCGCTCGCCCGTCTCCCGGAACTCAGCCCTGGTGGCGAAACGGTACAGGTAGCTGTTGACACGCACCCAGCGCGGCGGATCGCCGTCGAACGGGTCGGCGCGGAGCAGCCGCAGCGTCCGCTGGTCCGCCTCCAGCAGTTTCGTGAGGAACGCGTAAAACCACTCCTCGTGGACGGTGCGCAACGGCAGGAACCACATCAGCCAGTCCAGCCGCAGGTGGTAGGGCGCCCACTGGCGGGGCAGCCGGCGGAGATCTCCGGGTTTGCCCTTAAACCCATATTCGCGCCAGTCTGCTGAGTCCTCAGGTTCTTCGTCGAGGGTGCCTTCCACGACGATCTCGACGCGGTGCTTGGTCACGGTGCCAAACGCGCCATACGTGTTGACCAGCTGCCAGCGGTTGAAGCTGGCATTCATCAGCTGCCCCTTGGAGAGCAGGTTGCGCACGGGCCAGTAGCTGAGGACTACCAGCAGCATTGTGGCCACAAGGGTGACGGCAAGCCAGTACGGGGGACTGCCGCGGCTGCCTTCCTCAGGATCCCCGTCCAGCGGCAGGAACGGCAATACGGCGCGGGCCACGGGGTCGCTGACCGCGGCGAAGGCCAGCACAATGGCCATCCAGTTCAGCCACGCGAAGTTGCCGCTGGCCACCAGCCACAGCTGGGTGAAGATGATGATTCCGGCGGCGGCGCTTGCCACGGGTTGCGGTGCGAAGAGGAAGAACGGCACCACGAGCTGGGCGAAATGGTTCCCCAGGACCTCCAGCCGGTGGAAGGGTTTGGGCAGGAGATGAGCCTGGCGGCTCAGTGGCCCCGGCATCGGCTGCGTTTCATGGTGATAGTAGAGGGCGGTCAGATCACGCCACTCCAGGCCGCCGTGGATCTTGATCATCCCGGCGCCGAACTCCAGCCGGAACACGAGCCAGGCCAATAGGATCAGGATGGTGCGCGGCGGCTCCGTCTGGTCCGAGCCAAGGAAGGCCACCGTGAACCCGGCCTCCAGCAGCAGCATTTCCCAGCCGAAGCCATAAAACGTCTGCCCCACGTTGACGATCGACATGTAAAGCAGCCACAGGGCCAGAAATACGATCAGCGGAACCCACGGCGGCCCAAGCTGGGGGATGCCGGCCACCAGGAGGGCGGAAATTGCCAGTCCGGTGAGGCAGGCACCACGCAGCAGCCGGTCCGAATAGCGCCAACGGAACAGCGTGGGCCGCCGGCGCGCGCTGAACCCTTCCAGATAGTCCGGAACCGGCAACAGGCCACGTTCGCCCAGCAGCGCAGGGAACTGGTTCAGGGAGGACAGGAACGCAACAAAGAACAGTGCCGCCACACCCCGCTGCAGCACTTGCCGGGCGAATCCGTACTCCGGCGCATCGAACCAGGTAACCCAGTCCACGCAATCCACGTTACGCCCGGCGTCGCTGTCCGCCCACTAGGATCGGATGGTGTTTGCATTGGTGCTCATTGCCGTTGTTGCAGGGGCGCTGGCCCAGCGGCTGGCCGGCCTCGGATTCGGCCTTCTCGTCTCTCCCGTCCTGGTGGTGCTGCTCGGCCCCTTCGACGGCGTCATGATCATCAACCTGTGCGGCGCGGCCTCATCCCTCCTGATCCTCTCCCGGGTCTGGCGGCATGTGGAGTGGAAGCGCTACTTCGGACTGGCGCTCGCGGCCCTCGCAGGGGTATTGCCGGGTGCCTGGTTGGCCAGCAACGTGGCCGAAGCGCCGCTGGAGATCTGCATCGGCATCCTCCTCATCATCGCCCTGCTGGCTTCGCAGCGGCTGACCCGCAGCTCCTGGCGCGCCAGTGGCCCCGTTCCCATGGTCTCCCTCGGCTTCACCAGCGGACTGATGAACGCGGCAGCGGGCGTCGGCGGGCCGGCCATCACCGCGTACGCCATTGCCACCCGGTGGGAGCAGAAGAGTTTCGGCGCCACCCTCCAGCCCTATTTCGTGACCACCGGACTGTCTTCCCTGGTGATCAAGTACGTACTATCCGGTGGACATGTTCCCGGACTGGACGGCTGGCAATGGCTCAGCATCCTGGCCGCCATGGTGGCGGGAATCATCGCGGGCGATCTGCTGTCCGGCAAGGTCAAACCGGCTGCCGTGCGGCGGATCGTTGTGGCCATCGCCTACATCGGAGCCGTGTCCACGCTGGCCAAGGGTTTCATCGAGCTGGCGGCGGGCTGACCGGACCGCGGGCCAGGTGCGGGCCGGGGTGCGGGATACTTAACCAATGCAGCCTCGCAGAATCGTCATCCTCGGATCCACCGGTTCCATCGGCACCCAGGCGATTGACGTCGTCGACGGCGCCCCGCACCTTTTTGAGGTAGTGGCGCTCAGCGCCGGCGGAGGGAACCTGCAGCTCCTGGCCCGCCAGGCCGTCCACACCGGTGCCGCCGCTGTGGGCATCGCCGCGGGGGATCCGCGCAAGCTGCGGGACCTGATCTCCGAGGCTGCCCGCCTCGCCGGGCGGCAGGACTACCGCCCCGAAATCATCGCCGGCCCGGACGCCTCGGCCCGCATCGCCGCGGTAGAAGCGGACGTAGTGCTCAACGGCATTACCGGCTCCATCGGGCTCGCCCCGACCCTCGCCGCCCTGAAATCAGGTGCAACGCTGGCGCTGGCCAACAAGGAATCGCTGATCGTCGGCGGAGCGCTCGTCAAGGCCGCCGCCCGCGAGGGGCAGATCGTGCCGGTGGATTCCGAGCACTCAGCGATAGCGCAGTGCCTGCGCTCCGGCTCCGCGGTCGAGGTTGAGAAGCTCATCCTGACGGCCTCCGGAGGGCCTTTCCGCGGCCGGACAAGGGAACAGCTCCACGACGTGACGCCGAAAGAGGCCCTGGCGCACCCCACGTGGGACATGGGGCTGATGGTCACCACTAACTCGGCCACGCTCGTCAACAAGGGCCTTGAGCTCATCGAGGCCCATCTGCTGTTCGACGTGCCGCTGGACCGGATCGACGTTGTGGTCCACCCGCAGTCGGTGGTCCACTCCATGGTCCAGTTCATTGACGGGTCCGTCATCGCCCAGGCGTCCCCGCCGGACATGCGCCTCCCCATTGCCTTAGGGCTGGGCTGGCCGGACAGGGTCCCCAAAGCGGCCTCCCCGTGTGACTGGACCAAAGCCACCAGCTGGACGTTCGAACCGCTGGACACCGTCGCTTTCCCGGCCGTGGACTTGGCCAAGGACGCCGCCAAGCAGGGGAGTACTTTTCCCGCCGTCTTTAACGCGGCAAACGAGGAAGCGGTCATGGCGTTCCACTCGGGACGCATCCGCTTCACCGAAATCGTGGACACCATCGATGCTGTCCTCAGCGAACATTCAGGATCCTCCGGGCTGACGCTGGAGTCGGTACTGGATGCTGAAGACTGGGCACGCACGCGTGCCCACGAACGTTTAGCAGTCAGCAGTCTCTAGGAAGCAGCAGATCCACGCATGAGCCCCGTCCTCCTCTTTATCCTCGGCGTCGTCTTTGTGGCGATCGGCATTGCCGTGTCCATTGCGCTGCACGAAGTGGGGCACCTGGTGCCCGCCAAGCTGTTCAAGGTGCGTGTCACCAAGTACATGATCGGCTTCGGCCCCACCCTGTGGTCCAAGCGGAAGGGTGAAACTGAATACGGCGTGAAAGCGATCCCGCTGGGTGGCTACGTGTCCATGATCGGCATGTATCCGCCCAACAAGGACGACGGCACCGTCCGCCCTTCCAGCACCGGCATGTTCCAGACACTGGCCACGGAAGCCCGGTCCATGGCACACGAGGAAGTGGGACCGGAGGACGCAAACCGCGTGTTCTACCGGCTGCCGGTGTGGAAGAAAATCATCGTGATGCTGGGCGGGCCGGCCATGAACCTGCTGATCGGCGTGATCCTGACCGCCGTCCTGCTGATGGGCTTCGGCATGGCCACGGCCACCACCACCATCGCCGACGTCTCCAAGTGCCAGGTGGCGGCCGGCGAGACCGTTGATCCCGATTCCCCGGACTGCCAGCTGACCCCCGCGGCCGCTGCCGGGCTCCTGCCCAACGACGTGGTCACCTCCTTTGACGGGAAAGCTGTCACCGGCTGGGACGAGCTGACCGAATGGATCCGGACCTCCGCGGGCAGGGAAGTCAGCATCACTGTTGAGCGCGACGGCGCGCCCGTCACCACCGCGGTGACGCCGGTGCTCTCCGCCCGCCCCGTCGTCGGCGTGGACGGACGCCAGGCAAAGGACGACGCCGGCACCCTCCTGTACCAGGACGTCGGCTTCCTGGGCATCGGCGCGCAGACCGAACTGGTTCCCCAGCCGGCGTCGTCCGTCCTGCCCATGGCGGGCGAAAACATCAAGCAAGTGGCCGGCGTCGTCTTCAATCTGCCCGCCCGGGTGGTGGGCGTTGCCAAGGCGGCCTTCAGCGAGGAAGAGCGCGACCCCAACGGCCCCATCAGCGTGGTGGGCGTGGGGCGCGTGGCCGGTGAAGTGGCGGCCATGGAGGAAGTGCCGCTGCAGTCCAGGATTGGGGCACTGGTAGGGCTGCTCGCCGGCTTGAACTTTGCGCTTGCGGTCTTCAACCTGATCCCGCTGCTTCCGCTCGACGGCGGCCATGTGGCCGGAGCGCTGTACGAGGGGGCGCGGCGGCGGGTGGCCAAGCTGTTCGGCAAACCGGATCCGGGCGCTTTCGACATCGCCAAACTGCTTCCCGTGACTTACGTGGTGGCCACGTTGCTGATGGGCATGAGTTTGTTGCTGATTTATGCCGACATCGTGAAGCCGGTGAACCTGTTCGGCTGACTCCTGCGGACGTCTGGCTGGACGGATGTCCCGGATCTACCATGAAACATGGGCACGTTCGCCGTCCAATCAAAGAGCATTAGCCGCTGGATCCGGGCCGGGTTGTGGGCGCTGCCTGTCTCGTGGCTTGTCACCGCCTGGTCCACGCTGGACCCGCATCCGGACCAGGCGAAGGACCCGGAGGCGTGGGCCCGTTTTGTCAGCTCCGATGCGTACCAGATCAGCCATCTTTTCGGCAGTACCGCAGGCACCATCCTGGCCCTGTTCGGTTTCTTTGCTTTGGGCTGTTCCATGGCCAACAGCAGGACGGGGAGCCTGGCAATCGCCTCAATGGTCACAGCTGTTGCCGGCACGGCTTTGCTGCTTGTTCCGGCGGTGATTTCCACGTTTTGCTGGGCCTGCTGCTCGTATTCGTTGGCACGGTGCTGCTGGGGATCGCGGTATGGCGTTCCGACGTGCTGCCGCGCCGGGCTGGGGCCGTACTGATGGCAGGCGCCGGTGGGTGGATCGCCTGGAGCGGATCCCGGCAGGCCACGACAGCACCTGATCGGATCGGGTGATTCTCGAAAATCAGTCTTTATTGGCTGATATTTAATAATCAGCTATTTTTGATTGATTATGAGTGATCACCTGCGTACGGTTAGGGCATGTACGTACTGACCATCGACCAGCGAGGCAGCACTGCCGACGTCGACCGTGTTCCCGATCTGATCGCCGCACTGCGCAGCCTCACACCGGCGACCTTCGAACGGTCCGTGGGTGATGAACTCCAGGGTGTGGTGGAACATGCCGAGGACGTAGTGGAGATCGCCTTGTACGCACTCCGGAGCGGGCGCTGGTACGTCGGGATCGGGATCGGGGCCGTACAGCTCACCCCGGGCGGAAGCCCCCGGGAAGGTTCCGGGAGCGGCTTTGTGGCAGCGCGAAAGGCCGTGGAACTCGCCAAGGGCTCGGCTGGTCAGGTGCCATTGTCGGTGGTGTCCGGCAGTATTGGCCGTGGACGGGAGATGCCTCCCCACGCCAAGGAGGGAGCCATGACCAGTGCAAATGCCCAGGCGGTGCTTCGCCTGATCGGACGGGTGGTGCAGCAACGCACACCAGCCCAGTGGCGGGTGGTGGACCGGTTGCGCGCGCTCCAGGGCGGCGAGGGAAAGCATGGCAGCCAGAAACACGTGGCCCAGGAACTGGGAATCACGGAGCAGTCGGTGAGCCGTGCTGTGCTTAGGTCCGGCTGGCTTGAGGAATGGGCGGCCAGGCCTGCCGCGGCCATGCTCCTGGACCACGCCCATTCCCAGATTGAAGGAGAACGGTGAACGCACTCTGGATCGCAGTTGCGCTGTTGGTGGCCGGATTCGCAGGATGGCCGGTGACCGCACTGGTGTTCCGGCTCGCCAGGACCATTGACGACAAAGCGGACGCGGCCACCAAGTCGGACCAGGACGCATCGGCCCAGGACCCTTCAGCCGACGTCACGGTAGACACCGTTTCGGAAGCCCCGCGGGCCGGTACGGGGCAAACCGTCGACGGCGAGCTGACCACGGGTGGCGGCCAGCCGCCGTCGGACGTTCCTCAGGTGGCGCCGGCGCTGCCGGCCCAGCGGATCCTGCGGGGTGGGGCAATCATCGGAGTCCTGGAACGGTTGGGCGTCTGCGTGGCCATCCTGACCGGACAGCCGGTGGCCATTGCCTACATCGTGGCTATCAAGGGCCTGGGCAGGTTCGCCGAATTGAAAGAGACCCCCGTGGCTGCGGAGCGGTTCATCATCGGAACGCTCACGTCCATGCTGTGGGCTGCGGGAACGGCGGCAGTGATCAAGGTAGTGTTCCTGCAGTGAGTCTTGCTGACTGCCCGGATCGGCGACAGCCCACCCCTGGGGATAGGGTGTCTTTATGACTGTTTTTGCCGTTGAGTATGTGTACGCCGCCGATTCCTCCGCCGTCCGTGATGATCACCGCCCCGCGCACCGCGCCTGGCTGGCGGGTCTGGCGGACGAGGGCCAGCTGCTGACCAGCGGACCCTACGGTGACGGGGCGGGCGCCCTGCTGATCTTCAAGGTCCAGGACGAAACCCACGTGAACGATCTCCTCAAGCAGGACCCGTTCGCCGTCGCCGGCACCATTGCCGGGATCCGGACAACCGAGTGGACTCCCGTGATCGGCCTCCTGGCCGCGCACGCATCCTGATTCCCGGACCCTTTTTTACTACCGAAACACCTACCCAAGGAGTCCACGTGACCTCGGTCAGCCTGGGAATGCCGTCAGCACCGCCGCCCGTTCTCGCCCCCCGCCGCAAGACGCGGCAGATCAAGGTGGGTTCCGTCGGGGTCGGTTCGGACTCGCCCATCAGTGTGCAGTCCATGACCACCACGCCCACCACGGACATCAACGCCACCCTGCAGCAGATCGCGGAACTCACCGCATCCGGTTGCGACATCGTGCGCGTCGCCTGCCCGTCGGCCGATGATGCAGAGGCTCTGCCAATCATCGCTCGCAAGTCCCAGATCCCTGTCATTGCCGACATCCACTTCCAGCCGAAGTACGTCTTCGCGGCGATTGAGGCCGGCTGCGCGGCAGTGCGGGTGAACCCGGGCAATATCCGCAAGTTCGATGACCAGGTCAAGGAAATCGCCCGCGCGGCGAAGGACCACGGGACCTCCATCCGGATCGGCATCAACGCCGGATCGCTGGAGCCCGGCATCCTGAAGAAGTATGGCAAGGCCACCCCCGAGGCCCTCGTGGAATCCGCCGTCTGGGAAGCGTCGCTGTTCGAAGAGCACGGTTTCAACGACTTCAAGATCTCGGTCAAGCACAACGACCCGGTCATTATGGTTGCTGCCTACGAGATGCTGGCCGAGCAGGGCGACTGGCCCCTGCACCTGGGCGTCACCGAAGCCGGGCCCGCCTTCCAGGGCACCATCAAGTCCGCCACAGCCTTCGGGGCGCTCCTGGCCAAGGGCATCGGCGACACCATCAGGGTTTCCCTGTCGGCGCCTCCGGTGGAGGAAATCAAGGTGGGCAACCAGATCCTCCAGTCCCTGAACCTGCGTCCGCGCAAACTGGAAATCGTCTCCTGCCCGTCATGCGGCCGCGCCCAGGTGGACGTGTACACCCTTGCCGAACAGGTCACCGCAGGGCTGGAAGGCATGGAAATTCCGCTCCGCGTGGCAGTGATGGGCTGTGTTGTCAACGGACCGGGCGAAGCCCGCGAAGCCGATCTTGGTGTGGCGTCCGGCAATGGCAAGGGGCAGATCTTTGTGAAGGGCCAAGTCATTAAGACTGTGCCTGAGAGCGAGATTGTTGAGACACTGATCGAAGAGGCCATGCGCATAGCTGAAGAGATGGGGGAGGCCGATGGCGAAGATGCTGTCAAGGGTAGCCCCGTGGTTAGCGTCTCATAAAGAGGACGCCGCGCCGGCGGGAATATCCGTCCGGACCCTCGCCGGCGCGGACACCGCTGCCCTGCGGCGCCTAGCGTCGCAGGATCCGGTGGCCAATGTCTTTATCCTGGCGCACCTCCGGGCGGCGGGCTCTGCCGCGCCCACTGCTGGTGGTGCTGGCGTCCTGGGAGTTTTCGACGACGGCATCCTGGTCGGCGCGTGCTGGGCAGGGGCAAACCTGGTCCCGGTCCAGCTTGACCCCGAATTTGCCGGGCTTGTCGCTGCCGCAGCAAGCAATTCCGGCCGCCGATTCGCCTCCGCCTTTGGCCCCGCAGATGCTGTCCTTGCCCTCCATGCTGAGCTGGCTGAACTAGGGCATGCGGCCCACGAGGTGCGGGATGAACAGCCGCTGATGACGCTGTGCGGGCCGCCGTCGGTGGAGGCGAACGCGGATCTGGGGCTTGGCCGGCTGGCCGATTTTGACCGGATCCTTCCCGCCTGCGCCGCCATGTTCGAAGAGGAAGTGGGCTACTCGCCGTTCCTGGGAGGCAAGGAGTTCTACAGCCGCCGCGTGGAAGGCCTCATCCGGCAAGGCCATTCATTGGCACACGTCAACGACTCCGGCGACGTTGTGTTCAAGGCCGAGCTGGGAGCTGTGACAGCCGACGTCACGCAGATCCAGGGTGTATGGATGAACCCCGGCTACCGCGGACAGGGTCTGAGCGCCGGCTACATGGCTGCCGTGGTGGAGAAGGCGCGCACGCTTGCCCCCGTCACCAGCCTGTACGTCAACGGTTTCAACCTCCGGGCGCGGTCCACTTACGAGCGCGTGGGCTTCCGCCAGGTTGGCACCTTCGCTACGGTTCTGTTCTAGCCGCCAGGTCGCTGGCCTCAGCGTCGCCGCCTTTCAGGCCACCCGCCGCCGGTTCACCCGTCACCCTTCAGGTCACCCGTCAGGTAATGCTGGACGTTCGGAGCCACGAGCCGCACAAGGTCGTCGGGCGAGGCAGACGCGAGTGGCTCCAGCCGCACCACATACCGGACCAGCATCACCCCAACCATCTGCGTGGCCACAAGGTTTCCGCGCATGGCCACTTCTTCGGGCGGGCCGGGGACTCCTGCCATGATCCGGCCGAGGATGGTCCGCTGCACCAGTTCCCGCAGCAGCAACGTCTTGGCCTTGGAGCCGATGGTTCCCCTGAGGAAGGCCACCAGGCTGTGCTGGGCCGGGCTCTCCCACAAGCGCAGCACGGCCCGCACGATCGCCTCTGCCCGGTCCTCTGGCGAGTAGCCGTCAACGCCCGCCAGGACTTTCTCCGGGTCGGCCGGTAGTGCCACACTCAGCGCGAAAAGCTCGTCCTTGCCCTTGAAGAAATGGTGGACCATGGCGGGGTCCACGCCGGTTTCCCGGGCGATCTGGCGCAGGCTGGTCCCTTCGAAACCGTGTTCGGCGAAAAGCCGCCGGGCTGTGTCCAGGATCTGTTCCCTCGACTCGGTGGCCCCGCCGCGCCGGCCCCGCCGGCCCGTACCCGCCGCGCTGCCTGCGGAACCCGGGGCGTCCGCCGGATCATGCTGTCCGTTCACGCTGTCCGCCGCCGCAGGGTCAGGGACGCGAGCACCAGGACCGCCAGGACAATGGCCACGATGACTCCGGCATCCATCCACAGCTGGTCTGTGGGCTCGGTGTTGGCGGCGATCTCCTGGAGGGCATCCACCGAAAAAGTCAGTGGAAGGACATTCGATACAGCCTCGAGGGCCTCGTTCATCCTTTCGCGGGCCACAAAGAGGCCACAGAGCAGGATCTGCGGGACTACCACCACCGGCATGAACTGCACGGCCTGGAATTCCGTCCGGGCGAAGGCCGAACAGAGCAGCCCCAGCGCGACGCCAAGAACCGCATTGATCACGGCAATCATGACCACCAGTCCAGGGCTGCCTTGGATGTCGAGCCCGAAGATCCAGTAGGCCACGGCGGTAGCCACCAGCGACTGCAGGGCGGCCATGATGGAAAATGCCAGCCCGTAGCCGAACAGCAGGTCCGCCTTGTGGATGGGAGTGGTCAGCAGCCGTTCCAGGGTCCCCGAGGTGCGTTCCCGCAGCATCGTGATGGACGTAACCAGGAACATAACCACAAACGGGAAGATCGCCAGCATCATCAGGCCAACCCGGTCAAAAGTCCTGGGCACCCCCGGCGGCAGCGTTTCATTCTCATAGAGAAAGTACACGGCGGTGAGCAGCAGCGCTGGGACCACCAGGATTAGCGCGATGCTGCGGTGGTCGTGCCGGAGCTGGTCGAGGACGCGCCGGGTGGTGGCCAACAGCATCAACAGGTTCATGACCGTACCGTCCTTTCGGGGGAACCACTGGGCACTTCGGCGGTGTCCTGGATGATGTGCAGGAAAGCCTTCTCCAGATCGGCACTGTGCCCGCGCCGGCTCAATTCCGCCGGCGTCAGCTGCGCCAGGAGCTTTCCCTCCCGCAGCAGGAGGAGTGATCCGCAATGGCTGGCTTCCTCCATCACATGGCTGGAAACCAGCAGGGTGGTCCCGGACTCGGCCATGGACCGGAAACGGTCCCACAGGTCAGCCCGGAGCACCGGATCAAGGCCCACGGTTGGCTCATCCAGGACCAGCAGGCTGGGGCGAGCCACCAGGGCACAGGCCAACGACACCCGGCTCAGCTGTCCGCCGGAGAGGTCGCCGGTTTTCTGCCTGGCCTGCGGTTCAAGCCCGACGGCGGCGATCGCCTCTGCGGCCTCGGCGCGGCCCTTGCGGTGCATGGCGCCGAAGTAGCGGACATTGGCTTCGACCGTGAGGTCCGGATACACGCTGGGGGACTGGGTCACGTAACCCACCCGGTGTCGCAGGTCAGGGTGCCCGGCGGGCAGCCCCAGCACTTGGACCGAGCCGGACGTGAGCGCCTGGACGCCCATGATGGCCCGCATGAGCGTAGTCTTGCCGCTGCCGGACGGGCCCAGCAGCCCGGTGATCTCGCCTGCCTGGATGGCAAAGTCCAAGCCGCGCAGGACGGGAACCTTTCCCCGTGTGACGTGCAGGGCGGTGGCGGCCACAGCGATGCTGGCTTCCGTGACGGCCGGGGCGGTAGCTTCTGAATGGGACATTAATGCCTCCGAATGCTGGGAGTCCGCCTTTGAATTCATCAGGTGATGAATTGAAACTAGACCTGCAAAAGGCGGCCGTCAATTACTTCGAATGGAAAAACCCTTGTGGATGTGTCGGCTATCACATATGTTCGATCTAGCTGCGCTGGAGTGGGTGGGCGGTCTCACCAGTCCTCACCAGTACCTAGGCGTCAACGGCCATGGAGCCACGTCCGCATGCAATGACCAGCCGTTTACGGCCAGGGGCTTTGCATGCCGGGCGTGGCTCTATTGCGTCCCGCCCCCGCGGTCTCTGGGCCGGCTCAGGTTCCGCCGCCTGGCGTGCCGTGGATAGCCGGTAGATTAGTACCCAGAAGAATTGCCCGGCTCTGCTTTCCAGCAGCTACTCCCCAGAAACGGATAACCACCCGTGGTCACAAGAATGTCCAAGCTTTTCCTGCGCACGTTGCGTGAAGATCCCGTCGACGCTGAGGTCGCCAGCCACCGGCTCCTGGTCCGGGCCGGCTACATCCGCCGCGCGGCGCCCGGCATCTACACCTGGCTTCCGCTGGGGCTGAGTGTGCTGCGCAAGGTCGAGGCCGTCGTCCGCGAGGAAATGGACGCCATCGGTGCCCAGGAAGTCCACTTCCCGGCGCTGCTGCCGCGAGAGCCCTACGAGGTCACCAACCGCTGGACCGAATACGGCGAAGGTCTGTTCCGGCTCCAGGACCGTAAGGGTGCCGACTACCTGCTGGCCCCCACGCACGAAGAAATGTTCACCCTTCTGGTCAAGGACCTGTACTCGTCCTACAAGGACCTGCCCCTGAGCCTGTATCAGATCCAGAACAAATATCGCGACGAAGCACGCCCCCGCGCGGGCCTGCTGCGCGGCCGCGAGTTCATCATGAAGGATTCCTACTCCTTCGACGTGGACGACGCAGGCCTGGACGCCAGCTACGCCGCCCACCGTGGCGCCTACCTGAAGATCTTTGCGCGCCTGGGCCTGGAAGTCATTCCCGTTGCGGCCACCGCCGGCGCCATGGGTGGGTCCAAGAGCGAAGAGTTCCTGCACCCCACCGAGATCGGCGAAGACACTTTCGTGCGCTCCGCCGGCGGCTATGCAGCCAACGTTGAGGCCGTCACCACCGTTGTTCCGGCCGACATCGACTTCAGCAACGCCCCTGCCGCCGAGGTCCTCGATACCCCGAACACGCCCACCATCGATACGCTGGTTGCCGCGTCCAACGAACTGGCTCCCCGGAGCGAGGCCGACGGCGGCGCGTGGACGGGCGCCGACACCCTCAAGAACGTGGTTCTTGCCGTCACCCTGCCCACTGGTGAGCGCCAGCTTGTGGTCATCGGCCTGCCGGGTGACCGCGGCGTTGACTTGAAGCGCGTGGAAGCCAACATCGGTTCCTTCCTGCCCATCGGCGGCGAGATCACGCTCGAAGCAGCCAACGACGACGACCTCAAGAAGCAGCCCCTCATAGTCAAGGGCTACCTTGGACCCGGCCTGACGCTGGACCAACCCCTACTGGGCAGCGAAAGCTCAACCAAGCTTCTCTACCTGGTGGATCCCCGCGTTGTCAGCGGCACTGCCTGGATCACCGGGGCCAACGAAGCAGGAAAGCACGTGTACGGCCTGGTTGCCGGCCGCGACTTCACCTGGGACGGCGTCATCGAGTGCACCGACGTCCGCGAGGGTGACCCGGCCCCGGACGGCTCCGGTCCGCTGGAGACGGCCCGCGGCATCGAAATGGGCCACATCTTCCAGCTGGGCCGCAAATACGCTGAGGCCCTCGAGCTGAAGGTCCTGGACCAGAACGGCAAGCAGGTGGTGGTTACCATGGGCTCCTACGGTGTTGGTGTCACCCGTGCCGTCGCCGCACTGGCCGAATCCAACCACGATGACAAGGGTCTGGTCTGGCCCCGCGCCGTTGCCCCCGCCGATGTCCATGTAGTGGCTGTCGGCCGCGGCGAGGAAATCTTTGCCACCGCCGAGCAGCTGGCCCTGGAACTCGAGGCCGCCGGCCTGGACGTCATCTACGATGACCGGCCGAAGGTCTCCCCGGGCGTAAAGTTCGGCGACGCGGAACTCGTCGGCGTCCCCACCATCCTGGCCGTCGGCCGCGGCCTGGTGGACGGCGTTGTCGAGATCAAGGACCGCCGCAGCGGCGAAGCGGAGAACGTGGCCGTGGACAAGGCCGTTGACTATGTGGTCACCGCCGTCCGCAGCTGACCTGCGGCGGTGATTTCCGGGTTCGAGTCGATCCAGCTCACCACAATCATCCTGATTGTGGTGGCTGGATTTGCTGCCGGCTGGGTGGACGCCGTGGTGGGTGGCGGCGGTCTGCTCCAGCTGCCGGCGATGCTGCTGGTACCCGGGATTACGCCGGTCCAGGCCTTGGCCACCAACAAGATGGGGTCAATTTTCGGCACCGCCACGAGTGCGGTGACGTACTACGGGCGGGTGAAACCGGACCTTCGGACAGCCGTGCCCATGGCGGTGATCGCCCTTGCCGGCAGCTTCGCCGGGGCGGTGCTCGCCGCCACGCTGCCGGCGAGTGTCTTCAAGCCGATCATCGTGGTGGCGCTGGTCGTCGTGGCGCTTTTTACGGCGCTGAAGCCCAACGTCGGTGACCTCACCGTGCTGCGGCACGATGGCCGCACGCACTACGTGGTGGCATGCATGATCGGGGCCGTGATTGGCTTCTATGACGGCCTGATTGGTCCGGGCACCGGCTCCTTCCTCATCATCGCGCTCGTCTCGGCGATGGGCTATGCCTTCCTGGAGGCAAGCGCCAAAGCCAAGATCGTGAACATGGCCACCAACGCCGGCGCCCTGCTGTTCTTCCTGCCCCATGGGTCAATCCTCTGGGGTGTCGGGCTGCTGCTGGGCCTGGCCAACATGGCCGGCGGCTACCTGGGCGCGCGGACTGCCGTGAAGCAGGGAAGCCGCTTCATCCGCGTTGTATTCCTGCTGGTGGTGGGCGCCCTGATCATCAAACTCGGCGTCGACGTCTGGCAGGAAAACCTAGCCTGATAGGGTAGCCGAAACCCTCGCAGCCGGTATCGCCCGCAGCCCCCGGCCGGGCGTACCATGCAGGTATGTCCGCAGGCGGGGAACCCTATTCGGAAGCATTGTCAGTCGCGGCCCCTCGAGCCGCCGAGTGGCTGGCGAGCCTGCCGGACAGGCACGTCGGGCCCGCCCAAAGCGCCCACGATCTCGAGGCTGACTTCTGCGGGCCCCTTCCCGAACAGGGCATGCCCGCCGCAGCTGTGGTTGAGTACCTGGCGGACAAGGCCGAACCGGGACTGATGGCGATGCCCTCGGGGCGCTTTTTCGGTTGGGTGATCGGCGGGACGTTGCCTGCCGCCCTGGCTGCCGACTGGCTGGTCAGCGCCTGGGACCAGAACTCGGGCCTGCGTTACGCCACCCCAGCGATAGCCGCCATCGAGGAGGGGGCCGGCCACTGGCTGCTGGACCTTCTCGGCCTACCGGCGGAATCCGACGTCGGCTTCACTACGGGTGCCACCATGGCCAACTTCACCGGGCTGGCTGCTGCCCGGTGGCGGTTGCTGGCCGATGCCGGCTGGGACCTCGACGGCGATGGCCTGGCAGGCGCCCCGCGGATCCGGTGCTTTGTGGGCCAGGAGCGCCACGAGACCATTGACCTGGGCCTGCGGTACCTCGGCCTCGGCCGGCCCGTCGCGGTCCCCGCAGATGGCCAAGGCAGGCTGCTGGCGGTGGAGCTGGACCGCCTGCTGTCGGAAGGGTCCGGGCCCGCGCTGGTCTGCCTCCAGGCCGGCAACCTCCACTCCGGAGCCTTCGACCCCTTCGACGCCGCCATCGAGGTTGCCCGGCGGCATGGCGCCTGGGTGCACGTGGACGGCGCGTTCGGGCTGTGGGCCGCGGCCGTGCCGGAATTCGTGGACCTCACCCACGGCATGGAGCTGGCCGATTCGTGGGGGACCGACGCCCACAAGACGCTCAACGTCCCGTATGACTGCGGTATTGCCATCGTCAGGGATTCAGCAGCGCTACGCAGCGCCATGGGACTGCAGCACACCAGCTACCTGATCCACGATGTCGAGGGCCCGGGCGACCCGTTTGAAAAAGCGCCGGAGCTCTCGCGCCGCGCCCGCGGCGTACCGGTGTGGGCGGCGCTGAGATCACTGGGCCGGGACGGCGTGGCCAGCCAGGTCCGCGAGTTAGTGCTGCGCGCCTCGCAACTGGCAGAGCAGCTGTCAGCACTGGACGGCGTCGACGTACTCAACACGGTGGACTACACGCAGGTTTCGCTCGCCTTCGGGGACGATGCCACCACGCGCGCCGTGACAGCCCGCGTGATCGAGGACGGCAAGGTCTGGATGTCCGGTTCACACTGGCGGGGCAGGGATGTCCTGCGCGTCTCGGTCAGTAACTGGAGCACTGACGCGGACGACGTCGGCACTGCAGTCGAGGCGGTCAGCTCCGCTTTGGCGGCTGTCCGGGCAGCGGGCTGACCGCCGGCGAGGCCCCATCCGACCACCGGGGAGGCACTGTCCCGCACGGAAGACATCCGTCCTGCCCGGGAGGGCACCCGCCGCTCAGCTGTCGCCCTGCCCCGGCTCAGGCAGGGCGTGCGCCGAGGGGAGACCATCGAGGGTCCGCCCGGCAAGGGTGCTGGCCACCCAGAGTGACCGGGCCAGATCTCCCTGGTGGCGCGGCAAGGACGCGTAGCAGAGGGCGTTCTCCACTTCGCGTGCCACGGCCCACTGGCGCGCAGCTTCGGCGTCGAGGCCGGCCGCGGCGCTGAAGTCCTGGCACCGCCGCCTCAACCCTCCGGCCGGATCGCTCCGGGGCAGGTCGCCGAGACGGTTCCACAGCAGCGGTGCCACCGCGAACTCCGGTTCGCCGATCATGGGCTGCGGGTCGATGGCGACGAAGGCCTCCCCGGGCAGCCCTCCGCTGATGGTGTGGGGCCGGGCCAGGATGTTCAGGAAATGCAGGTCCGTATGGACCAGGACATCGCGGCCCGAGCGGCGGCCAACGGCGCCGCGGGTCTGGCAGACTTCCAGGGCCGCCTCCAGTAGCCAGCGCGGGAACGGGCGGCCCTGCTGTTCCCAGTCGGCGGGCAGGTCGTCGCTCCATTGTTCGGCCCGCCCGGCGATGTGATCGAACTCCTGCCACTGCGGCCGGCCGTCCGGCACCAGGCCCAACTGCCGCATGGTGCCGCCCCACGCCACCGCCGCTTGATCCAGCGGAAGGGTCTGGAGCGAGGAGTCCGGATTCAGCCGCTCCAGCAGCATGGCGCACGTTCCGGCGTCGGATTCCAACAGCCGGACGGCACCGGAGCCGCCCCAGAGTGCCAGCGCATGGCGTTCCATCCGTGCCTCATCGTGGGGAAACGCTATCTTGAGCGCCGCCGGTGTCCCGTCCGTCCGGCGGACTGGAACCACCACGCCGCCGTGGCCATGCCACGGGAGGGCGCCGGCTTCCAGGTCAACAGCCAGTTCCCAATGCTCCAGCCGCCCCTGCACCAGTCCCGGGAGGGAGGAAAGCCAGGCCCGTCCCGCGCTGCTGTGGCTGAAACGCCCGCTGAGGGCTGGCGGGATCGGCACGCCAATCTGGACACTCACAGGACGCCGCTTGCGCTAAGCAGGTTGCCGATGGAGAACGTGGCAGCCAAGGCCAAAGCCCCGCCCGCCACCACCCTGGCGGCGGCCCGCAGCTTCGAACCGCCGCCGATCCAGGCGCCCAGCGCCCCGGTGGCAGCGAGTGCCGCCAGCACGGCCGCGAACGTCAGGGGGACCCGGATGTTCTCCGGCGGCAGCAGGATGGCGGCCATCGGCAGGATGGCGCCGGTGACGAACGCAATCGCCGAAGCAAAGGCTGCATTCCAGGGGCTCACAATGTCTGTTTCGTCGATGTTCAGTTCGGCGGAGAGGTGCGCGCCCAGGGCATCGTGGGCCGTCAGCTCCCGCGCTACTTTCCTTGCTGTGTCCAGGCTCAGCCCCTTGCCCTGGTAGATCGCCGCGAGTTCCTCCAGCTCTTCCTCCGGCTGTTCCTGCAGTTCCAGGCGCTCCTTTTCGATCAGGGCCCGCTGGCTGTCCTTCTGGCTGCTGACGGACACGTACTCGCCCAAGGCCATGGATACAGCTCCACCCACCAGGCCGGCCGTGCCGGCGACGAGGATCGGTCCGGACTGCGTGGTGACACCGGCGACGCCCACCACGATTGCGGCGACCGAGACGATGCCGTCATTGGCACCCAGCACGCCGGCTCGCAGCCAGTTCAGGCGCTGGGCGACGTCGTTTTGGTGGGGCTCATTCTCATGAAGGGCGGGGGCGCCGGCACTGTCCATGCCTCCAGCAAAGCATTAGTGCCTGCGCCTCGCCAGTGTGCCGTGCCTTGGCTACGAATTGCCGGGAGTGCTGGTTGTGGAAGTCCCCGGAGTTGATACAGGCTCCGGCAGTGGCGGCAGGAGTGCTTCGTCCAGGACCATGCCGGGGACCGGGCCTGGCGACGCACGCCAATGGACGGTCCGCCGGGCCGCCGACTGAAGTGCTGAGAGTGCCCATACGCGTTCGCGCCCCTCGCTGAGCGCCACCACGTCGCCGAGTACCGGAAGTGTCCCCGCCTCCAGGGTTCCCAGCCCCGCTGCAGGGTCGGCCAGGAACGCCGGGCTCAGGACATAGCCGGGCTGCCTCGGGGGTACCGTGGCGCAGCGGGACCTGCCCATGGCCTCCGCTTCGCCCCGGAGGACGCCGTGCTGGGCCAGGAAGGTCGACGCCGGAGCAGCGGCCCCGGAGTTAAGCCTGGTCAGCGCGGCCTGGTACGCGTAGACCAGTTCCAGCTCGCCCTGCACGGCCGAGGCCAAGGCTGAGCCGAGGTCCGCGCCAGTGCTGGCGGCGGGGTCGGCTGCTTCGCCGGCACAGCCGGCGGCTACTGATGCCGAAACAGGCAGTGTGGGCGCCGGCGATGCGGGGGAGGAGGGGCCAGACCCCGGGAGCGCAGCCAACGCAATCCCGGTCGCCGAGGCCAGGTCCTCTGCAGCCAGAAGCTGGGCAGTTCCGGTGCCGGCGAGAAGGCGGGCCATGCCGCCGTCGGCCGTTTCGGCATCGTGGAGCCGCTGTGCCCCGCTTGCCTGGAGGGCAGCGGCGAAGTCCGCGGTGGTGGACGGCCGCGTGACGGTGGCCAGCGCCGTGGACGGGGCAGGGACGGGGGCAGTAGCCGCACGGTCCAGGGCAGGATCGCCGGCCGCATCAGCCGGCAGCATCAACGCGCGGGCCTGGACAGTCAGCAAAGTCACAATCCGGGCAAGGGCGGCCGCTTGTGGGGCCGGCGCAGTGGCGCCGGCAGTGCCTTCGAGGTCCAGGCCAGCGGCCCTGAGGTTCAGGGAATCCGCGAACGCGGATGCCCTTGCCTGCTCGGAAAACGGCGGCGCCGCAGGCGGGGACGGTTCGCGGGGGATGAGCACCAATCCGAGGCTCACCACCAGAAGGGCGGCCAGCGCAAAAACGGCGTACTGGAAATAACGCCTGCGGCCGCCGGATTCCTGCGTGTCGTCTTTCACAACAGACCATGTTCTCACGCCTGATGCGAATCTTCGTGCACCACTGTGGCCGGAAAATCGTTAGGCTAGTAGTCACAACATCATCTATTGGAAGGCGGCCGGCATCGTGAGTAATGCAGAAGCCACGACTTCATCAGACGCTACCGGAACGGGTACCGCTGTTGCTGCGCCTGCCAACAATCCCGAAGCCGTCAGGCTCCGGGCGCTGTTGGAACCGGCGGTCCAGGCCAACCGCCTGTACCTCGAGGACGTAACCATCCTGGCCGGTTCACACCGCGTGGTCCACGTGGTGGTTGACCTGCCGCAGGAGGAAACCGGCGGCGTAAACCTCGATGTCATCGCTGACATCTCCAGGGTCCTCTCCGACGTCCTGGACAATGATCCCGCAGACGACGGGCGCCCCTACGACCTCGAGGTTTCCTCCCCGGGCGTCGCGCGTCCCCTCACCGAAGTCCGGCACTGGCACCGCGCCCGGGGCCGGCTGGTCAAGGTCAACGTCATCCAGGGCGAAAACGTCACCGGCAGGGTCCAGTCCGTGGACGATTCCGGCGTCACCATCATCCCGGAGATCGCCGTCAAGAAGGGCATGAAGCCCAAGCAGGGCGAGCCCCAGATTCTTCCTTTCGACAGGATCCGTAACGGAAAAGTCGAGATCGAATTCAGCCACCTCGAAGAAGCTGGTCTGGAACCTGAGCACAATGGACCTTCTGAGGAGGCCTGATGGATATTGACATGAGCGCGCTGAGACTACTGGAGCGTGAGCGCGAAATTCCGCTGGACCTCCTGATCCCCACCATCGAGCAGGCGCTCCTGGTGGCGTACCATAAATCGCCCGGCGCCTTCGAGAAGGCCCGGGCCGAGCTGGACCGCAAGAGCGGCCACGTAACCATCTGGGCAGTGGAGATCGACGACGACGGCGCCCCCATCGGCGAGTTCGAGGACACGCCTGCCGGCTTCGGCCGTATCGCGGCGAGCACCGCACGCCAGATCATCCTGCAGCGCCTGCGCGACGTCGAGGACGACGCCATACTGGGTGAGTTCAAGGGCCGCGAGGGTGAACTTGTGGCCGGCCTGATCCAGCAGGGCAACAACCCGCACATGATCCAGGTCAACCTGGGTTCGGTGGAGGCCCTGCTGCCGCCGCCCGAACAGGTGCCGGGGGAGAAGTACATCCACGGCAACCGGCTCCGCGCCATCGTTATCGATGTCCACCGCGGCACCAAGGGCCCGTCCGTCACCCTGTCCCGTTCACACCCGGGCCTCGTCCGGAAGCTCTTCGAACTGGAGGTCCCGGAGATCGCGGACCGCTCTGTGGAGATCGTGGCACTGGCCCGCGAGGCCGGCCACCGTACCAAGATCGCGGTCAAGGCCCACACCCAGGGCATCAACGCCAAGGGCGCCTGCATCGGCGAAATGGGTTCCCGCGTCCGCGCCGTTATGACGGAACTGAACGACGAAAAAATCGACATCGTCGACTTCAGCGAGGATCCGGCAACGTTTATTGCCAGTGCACTCTCCCCTTCGCGTGTGAATTCGGTCACTATCGTGGACGAGGCCACCCGCTCCGCGCGTGTGGTGGTCCCGGACTACCAGCTCTCGCTGGCCATCGGCAAAGAGGGCCAGAACGCCCGGCTGGCGGCCAAGCTGACGGGCTGGCGAATCGATATTGTCTCGGACGCTGCCCCGGCGCGCGAAAGCTAATCCGGTTCCGGGGCTTCGGCCGGCGGCGGATACCTCCGGCCGAAGCCCCGGTTTCGGGCAGAACTGCCCGGAGGGGCTAGAATAGACATGACCGCGCCTAACGGCCGGTATTCGTGTGCCCTGAGAATTCCCGTTCCGCCGATGCGGTTGGGGCCTCAGGGCCGGCAGTTATGAACGTCAGGAAGATACTCACCGTGGCAGAAGTGCTTCACACCGAGGATCAACCGCAGCGTACCTGCATCGGATGCCGGAAGCAGGCACCGCGGTCTGAGTTACTCCGGCTCGTCGCCGAAGGCAGCGGTTCCACCGCAGTGCTGGTAGACGAACGACGCCGGATGGCTGGCAGGGGTGCATGGCTGCACCCCAGCGAAGCGTGCCTGGCCCTGGCGGTCAAGCGGCGAGCATTCGGAAGGGCCCTCAACGGCGCAACCGGGTCCACCGCCGTCGAACGCCGGATCATGGCAGGCAAGCAGGACGCCGGCCCGTTGCAGGTACCCCTGGTAGCTGCAGCAAAAACCGTCCAACCTGAAAGCGGGTCAGAAAACTGATGGAAACCCGATGAGTTCCCAGCGATGAGTGCGCAACGATGACAACTTTGTTGCGCTCTGCAATGGGCCCTGTAGTTGCAACCGCGGCTGGGGCCCGCAGTAAGAAGTAGACGGTTCGTGCCTGGCTCGGTGCGGACCGAGACAGGAGAAATGTGGCCAAGGTCCGCGTACACGAGCTTGCTAAAGAGCTCGGTATTACTTCCAAAGATGCAGTAACCAAACTGCAGGAACTGGGCGAATTCGTTCGCTCCGCTTCTTCAACCATTGAGGCCCCGGTGGTGCGGAAACTCCGCAACGCCTACCCCGACGCAGCTGCCAAGACCGCAGCTCCGGCAGCCGCGCCCAAGGCGCCTGCCCCGTCGGCCGACACACGACCGGCAGCACCTGCTCCGGGCCCCGCAGCTCCCTCAGCCCCGGCGGCACCAGCTGCTGCGGCTCCGGCTGCACCCGCTGCCGTTTCCGCAGCTCCGGCAGCACCTGCCGCAGCACCGGTTGCGTCAGCCCCGGCCGCAAGCGCACCGTCCACCGGCGCCAAGCCCGGTGCCCGTCCGGCACCGAAGGCTGAAGCCCCGGCCGCACCGACCCGCTCCGGCGGATCAACACAGGGTGGTTCGCAGGGCGGCTCCGCACCGCGTCCCGGCGGTCCCCGTCCGGGCAACAACCCGTTCGCCACGTCCCAGGGCATGCCCCGCGGCCGCGGTGGCGACGGAGAGCGTGCTCCCCGTCCGGGTAACAACCCGTTCGCTCCTTCGCAGGGCATGCCCCGCGCGGGTGGAAGCCGTCCCGACGGCGACCGTCCGGGTGGTCCGCGTCCCGCGGCCGGTGCCGGTGGTCCCCGTCCGGGTGGTCCGCGTCCCGCAGCCGGTGCCGGTGGCCCCCGTCCGGGTGGTCCGCGTCCCGCAGCAGGCGCCGGCGGCGCTGGTGGTCCGCGTACCGCGGGTGCCGGTGGAAACCGTCCTACTCCGGGCATGATGCCCAACCGCACTGAGCGTCCCGCACCCGCTGGTGCAGGCCGTCCCGGTGGCGGCGCCCGTGGTCCCGGACGTCCGGGTGGCGCTCCAGGCACCGGTGGCGCACCGGGTGCCGGTGGCGGCGCTCCGGCCGGCGGTGGCTTCGGCAAGGGTGGCCGCGGTCGCGGTGGCACCCAGGGTGCTTTCGGTAAGGGCGGCGCAGGCCGCGGCAAGCAGCGCAAGTCGAAGCGTGCCAAGCGCCAGGAACTCGAGCAGATGAGTGCCCCGTCGCTGGGTGGCGTGAGCGTACCCCGCGGCGACGGCAACACCGTAGTCCGACTTCGCCGTGGCTCGTCCATTACGGACTTCGCCGACAAGATCGAGGCGAACCCCGCAGCACTGGTGACGGTCCTCTTCCACCTCGGCGAAATGGCCACGGCCACGCAGTCGCTGGATGAAGAGACCTTCGCACTGCTCGGCGAGGAGCTTGGCTACAAGCTCCAGGTTGTCTCGCCGGAGGACGAGGAGCGCGAGCTGCTCTCCGGTTTCGACATCGACTTCGAAGCAGAACTCGAAGCCGAAGGCGACGAAGACCTTGAGGCACGTCCTCCGGTTGTCACCGTTATGGGCCACGTTGACCACGGTAAAACCCGCCTGCTCGATGCCATCCGCAAGTCCGACGTTATGGCGGGCGAGCACGGCGGCATCACGCAGCACATCGGTGCTTACCAGGTCACGCACACCCACGAAGACATCGACCGTAAGATCACCTTCATCGATACTCCGGGCCACGAGGCGTTCACCGCCATGCGTGCTCGTGGTGCGAAGGTCACCGACATCGCCATCCTGGTGGTCGCAGCGGACGACGGCGTAATGCCGCAGACCGTTGAGGCACTCAACCACGCGCAGGCTGCAAATGTGCCGATCGTGGTGGCTGTGAACAAGATCGACAAGGAAGGCGCCAACCCGGAGAAGGTCCGCGGCCAGCTGACCGAGTACGGCCTGGTTCCCGAAGAATACGGTGGCGACACCATGTTCGTGGAGGTCTCTGCCCGCCAGAACCTCAACATTGACGAGCTGCTCGAGGCTGTCCTGCTCACCGCGGACGCTGCCCTGGACATGCGCGCCAACCCGAACAAGGACGCCCGCGGTATCGCGATCGAAGCCAACCTGGACAAGGGCCGCGGTTCCGTGGCCACCGTCCTGGTGCAGTCCGGCACCCTGCGTGTCGGTGACACGATCGTGGCCGGTACGGCTCACGGCCGCGTCCGCGCCATGTTCGACGACGACGGCAGTGTCCTGACCGAGGCCGGCCCGTCCCGCCCCGTGCAGGTTCTGGGTCTGTCCAACGTGCCGCGCGCCGGTGACACCTTCTTTGTGACCGCTGACGAGCGCACCGCCCGGCAGATCGCCGAGAAGCGTGAAGCAGCCGACCGCAACGCCGCCCTCGCCAAGCGCCGCAAGCGCATCAGCCTGGAAGACTTCGACCAGGCCGTGGCCGACGGCAAGATCGACACCCTCAACCTCATCCTCAAGGGTGACGTGTCCGGTGCCGTGGAAGCCCTCGAAGACGCACTGCTCAAGATCGACGTCGGCGAAGGCGTGCAGCTGCGCGTCATCCACCGCGGCGTTGGTGCTATCACGCAGAACGACGTCAACCTGGCAACGGTCGACAGCGCCGTTATCATCGGCTTCAACGTCAAGCCTGCCGAGCGGGTTGCCGAACTGGCAGACCGCGAAGGCGTGGACATGCGCTTCTACTCCGTCATCTACGCAGCAATCGATGACATCGAGATGGCCCTCAAGGGCATGCTCAAGCCGGAGTACGAAGAGGTCCAGCTGGGCACCGCCGAGGTCCGCGAAGTCTTCCGCTCTTCCAAGTTCGGAAACATCGCCGGTTCCATCGTTCGCTCGGGCATCATCCGACGCAACACGAAGGCCCGCATCAGCCGCGACGGCAAGATCATCGGTGAGAACCTCACCGTTGAGACGCTCAAGCGCTTCAAGGACGACGCCACTGAGGTCCGCACGGACTTCGAGTGTGGTATCGGTCTTGGTTCGTTCAACGACATCACCGAGGGCGACATCATCGAGACCTTCGAGATGCGCGAAAAGCCGCGCGTCTAGGGTTCGTTGCTTGACGGGTCGGGGGCGTCGGATTTTTCCGGCGACCCCGCCCTTTCCGCCGCAGAGGGGGCCCCGCCCCTACGACGGACGGCCAGCGATCTACGATCGTTGGCCGTCCGTCTCCGGCAGGCCCGATGCCACTCCCGGGCCCCCTCAACGGCTCCAAAGGGCCGCCGGAAAAACCCAACGGGAGTCCGTCGTAGACTCGCCTTTAGTGCGTGGCAGATAACTGAAACGTGCGACGTGGCCCATTTGGCCGCCGTCGTACATCCCAAATTTTTAGGAGTGGAAATGGCTGATCCCGCACGGGCTGCCAAGTTGGCGCAGCGGATTAAGGTTGTTGTTGCTGAGGCCTTGGGCCGGAAGGTTAAGGATCCTCGGCTGGAGGGCATTACTGTTACTGATGCCCGGGTGACCAATGATCTGCAGCATGCCACGATCTACTACACCGTTTTCGGCGACCAGGCTGTGCAGGCCGATGCTGCCAAGGGCCTGGAGAAGGCCAAGGGTGTGCTCCGCCAGGAGGTGGGGCGCAACGTGACTGTCCGCCTGACGCCGACGCTTGAATTTGTGGCGGACCAGATCCCCGTCGTTGCCTCAAACCTGGAGGACCTGCTCCGGGCCGCCAAGAAGCGCGACGCCGAGGTGGCTGCGCTGGCCGAAAACGCCAAGCACGCCGGCGAGGCCGACCCGTACAAGAGCGACATTCCCGCCGATGTGGAGATCGATGAGGACGACTTCGACGAAGAGGATATTGACCTCACCGACGACGAAGACCTCGACGAAGACGCCAACAAGTAGCTTGACGCGAAGAAGGCCCGGACCCGAAGTTGGGTCCGGGTCTTTTTCGTCTGCGGGATGTTCCCTGCGTTTCCTACCGGATACTGGCCTTCAGGACCGTTCCCGCGGTGAGGTCAGCGAAGCTGAAACCGGCTGTGGCATAGAGGGTTTTCCCTCTCAGCTCCACCGCGGCAGGACCGTCGACGGCCAGGAACTGTGACTGTTCGCGGGTCCAGGCGTCGATCCTGACGATCTCATTGCCGAACATGGAAGCTGCGTAGACGTCCCCACTGCCGGATACGGCTATGCCCGTGGGGCTCAGGATCTCATCGGCCCACAGGTGGATCGCCCCGGTCCATGGATTGACCCGGAAGATGGCACCGCGGTGGCCCAGGGAAGGATCCTCCGGACCGCCCGGCAGCGACGAGACGTACAGCCAGCCGTCGGGGCCGATCTCTACATCGGTGGGCACCGGTTCAAATGCGTAGTCGTGTCCGACAACGCAGGACGGGAAGCCAACAGCCGAGGCAGCCTCTGCAGTGGCTTCCGCCGGACGCGGAGGCAGGACCGCGAGGGTGGAAGTCTCCCCGGTGGCGGCGTTGACCTTGAGGATGGCATTCATCCCGGCGTCGGCCACGAAGACGGTATTGCCATGAACCGCTGCGGCATAGGGGTGTGAGTCGACCGCCCCGGAGTATTGTGCCGGCGGGAACGGCGCCGTAATTTGGGCCAGGCACTCGGCGGTCACGTCGGATCCGAAGCCGTAGTCCTGGAATCCGTCCGGGTTGTTCTGACGCTCGTAGGTCGCGAGGTCCACAATGGTCCTGACCTCCCCGCGCCTGTCGATTGACTTCAAATAGCCGGCCAGTGCTGTGGGATCTCCGCCGCCTCCCCCGACGCTTTCGACGAAAAACGTGGTGGTGCCCCGTGTCTCAACACCGCCAACGTCCCAGCCCGCATTCGTGTAAACGTTGGTCGTTTGCCCGTCATCCTCGACGCGGTCCAGCGTGCCCGCAAAGTTCTGCGTGATGAGGACGCTCTTGCCAGGACCCAAGGCCAGGCTCAACGGCGTCATCAGGTGCTCCGCCAGGGTTTCGGGTCCGGACGGTTTCTGCTTAGCCGTGGCGGGCGCGACGGGGATGATCATCGCCGCTGCTGCCAGGCACGCGACGATCGGAAACTTCTTGTTCATTGGATCCTCCGGAGTTGACGTGCACCCCGTCGCCGGGGCCTGGCCTGAGACCAAGTCAAAGCGATCCGAACTGCCCCCGGCGCTAGGCTAGTCCCGCGAAAGCAATGACGTCGACGGCATTTCCCCCTAATGTCCCCCCTATTTTGAACCGGAAATCCTGGCTCATGGCTAGGATCTAGTTATGACGCAGGCGAGCGACAACCACGAGGCCACCCGATACCTGGAACAGGCCATTGAGCTGGCTGTCCGGAACGTCTCCGACGGTGGCGGCCCGTTCGGTGCGCTGGTTGTGACCCCGGATGGGCGGGTCCATGAAGGCACCAACCGGGTCACCCGGGACAACGACCCCACCGCGCATGCCGAAGTGGTGGCAATCCGCGCTGCGGCAGCCGCAGGCGCCACGTTCGACCTGAGCGGCGCCGTGCTCTACACCAGCTGCGAGCCGTGCCCGCTGTGCCTGTCAGCCGCACTGTGGGCGCGGATTGATCGAGTCTATTTTGCGGCCGACCGCCATGGTGCAGCCGCGGCCGGTTTCGACGACGCCGTGTTCTACGAGTATTTCAACGGCACGCGTCCGGAACTTCTGCCGGTCGCCCAAACCGCCATTCCGGCGTCGGACGCTCCGTTTGACGCGTGGCGCCGCAACACGAAACGCAAGGATTACTAACCAGGTGCCGGATCATGAATCCTGGCGTTCAGGCAGCCTGCCGACACCCTCCACCAAATCGTTGCGGGTACCGCACAGCGCGATCCGTACCCAGCCCTCGCCGATCGAGCCAAAGGCAGTTCCCGGCGCAAGCGCAACGCCGGAATCGGCCAGGAACCTGCGGGCCCAGCTGCGGACGTCCCCGTCGCTGACATGGGAGACGTTGGCCCACAGATAGAAGGCTCCCTGTGCACTCAGGTACGGGATTCGCTTGTCCTCCAGCACTGCTGAGGCCGCGTCCCGGTTGGCCCGGTAGTGGTCGTGGGCGTGACCGACGTAGTCCTGCGGGCCTGTCAGTGCCGCGAGCGCGGCGTACTGCGACGGCGAGGCAACGCAGGAGACAATCGCTTCCATCACGTTGTTCATCTTCTGCTCCAGCCCCGGCGGACAGACCAGGGCGCCGATCCTCAGGCCGGTGAGGCCGTACGTCTTCGAGAGAGTCAGCGACGTGAACACGCGCGCCTCGCCGGGCACGTCGCTGTCGAACCGGGCCGGGCTGACGTGGGGGACGTCGTAAGTGAAGGCCTCGTAGCATTCGTCGGAAATGATCCAGAGATCGCGCTTGCGGGCCAGGTCCACAAGTTGCCGGGTCAGGTCCTCGCCGAGGACGGCGCCCAGCGGGTTGGACGGGGAATTCAGGATGAGCACCCGGGTCCGGTCCGTGATGAGCGCTTCAATGTCCTGGATCCGCGGCTGGAAGTCATGCTCGGGATACAGCGGGTAGCCCACCGGCACGGCATTCAGGAGCCGGCTGGTCATGGCGAACGTGGGGTAGCCGGGGTTCGGGATCAGGATTTCGTCGCCGGGGGAGAGCAGGAGGCTCATGGCGAAGTGCAGGCCCTGTTGCGCTCCGTCCACCACGTAGACGCGCTCGGCACCGAGGCCGGTGTTGAGTCCGGCGCGTTCACGGAACCGGGTGGCGAACGCTTCACGGAGGGCCGGGATGCCGGCGTTGGGCGTGTAATTCGTTTCGTCCCGGTCGAGGCACGCCATGCCGGCTTCCAGGATGTGGCGGGGGAGCGCGAAGCCCGGCTCGCCGATGCTCAGGACGATGGCCCCGGGAGTATGCCAGGCGGCCTCGGTGATTTCGCGGATCTGGTTGACGGGGACGTCGCGCGCGTGCGCCGCAAGCTCAGGCATGGATGCCATCCTAGCCGCCACCCGCGCACCTGGGCGGGGTCCGTCGCCAGCGCCGATATACTGGGAAGCGTGCTTTCTGGACTGGTGATAGTGGACAAACCGCAGGGATGGACCAGCCATGATGTGGTTGGTCGGATGCGGCGTCTCGCCGGGACCCGGAAAGTGGGGCACGCCGGCACCCTTGATCCCATGGCTACCGGCGTCCTGGTGGTCGGCATCAACAAGGCCACCCGGCTCTTGACCTACATCGTGGGCACGTCCAAGACGTACACGGCAACCATCCGGTTGGGCCAGTCCACTATCACGGACGACGCCGAAGGTGACGTGATTGCCGCCGTCAGTGCCGCCGCCGTCGCCGATGAAGCAATTCACGACGGCGTCGCCGCCCTCACGGGTGAAATCCAGCAGGTGCCCAGCAGCGTCAGCGCCATTAAAGTCAACGGAGAACGTGCCTACGCCCGGGTCCGCTCCGGTGAAGAGGTAAAGCTCGCGGCGCGCCCGGTCACCATCCACCGTTTCGAAGTTCACGCCATCAACCGGGAAGCGGGCGGCGACGTCGTGGACATTGATGTCACCGTTGAGTGCTCATCCGGTACCTATATCCGCGCCCTCGCCCGTGACCTCGGCGACGGGCTGGGAGTGGGCGGCCACCTGACCGCCCTCCGCCGGACCCACGTTGGCCCGTACTCGCTGGACCAGGCCCGGACGTTGGAACAGCTGGCCGAGGAGCTGAATGTCCTGGAGATGTCCCAGGCCGCCCGGGCACTGATGCCTAACCGCGAACTCACAGCGGAGGAGGCCAGAGAGATTTCCTTCGGACGCCGGATCGCAGCGGGAGCGGAAGCAGGAGATCCCGCGGCTGCCACCACTGAGCACCCGGCAGCAGCGTTCGCGCCGGACGGCAGCCTCGTGGCGCTCCTGGCGGACTCCGGAAACTTTGCCAAGCCTGTCCTGGTATTCGCGCCTGGCAACGGTGCGTCAGAAAAAACTGCGGCCCGGAATGCTGCGCCCGAGAATGTTGTGCCTGAAGATGCTGCGGGCGGGGACGCTTAGGCATGGACGCCTATTTCTACATCATCCTGGTGGTCGGCCTGCTCTCCAGCGGAATCTGCCTCGGTGCCGGCATCCTGAAAAAAGCCCCCAACGATCTCACCATCCTGTCCGTTGCCGCCGTCGAGCTGGCACTGCTGGTTTACCTGGTGGGTTCGATCGTGCGGGTGATCGCGGGCGAACCGATTGCCGGGGAAGCCTGGGAATTCTGGGGATACCTGGCCACGGCGATGCTCCTGCCGCCGGCAGCCGTGTACTGGTCCATCCTGGAACGGACCCGCTGGAGCAACTTTGTCCTCGCCGCCGTCGGTGTCACGGCCTTGGTGATGGCCGCCCGCATGAACCAGATCTGGTACTGAAATGGAAGAAGTACGCAACGTGAAAGCACCTCGTTCCGAAGCCGCCCGTGCCAAGGCAGACGCCAAGGCCGGCGTCAAGGACACTCGGAACACCGGCCCCGGACGCCTGCTCATCGCCGTCTATGCAGTGTTTGCCATTTCGGCCACCGCACGCGCCGGTTACCAGATCCTTACCAAGTTCTCCGAAGCCCCGCTCGCCTACCTGCTTTCCGCGTTCGCGGCGCTGGTCTACGTTGTGGCAACGGTGTCCCTGGCCAAGCCCGGCCGCACCTGGTTCAAGATCTCGCTGGCCGCCGTCCTGGTGGAACTTGTGGGCGTGCTGGTAGTGGGGGCGTTGAGCGTGTTTGATTCTGTGGCGTTCCCGCATGAGACCGTCTGGTCCCTTTTTGGCCGGGGGTACGCGTTCATTCCGCTGCTGCTGCCTGTCCTGGGTCTGGTGTGGCTGTACCGGCGCCGGCCGAACCAGCAGTAGACCGCACCAGCGGCAAACAGCACCAGCGATCGGCCGCCGCGGTCGGGCCTCCGGACATGTCCGCGCGTGCCCTCCAGTTGGCCCGGCGCCGTCCGGCAGCAGTACTGAATGCGGGTAATCTAGAGAGTTCCGGCGCCGGTGCGTTCGGAGAGATGTCAGTTTTAGGCAGTAAAAGGCGAGGGTGATGGTCTACATCTGGAACGATCCGTCCGAGGTCCCGGCGGACTTTGGTCCCTCCGTTGTCACTTTTGGCAACTTCGACGGCGTCCATCGCGGGCACCAGCAAGTCCTTTCCGAGCTAATCCGCTCGGCCCGCTTCAACGGGACGAAGGCCGTTGCCGTCACCTTTGACCCGCACCCGGCCTTGATCCACCGCCCGGAGTCCGCGCCTGAAATGATCATGGGCCTGCAGGACAAACTGGTCGCATTGGGGGAGCTGGGCCTGGATGCAATTTTGGTGATGAAGTACTCGCTGAACCTGGCCAGTCTCACCCCTGAAGAATTTGTGAGCCAGGTCCTGGTGGACAGCCTGCACGCCAGCCACGTGGTGATCGGTCACGATTCCCGGTTCGGCCGGGGCAACTCCGGTGACCTTGACACCATGAAGCAACTGGGCGAAAAGTTCGACTTCGACGTCCAGGTCATCAGCGAGTTCGGTTCGGAAGGCTACCCGCTGCATGACGACGACGGCACCGACCGCCGCTGCTCCTCCACCTGGGTGCGTGAAGCATTGCAGGAAGGCGACGTCGCCACCGCCGCCGCGGTGCTGGGACGACCGCACCGCATGCGCGGGGAGGTTGTCCACGGTGCTGCCCGCGGCCGCGTACTCGGGTTCCCCACCGCTAACCTTGCCCACGAGGCCACCGGGTTCATCCCCGCGGACGGCATCTACGCCGGCTGGCTGGTGGACCAGGCGGGCACTCGCTGGCCGGCGGCCATCTCGGTGGGGTCCAATCCCACGTTCGACGGCGTCAGCCGCCAGGTCGAAGCCCATGTGATTGACCGTCCGCACGAGGCCGTGGAGGATTTCGATCTGTACGGCCAGACAGTAGTGGTCGAATTTGTGGCCCGGCTCCGCGGCATGGTGGCATACCGTGGGCCGGAGGCGCTTGTTGACCAGATGCGTCTGGACGTTATTCAGGCCCACGATCTCCTGGTGCGGCGCTGACCCGGTCCCACCAGCACCGAACACCCAGAGAGGCAGCACCGTGGCCGTCGAGAAGAACACCCGCAAACTGGACAAAGGCATAGTCCGCGATTTCAGTTCCCGGATGAGCTACGCGTCCTACCTCCAGCTGCCCACCCTGCTCAGCGCACAGCAACCTGTCAGCACGCCCGAACACCACGACGAGCTGCTGTTCATCATCCAGCACCAGACCACCGAGCTGTGGCTGAAGCTGGTGCTGCACGAGCTCCGCAGCGCCGCGGCCTGGCTGCGCGCAGACGATCTCGGCTCCGCGCTCAAAGGCATCGCCCGGGTCAAGCACATCCAAAAAACCCTGACGGAGCAATGGTCCGTCCTGGCCACGCTGACGCCCACGGAGTACTCCCAGTTCCGCGGGTTCCTGGGCAACTCCTCCGGATTCCAGTCCAGCCAATACCGGGCCGTGGAGTTTATCCTCGGCAACAAAAACCGAAAAATGCTGCCGGTCTTCGAATCTGACCCGGACGCGCACGCCATGCTGGAGGACGTGCTTAAGGCGCCCAGCATCTACGACGAGTTCCTGGCCTACCTGGCCCGGCAGGGCTTCGACGTGCCACAGTCCGTCCTGGAGCGGGACGTCACCCGTGCCCACGAGTTCTGCCCTGAGCTGGTGCCGCTGTTCAAGCACATCTACGAAAACGCCGCCGCTAACTGGGGTGCGTACGAGGCGTGCGAGGAACTGGTGGACCTGGAGGATAATTTCCAGCTCTGGCGGTTCCGGCACCTGCGAACCGTCCAGCGGACCATCGGGATGAAATCTGGAACCGGGGGATCCAGCGGCGCTGCCTTCCTGCAAAAGGCCCTTGAGCTCACCTTCTTCCCGGAACTGTTCGCCGTACGAACGGAGATCGGCCAGTGAGCAGCGCAATGGACGCGAACATGGAGAACCACGACGCCGCCGACCTCCTTGAGCAGGCCGCGCAACTGGATGCAGGCGACCCGTTGGCGCGCTACCGCGGCCTCTTCATCGGGACGGACACGGACCTTTCCTACCTCGACGGCAATTCCCTGGGCCGCCCGCTGAAGCGGACACAACGGGACATCAGCACCTTTATCGGGGAAGGCTGGGGCGGCCGGCTCATCCGTGGCTGGGATGAGGAATGGCTGGACCTGCCCCAGACCATCGGCGATCAGCTGGGCCGCGCTGTCCTCGGCGCAGCCCGGGGCCAGACCGTCATCGCCGACTCAACCACGGTGGTGCTCTACAAACTGATCCGCGCCGCGCTGGCCACCGTGGCTGACCCCGCCCGCACAGAGTTCGTCCTGGACACGGATAACTTCCCCACGGACCGCTACCTGGTCGAGGGCATCGCCCGCGAGGAAGGCCTGACCCTGCGGTGGATCGAAGCCGATCCTGCGTCCGGAGTCACCGTCGAACAGGTGCGGGACGCGACCGGCCCGGCCACCGCCGTCGTACTTCTGAGCCACGTGGCCTACCGCTCAGGCTTCCTGGCCGACCTTCCGGGCATCACGGAAGTTGCACACAGCGCGGGGGCGCTGGTGGTCTGGGACGTGTGCCACTCCGCCGGATCCGTGGAGCTGGACCTGGACGGGGCAAACGTGGATTTTGCCGCGGGCTGCACCTACAAATACCTCAACGGGGGACCGGGCTCGCCGGCGTTCGCCTACGTCAATCGCAGGCACCTGCCCGGTCTGAAACAGCCGATCTGGGGCTGGATGGGACGCAAGGACGCGTTCGAGATGGCCGCAGGCTACGAGCCGGCGCCCGGTATCCGGAGTTTCCTCAGCGGCACTCCGGCCACCTTCGGGATGTTGGCCATGCGCGGCACCCTGGACCTCATCGAAGAGGCCGGCATGGCTGCCATCCGGGAGAAGTCCCTAAAACTCACAGCCTTCGCCGTTCAGCTGTTTGAGGCATGGCTGGAACCGGCGGGCGTCGAGCTGGCGTCGCCGCGTGAGCCGGAGCTTCGCGGGAGCCACATCACCGTGGATCATCCGGCGTTCCGGAACGTGACGGCGGCGCTGTGGGAACAGGACGTCATCCCGGACTTCCGCGCACCACACGGGATCCGCGTGGGGTTGTCGCCCTTGAGCACCAGCTTCGCGGAGCTGTTCCGGGGGATGGCCGCCATCCGGGATCAGCTGCGTCGCTGAGCCACGGGCATTTGGTGACGGCCTTTTGGGGACGGCCGCGGCTGACGGCGGCGGCTGTTTCGACAAGATTGCGGCGGGGCCGGTAAACTAGCAGATGGATCCGGCTGCAGTCCGTGGCGGCTGGTTCCTGCCATGTGTGGAAATTCCCTGGTTTCCGGGGGATTCCCGCGCGGGCAGACCCGGCAGTGAAGTACTGAATCGGGCCTCACGGCACATCTATAGGAGTTATTGTGGCACTTGACGCCGCTGTAAAGCAGTCCATCATCCAGGATTTCGCAACGTCCGAGGGCGACACCGGTTCACCGGAGGTCCAGGTTGCAGTCCTGACTCAGCGGATCAAGGATCTGACTGAGCACATGAAGGTGCACAAGCACGATTACCACACCCAGCGCGGTCTGCTGGCCATGGTTGGTCGTCGCAAGCGTATGCTCACCTACCTCAAGAACACTGACATCACCCGCTACCGTGCGCTCATCGAGCGTCTCGGCCTGCGCCGCTAGTCAGCTTTAAGGGGCGGCCCCTTCCGTGACGGAAAGGGCCGCCTTCTTCAGAAGAAAAACTAAACAGGAGGATCAACCGCATCACGCATTCGCGGTCCTCGGTAGTGATCCCCGGGAACGGCTTCGAAGAATGAAGCCCCCGGCCCGTGGATCTCGATCGATGACCGGGTGCAGTGCAGGCCAGTAGACAGATGCTGGCCTGGGTTGATGCGGCTGGACTCCGTGAAACAAGAAACGGAGGTGACTCTCTTGGAGGGTCCCGAAATCCAGTTCTCAGAAGCAGTCATTGACAATGGCCGCTTTGGCAAGCGTGTAATCCGCTTTGAAACCGGCCGTCTTGCCAAGCAGGCAGCCGGCGCAGCCATGGTGTACATCGACGAAGACACCGCACTGCTGTCCGCCACCACCGCCGGCAAGCACCCGCGTGAAGGCTTCGACTTCTTCCCGCTGACGGTTGACGTTGAAGAGCGCATGTACGCCGCCGGCCGTATCCCGGGCTCGTTCTTCCGCCGCGAAGGCCGCCCGTCCACCGAGGCCATCCTGGCCTGCCGCCTCATGGACCGCCCGCTGCGTCCGGCCTTCGTCAAGGGCCTGCGCAACGAGGTCCAGATCGTGGTGACCGTCCTGGCCATCAACCCCGACGAGCTCTACGACGTGGTGGCCATCAACGCCTCCTCCATGTCCACCCAGCTCTCGGGCCTGCCGTTCTCCGGCCCGATCGGCGGCGTCCGCGTTGCCCTCGTCGCTGACGAGCACGGTTCACAGTGGGTTGCTTTCCCCAAGCACTCCCAGCTCGAGAACTCTGTGTTCAACATGGTTGTAGCCGGCCGTGTTGCCGGTGACGACGTCGCCATCATGATGGTCGAAGCCGAAGCAACCGACAATTCCTGGAACCTCATCAAGGAACAGGGCGCCACCGCTCCCACCGAAGAGGTTGTCTCCGAGGGCCTCGAGGCTGCCAAGCCGTTCATCAAGGCACTCTGCGACGCCCAGGCGGACCTGGCTGCACGCGCTGCCAAGCCCACCGTTGAGTTCCCGGTCTTCCTGGACTACCAGGATGACGTCTACGCCGCTGTTGAGTCCGCTGCCGCTGAGAAGCTGGCCGCTATCTTCCAGATCGCTGACAAGCAGGAACGCGATGCTGCAACGGATTCGCTCAAGGACGAAGTCACTTCTTCCCTGGCCGGCCAGTTCGAAGGCCGCGACAAGGAGCTGTCCGCAGCATTCCGCTCGGTTACCAAGCAGGTTGTGCGCCAGCGTATCCTCAAGGACCAGATCCGCATCGACGGCCGTGGCCTGACGGACATCCGCCAGCTCACCGCCGAGGTTGAGGTTCTGCCCCGCGTGCACGGCTCGGCAATCTTCGAGCGCGGCGAAACCCAGATCATGGGTGTCACCACGCTGAACATGCTCAAGATGGAACAGCAGATCGATTCGCTGTCGCCCGTCACGCGCAAGCGCTACATGCACAACTACAACTTCCCGCCGTACTCCACCGGCGAGACCGGCCGCGTGGGTTCGCCCAAGCGCCGCGAAATCGGACACGGCGCCCTCGCCGAGCGCGCCATTATGCCGGTGCTGCCGTCCCGCGAGGAATTCCCCTACGCGATCCGCCAGGTGTCTGAGGCTCTCAGCTCCAACGGTTCGACGTCGATGGGTTCCGTCTGCGCTTCGACGCTGTCCCTGCTCAATGCAGGTGTGCCGCTGAAGGCAGCTGTTGCAGGTATCGCCATGGGCCTGGTCTCCGACCAGGTTGACGGCCAGACCCGCTACGCAGCCCTGACCGATATCCTCGGCGCCGAAGATGCTTTCGGAGACATGGACTTCAAGGTTGCCGGCACCGCCGAATTCGTTACGGCCATCCAGCTGGACACGAAGCTCGACGGCATCCCCGCTTCCGTGCTGGCAGCAGCGCTGAAGCAGGCCCGCGAAGCCCGACTGCACATCCTGGACGTCCTGAACTCCGCGATCGACACCCCGGATGAGCTCTCCGAGTTCGCGCCGCGCGTCATCGCGGTCAAGATCCCGGTTGACAAGATCGGCGAGGTCATTGGGCCCAAGGGCAAGATGATCAACCAGATCCAGGAAGACACCGGCGCCGACATCTCCATCGAGGACGACGGCACGGTCTACATTGGCGCCACCAACGGTCCGTCTGCTGACGCAGCACGCTCCGCCATCAACGCCATTGCCAACCCGCAGATCCCGGAAATCGGCGAGCGCTACCTGGGTACGGTCGTCAAGACCACCACCTTCGGTGCCTTCATTTCGCTGACTCCGGGCAAGGACGGCCTGCTGCACATCTCCGAGCTGCGCAAGCTGGCCAACGGCAAGCGCGTGGACAACGTTGATGACGTGGTTTCCGTCGGCCAGAAGATCCAGGTGGAAATCACCAAGATCGATGACCGTGGAAAGCTGTCGCTGTCCCCCGTAGTGGCTGAAGAAGAAGGCGCCGAGAGCGTTGACGCTTCCGCCGCAGAGAGCGCTGTCGAAGCGGAGTAGTCCACTGACGTGGAGGAGCATCCTCCTCCACACAGCATGAATCGGCGGGGCCGGTGGATGATCCACCGGCCCCGCCGCTGTTACGATGGCAGCCAGATCCGGCTGCCGCTCCTGAAAGGCTTCAATGACTGTTGTACCCCTGCCGCTTGAGCAGAACCAGCCCGGCGACACCCTGGTCCACGGCTCCGACGGCGGCTCCGTTGTCCGGCGTTCGGTGCTGCCGGGCGGCGTTCGGGTGCTCACCGAAGCGATGCCGGGCCAGCGTTCGGCGACCATCGGTTTCTGGGTGGGCGTCGGGTCACGCGATGAAGCCCCGGGCCAGCACGGCTCCACGCACTTCCTGGAGCACCTGCTGTTCAAGGGGACCAAACGCCGCACTGCCCTGGAGATCGCCTCGGCCTTTGACGAGGTGGGCGGGGAGTCCAACGCAGCCACGGCCAAGGAGAGCACGTGCTATTTCGCGCGCGTGCTGGACACGGACCTGCCCATGGCCATCGACGTCATTGCCGACATGATCACCGGTGCCGTCCTGGATCCGGCCGAGATGGAGCAGGAGCGCGACGTCATCCTGGAGGAAATCGCCATGGACAGCGACGACCCCACGGACGTTGCACATGAAAACTTTGTGGCTGCCGTCCTGGGCACCCACCCGCTGGGCCGCCCTATCGGCGGCACGCCCGCCGCGATCCGCGCCGTCGCCCGCGAGTCCGTCTGGGAGCACTACCGCCGTTACTACCGCCCGGATGAGCTGGTCATCACCGCCGCCGGGGGCTTGGAGCACGACGTCGTCTGCAGCCTTGTGGTGGACGCCCTCCACACTGCCGGGTGGTCACTTGAGCCGGATGCCGCTCCGGTGGATCGCCGCTCCACCGAGCGGGCGGACATCACCGGCACAGCCGGGCTGCATGTGGTCAAGCGTGCGGTGGAACAGGCGAATATCATCATGGGCTGCCCGACGATTGTGGCCACCGATGAACGCCGCTACGTCATGAGCGTCCTCAACGCCGTCCTGGGCGGCGGGATGTCCTCGCGGCTGTTCCAGGAGATCCGCGAGAAGCGTGGCCTGGTGTACTCCACGTACTCCTTTGCCTCCTCCTACGCGGATGCAGGCTACTTCGGGATGTACGCAGGGTGCACTCCGTCCAAGGTCCGCCAGGTACTGGACCTGCTGGGGCTGGAGCTGGACAAGCTTGCCGAAGGCGGGATCTCCGACGACGAACTGCGCAAGGCCGTGGGCCAGCTCTGCGGCGGAATTGTCCTGGCACTGGAGGACACGGGTTCCCGCATGTCCCGCCTGGGCCGTGCTGAACTCGTGTCCGGTGAATACCAGGACATCGACGAGACCCTGCGCCAGATCAAGGCGGTCACTGCGCAGGAGGTCCAGGAGCTTGCCAGGGAACTGGCGGCCGCCCCGCGGACTGTCACCGTGGTGGGCCCGTTCGAGGAGACCGAAACCTTCGGTCTCTGACGGGCAGGCTTGCGCCCGCCATAATGAACCTATGAACTTTCCGCAGCCGGGCACGGTGCACGCCGTCCTGGAGAACTTCCTGGGCCATTGGCGCGGCACCACCTGGCTGGACGCGTCGGCCTGGGGGCCCAAGCGCACGGCCTCGGCGGAAATCAGTTACACCAGGGCTGCCGGGGGCTACGCAGTCGTGCAAAGTTACAGACACACCGAAGCTGATGGCACGCACTTTGAAGGCCACGGCGTTTTTACTGTCGACCGTGACCACAACGACATCCTCTGGTACCACGTGGACAGCATGGGCCTACCGCCGGGAGCCCCGGCCCGCTGCACGTGGGTGGACGGTGTGCTGCGCGTCGAGCGCCACAGTGACCGGGGGACTGCCCGCCATACTTTCCGGGTGGACAACGACGTGCTGATCCACACCGCCGAGTTGCGCCTCGGCGACGGCCAGGCCTTTGTCCCGTTCATGAACTCCGAGTGCCGCCGCGTCTGACCCCATCCCGACCCCTGCGCGAACGGACACTTGGGGCCCCTGCAGAATTCCGACCGTCAGCCGGCTGATTCCAGAATCCTTGTCCGCGGAGCGCCGTTCAAGGCTGGCGCTGCGGAAGACGAATTCCACACCCTACTTTTCAGGTTCGCCGGCAATTGCTCAGCCTGGCCGGGTTCGTTGAAATCGAGTTCCACCACCACGTAGTGGGAATCATCCACAGGCTGGGAAATCCGGTGGCCGACGACTCCGGAGGCCGCGCGGTCCACTGGATCCCGGTCGAAGGCTTCTTTCCACATGCCAAAGTCCTTAATGCCATGTTCGATTTGCAGTGTGTACATTGCTAATTCTCCTTAGCTCATCGTGTTAGTTGATCGCACTTATTTGCCTCCGTGCTGTCCAACCCATGGCTCCTGTCCTGGGACAGCCGCACGGTTCCGCTGCGTCGCGTACTGTCACGTTAACTGCCGGCCGATGTGGCCGGTATCCCAGAAATCTGGGGTCTTGGTAGAAAACCCGGCGCTGTCCACAGAGGGCATACTGGGGGAATGACCCCCGGCAGGCCCTGGAACAGGAGCTTTGAACGGATCCGGCTCATCGGCGACTCCGCCCCGGATCACCACTCGTTACGCACTGCCGTGCTCGCTGAGTTGGGCCGGGTGCTTCCGTTCAGTGCTTTCGTGTGGCCGCTCTCAGATCCGCTGACGGCGACGGGCATGTCGCCCATGGCCCGGATTCCGTGCCCGGACGAACTGCCGTTGCTGATCAGGCTCAAGTATCTGACGCAGGCAGGTCGGTGGACGCAGTTGGCGATCAGCCCGTCGCCGGTCACGACGCTGCTGCGCGAAACTGCCGGCAATCCATCACGGAGCCTGGTATGGGATGGCCTGATGAAGCGCTACGGAGTGACCGATGTCCTGTTCGCAGTGCTGGCGGACAAGCACGGTTGCTGGGGTTGGATTGACCTCTGGCGAACGGCGAAGGAAAATCCCTTTACCGCCGACGAAGTGGGATACGTCGCTGCCGTGACGCGTGAGGTCATGCCCGCCCTTCGTCGTTCGATAGCCCGGCAATTTCTCCTGGAGGTGCCTGGCGGACGCGACCCCGTAGGACACGAGGTGGTCCGTACGCGGGCGTCAGCCGTCGGCGAACGTCCTGGGCCGGACTTGCCTCAGCAGGCTGTGCTGACTCTGGATGCGGATATGGCGGTGGTGGGTGGAACGGCTTCGGTGGAGGAGTGGCTTGGACTGCTCCAGGCCGGCCCGCGTCCCTTTCAACGCGTACCGGCCGAGGTCCTCAACGTCGCTGCCCAGCTGCTGGCGCGTGAGGCGGGCGTGGATCGTCATCCTGCGTCCGCCCGTGTGCACATCGGGTCAGGCCAGTGGGCCCTCCTCCAGGCCAGCCGGATGGACTCTACCGGCACGGCGGCCATTCCGCCATTGGCCGTCACCATCCAGGCCTGCCCTCCGGCGGCGAGGCTTGATATGTTCGCCCGGAGCTTCGGGCTGACAACGCGCCAGCGGGAATTGTTTGAGCTTGCCGCCAGCGGCGCCGACACCAACGCCATGGCTGACGCCTTGGGGATCGGGGCCCATACCGTCCAGGATCAGTTCAAGCAGATTTTCGAGACATGCGGCGTCCATAGCCGCGCGACGTTGTTGGCCCTGGCGATGGGAGCGGCCCAGTAACCGAAACGCAGTTCAGCTCCGTGCCGGTGGTATGCCCAGGTCCAGGTCCAGGTCCAGGTCGAGTTCCAAGTCCAGGTCCGCGTCCAAGACCGAACCGGTGCTGGTGCCGGCGCCGGGCATGGGGATGTTGGCTGGCCAGTGGGATGGTTCCCAGTCGGGGTGTTCGCTTTGGTAGTGCCGTCCGGACGGTGATATCCAGCCGGGTGGTGGTTCATTCTTGGTGGCGGTGGTGGGTTTCCAACCGGTGATGTGGCGGAGTCTGTGGTGTTTGTGGCAGGGTTGGCCGAGATTTGGGATGCCGGTGGTGCCGCCGTGGCCCAGGCGAGGAGGTGGTCCGCTTCGTTGTCGAGGGACTGGTTGCTGCAGCCTGGGAACGGGCATTTCCCGTCCCGTAGTCGTAGCCATTGGCGTTGGGCTTTGGTGAGCCGGTAGCTGGTTCTGCCGATTTCCAGGGGTGCTCCGTCGCGGGGATCGATGAGGACGCGGTGGAAGGATTCGGCACCGTCGGCGATCAGGTGGCGGGCCATGGATGGCGGGATCGGCCCGTATCCGTCGAGCATGGCGGGTTCGTCGGTCTGGCCCAGCAGCGCCATGACCGGGACCGTGATCAACACCTGCGCCCGCGGGGATGGAACACCGCCGCCCACGGCGATGCCCCCGGTCTCTTCGTGGCTCGTTTCGCCGGTCGCGCCGCCGCTCTTTTCCCTACCCTCATCACCGGTTCCGCTGCCTGCACTGTTGTTGGTCAGAAGCCAGGTGGCGGCGATGTCTGCTCGGAGCTGGCTGAGGTTCCGGTCCTCATGAGGCCCCTGCAACGCCCTGGCCACTGTGGTGGTGCGGTTCCAGATCCCCGCGGCGGTGTCCGCAGGGAGGTAGGCAGAGAGCCAGGCCATCCCGTCGCGGTCCGGGGCATATTCCAGGCCTCGGTCGGCTGCGCTCTTGATATGGCGTTTTTCGATGCTGACCGGGTGGTGGCGTTCCCGCCAGGTGCGGGCCTTGTGCCGGAACCTTCCGGGGATGAGCTCACCGGCCGGGCCACGTGCCGGATTCACCACGTGAGGGTCCAGGAAATGTGCCTCCAACGCCGCCGCGCCCGGCCTGTCGAGGTTGGTGGTTTCGTCGACCATGATCCGGGCGTGCTGCCACGAGATCGTCCCTGCCTGCAGCGCGGAGAATGTCAGCGGCAGGGCCGTGGTCAGGGCGTGGGCTTCGGCGAGGAGGGCCCCGGCAGCGCGTTCACTGACCGTCAGGGCACACGCGACCTCCGCGACGACGGCCATCTCCTGCCCGGTATGGTCCTCGGGCGACGTTGCAGGGCCCGCCAAAGCCTCGGCGGCGGCGGTGTAGCCGGCAGCCAGCCAGGCCTTCAGTGCGGCACTTTTCGCGTCCAGCCGTGAGATCTCGGCCAGCCCGTCCAGGAATTCATCTGCTCTCCGACGCATAGGATCAGCGTCCCCGGAACAGTTGGAATCAGTCCCGTCCCGGAGCGCCACAGCCAGCTCAGCGAAGGATGCCGAAAGGGCCTCCGCCGTCGCTACAGCTGCTCTGCTATCCATACTCAAATCATCCCGCGGGGGTCTGACAATAACGGCCAGCCTGAACGGCTATGTGCATAACTCCGCGAAGCAACTGTAAGTGCCTGCATCCGTGGGCGGTTTCAAGGTGTCGTTGCAGGGGCCTCAACTGTCCGTTCGCACCAAGGACGCGGGGCCTCAAATGTTCGTTCGCGCCAAGATCCGGGGCCTCAAGTGTCCCCTCGCGCCGTCTGCAAGGTGTCCTACCCGCCGGCGAACGGAGGCAGCACGTCGACCACATCGCCCGGATTTAACACAGTCGTGCGGTCCCGGACGGCCACCTCGTTGAGCAGGAAACTGCTCCGGGACAGGATACGTTGCAGGGGAGGAGTGCCGGCAGCGGGCTCGGCGCGGTCCACAGCCAGGACTGCCAGCAGCAGGTCGGCCACTGTGGCCCCCGGCGCGAGATCGAAGAGCTCTTCTTCGACCCCAGCGGCAGCGCGTGCGGCAGCGAAGTAACGTACGTTCAAGAATTCAGCCTCCGATGGCGCTCATGCTGCGGTCCGGCTGGACAAAGTCCGCCGCGCCGAGACCTGTGTGGTCCATGCCGTGGGCCTTTGGCTTGACCCACATGGCATCCTGCCAGCGTTCGGCCAGGGCCTGATCACCGGCGCCGTCCCGCAGAAGACCCAAGAGATCAAACTCCTCACGGGAGAACAGACAGCTCATGATCTTGCCCTCGGCGGTGATCCGTGTGCGACGGCAGTCGGAGCAGAACGGCTCCGTGACGGACGCGATGATGCCCACGGTGCCGAGCACCGGCCCTTGGGCTTCCGGCGCCGCCTCCACGCCTTCCGGCCAATGCACGTTAGCGGCAGACACTAGTCCCTCGGTACCCAGCACGGGACTATCCGGCCCCGCGGTCCCGGCTGCCCGGCGTCGTACTTCAAAGCGTTCCGCGGGGGCTCCATCGCGGGCGCGGGGATCGGGACTCAACACAAAGTCGCGCGAGAGCAGAGTGCGAATCTCGGCCGCGGTGATCATGTTCCGGCGGGTCCAGCCGTGGTCTGCGTCGAGCGGCATCTGCTCGATGAAGCGCAGTTCGTAGCCGCGGTCCAGCGCCCAGGCGAGCAGGGACGGCGACTCGGTGTCGTTGATGCCCCGCATCAGGACGGCGTTGAGTTTGACGGGGCCCAGTCCCGCGGCCCAGGCGGCATCGACGCCGGCCAGGACACGGTCCAGGAAGGGGCGCCGGGTCAGCTTGGTGAAGGTTTCTTCGTGCAGCGAATCCAGTGAGACGTTGATGCGGGTCAGGCCCGCAGCCTTGAGCGTGGCGGCCTTCTTGTCCAGGCCCACGCCGTTGGTGGTCATGGAGATGGGCAGTTCCGGATGGTTGCTGCGCAGGGCCGCAATGATGTCAATCAGGTCCGCCCTGACCAGTGGCTCCCCGCCCGTCAGACGCAGTTCGCGAACACCGAGCAGCTCCACGCCGATCCGGACAATCCGCACGATCTCCTCGGCGGACATCACGGCCTGCTTGGAAAGCCATTCAAGCCCCTCGGCCGGCATGCAGTAGGTGCAGCGCAGATTGCATTTGTCCGTCAGCGACAGCCTCATGTCCGTGGCCCGGCGGCCGTACTGGTCCAGCAGTCCCGGCGCCGTGCCGGCCGGCCGGGCAGGCGGCAGCCCCGGCCCTGCATCCTCCCGGGGTTGTGGCATGCCTAGCTGAACACTCATGAATTCAGGCTACGCCACGTTTACCCCCGGGATCACGCCCATGACGCCCGGGATCCGCTCCATCGCCGGAAGTCCCTCCGAACGGTGGCGAAGTCCCGCGCCGCCGGGGCCCGGCGAACCTATGCTGGAGAGGTGAACAGCTCCCAGCCCCTGCAGGAAACGGCCGACGACGGCGCCACCTCTCCAGGGCGCTCGGGAACCGACGGTGCCGCTCGAGGCAGCCGTCGCTGGGCCGCCGCGTCGGGAGCCGTGGCCGCCGGCGCCGCCGTCGTAATAGGGGAGCTGCTGGCAGGTCTGTTCAGTCCGTCCCTCTCGCCCTTGACGGCAGTCGGCGGAGCCGTGATCGACGCTGTTCCGCCGGGTGTGAAGGACTGGGCCATCTCGCTTTTCGGCACCGCCGACAAAGCGGTGTTCGTGGGCGGGATGCTGCTGGTTATCGCGGCCGTCGGGGCATTGGCAGGGATCCTGGAGCAGCGCAGGCGGTTTGCCGGTGGGGCGGTGATTGCTGTTTTTGGGCTCGTCGGGCTCAGTGCGGTCCTCACGCGTGCCCAGATGACCCCGGCCGCGGCTGTAGTGGCACTGGCCGCAGCCCTGTCCGGTGCCCTGCAGCTGGGATGGCTGATCCGGCGGCTCCACGAAGGGCACCCGGCCGGCGCAGCTGGAACAGGTGCAGCGGGGACAGCAGCCGGGACAAACGCCGCGACGGCGCAAGTTCCCGCGGGGACAGCAGCAACCGCCGGGCGGCGCACGTTCCTGCAGGTCTTGGCTGCGAGCGCGGGGGCCACCGCCGTTGGCGGGGTTGTGGCCGCGGTCTGGCGAGGTGCAGCCTCCGGCATCAGTACTGCCCGCGAGATGCTGCAACTGCCTGCCGCAGTCTCCGGAGCGCCCGCCATCCCGGCCGGCGCCGAGGTCGGCCTGGACGGGATGCAGCCGCTGGTTACACCGAACCGGGACTTCTACCGGATTGACACCGCCCTGATCGTCCCGTCCCTCGACCCTGAATCTTGGGTACTCCGCGTCACGGGGATGGTGGAACAGGAGATTGAGCTGAACCTGGCCGATCTGCTGGCCAAGCCGCTGATCGAACGTCATGTGACCATCGCCTGCGTCTCCAACGAAGTGGGCGGGGACCTGATCGGCAATGCCCGCTGGCTCGGCTGGCCGGTGCGGGAACTCCTGGCCCTTGCCCGGCCGCAGTCCGGCGCCGACATGGTGCTGTCCCGGAGCTCCGACGGCTGGACGGCGGGCACACCGCTGGAGGTCCTCACTGATCAGCGGGACGCCCTGCTTGCGGTGGGGATGAACGGCGAACCGTTGCCGCTGGAACACGGCTTCCCGGTCCGGTTGATCGTGCCGGGCCTCTACGGCTACGTTTCCGCGACCAAATGGCTCACGGAACTCCGTCTCACCAGGTTCGCGGACGACGTCGGCTATTGGACGCCGCGCGGCTGGTCCGACCGCGGCCCCATCAAAACGTCCTCGCGGATCGACGTTCCGCGCACCGGCCGGCGGGTGGGTGCTGGAACGGTCATGTTTGGCGGCGTGGCCTGGGCCCAGCACACCGGGGTCGGCAAAGTGGAGCTCCGGGTCAACCGCGGTCCGTGGCAGGCGGCCCGCCTCGCGCCCGGGATTTCGCTGGACACCTGGTACCAGTGGCAGCTGGGCATCGACCTGGCTCCGGGCCAGTACGAGGTCCAGGTCCGCGCCACAGACCTCAACGGCGAGCCGCAGGTGGAGGACCGCCGGCCGGTTGCTCCCGACGGTGCCACAGGCTTCCACACCATTAGAGTTGACGTGAATCCATGACCGCCCGGACCGAAGGCAAGACCATGCACAGCCCTCCGCACCAGCGCGGCCACATGCACCACCAGGCACGGTCCGTCGCCCTGCACCGCGCCGCCGTCACCGAACTGCTGGCGCCCCTGCTGGCCCAGGAACGGACGGAAACGCTGGCACTTCGCGACGCGCTGGGCAAGGGCCTGGCCCAGGACGTGATGGCCGCCCTGAACCTTCCGCCGTTCGCCAACTCCCAAATGGACGGCTTTGCCGTCAACAGCCTGGACGTGCCCGACGGCGGTGCGGAGCTGCCTGTGGGTGTCCCCGTTCCGGCAGGTGCCGTGCCGGCGGCCCTGGACCGCGGCACTGCCGCCCCCATCATGACGGGAGCCATGATTCCCGCCGGTGCTGACGCCGTCGTGCCCGTGGAACGTGCCGTTCCGGACCGGTTCCCCGCCCCGGGGGAAACAACCACTGTGTGGCTGCCGGCGACGGCGGCCGGCACCTTCGTGCGGTCGGCCGGCAGCGATATTGCGGAGGGGGAGCGGGCGCTGGCCTCGGGTACCTTCCTTGGCCCGGCGCAGCTGGGGCTGCTGGCGGCCCTGGGGATCGCCGAAGTTACTGTGCACAGGCCGGTGACCGTCCTGCTGGCCACCACGGGCGACGAAGTGGTGGAACCCGGCCAGCCCCTGCCGGCCGGCAAGATCTACGATTCCAACGGAACCCTCCTCGAAAGCGCCATGCGGCAAGCGGGCCTGGCCGTGGTGCGCACGGCCATTGCCTCGGACCACCCTGACGAATTCCGGGCACTCCTGCGCAGCCACGCCGGCACGGTGGACCTGATCGTTACCACGGGCGGCGTCAGCAAAGGAGCCTACGAAGTGGTCCGCCAGGCCATGGAGGGCCAGGCCACCGAGTTCCTGCATGTGGCCATGCAGCCCGGCGGCCCGCAGGGCATCGGGACGTTCGACGGTTTGCCTTTCCTCGGATTCCCGGGAAACCCTGTTAGCTGCCTGGTTTCCTTCGAAATGTTCCTGCGGCCTGTGCTGGCTGAACTGTTTGGATCGCCGGCACCGCGGATTCCGGTCCGCGCACGGCTGGGCCACAGCCTTTCGTCGCCTGAACACAAGCACCAGGTCCGGCGCGGAACCCTTCAGGGGGACGGAGCCGTCCGCCTGGAAGGGGGCGAAAGCTCCCACCTCATGCATGCCCTCGCCGGCTCCAACGCGCTGGTGCACGTACCCGTTGGGGTCTCGGCGCTCGCCGAAGGTGACGAGGTGGAAGTATGGATGCTGTGAATCCAGAACATAGCCCGTCCGCGCTGACCCACCTGCGCCAGGACGGAAGCGCCCAGATGGTGGACGTGTCAGGCAAATCCGAAACCACGCGGGAAGCCACCGCCACTGCCACCGTCCGCACCACTGACGAAGTGCTGGGCCTGCTCGGATCCGGCGGCCTGCCCAAGGGTGATGCCCTGGCCGTGGCGCGGGTTGCCGGCATCATGGCGGCAAAAAAGACCCCCGAACTCATCCCGCTCTGCCATCCTTTGCCGCTCTCGAAAGTCACTGTGGACTTCGAGCTCGGAACCGATTCCGTGGAGATTCTGGCCACGGTCAAGACCCGCGGGGTCACCGGGGTTGAGATGGAAGCGCTGACGGCGGCCTCCGTGGCTGCCCTCAGCGTGTACGACATGATCAAGGCCGTCGACAAGCACGCCGTGCTGACCGACATCAAAGTGCTGGCGAAAAGCGGCGGCAAGAGCGGGGACTGGACACTATGAGCACCGAGAGCACTTACCCGGCTGAGCCAAACACAGAGCCGCACACTCACCAACCCCACCTGCCGGAGCCGCACACTCACGGCGAGGTGCAGGGCCGGAAGGCCGGGGTTGTCATTGCGTCCACCCGGGCCGCCGCAGGCATCTATGAGGACGAAACCGGGCCCGTCATCATCGACTGGCTCACCGAGCACGGCTTCGAGGCGTACCCCGCCATGGTGGTGCCGGACGGCGCGCCCGTCGGTGCGGCGATCCGGGCCCTCCTCACCCAGCATCCCGCCGTCGTGATCACCAGCGGCGGTACAGGGCTCAGCCCGGACGACCGCACACCCGACGTCACCCTGCCCCTTCTGGACCGTGAAATCCCGGGCATCATGGAGGCCATCCGGCGCGAAGGCGCAACCAAAACGCCGCTGGCGGCCCTCAGCCGCGGCCATGCGGGAGCTGCCGGGCAGACGTTCATCATTAACCTGCCCGGCTCACCCAAGGGCGTTATGGACGGCCTGTCGGTGCTGGACCCGTTGATCGGGCACCTGTGCGACCAGCTGGAGGGCGGCCATGGCCACTGAACCGGTTTTCGAAGTGGTCCACGCCGTGCTGAGCGCCGAACCCATCTCCGTCGATCAGGCGATCGCTGCGGTGGAGTCTGACACCGCAGGGGCCGTGGTCAGTTTCAGCGGCGTAGTGCGGAATCACGACGGCGGCAAGGCAGTGGAGCGGCTCAGTTACAGTGCGCACCCCACGGCTCACCAGGTAATGGCCGACGTCGTCGCGCGGCTGGCCGCCGAACACGCCGGCGACGGGGCCGCCACGCAGCCCGTGCGGATCTGGGCTGCCCACCGCATCGGGATGCTCAACATCGGTGATCCGGCGCTGGTTTGTGCGGTCTCGGCTGCGCACCGCGGACAGGCTTTTGCCGTGTGTTCCGAACTGGTGGACCGCATCAAGGAGCAGGTTCCCATCTGGAAGGAGCAGTTCTTCGCCGACGGCACGGTGGAGTGGGTCGGCGCGGGCAGCTGAGCCGTACGGGCTTCCCTCCGCCTTCCGGCGGTTGCGAGGTAACGCACAGCCTCCGGTTCAATCCCGCACCCGGCCCGACGGTAGGGTTAACGGCATGACCGAACAACTCTCCGCGCCCACCCGCGTGGCTGTCCTGGGCGCCAACGGGCGCATGGGCGCCGAAGCCGTAAAGGCCGTTGAAGCTGCCTCCGACCTGATGCTCGTAGCCGCCCTGGGACGCGGCGACTCGCTGGACCAGCTGGCCACTTCGGGTGCCGACATCGTAGTGGACCTCACCGTCCCCGAGAGCACGGAAGCGAACGTGCGCTACGCCGTCGAGCATGGCATGCACGCCGTCGTGGGGACCACCGGCTGGGATTCCACGTGGCTCGCCGCCCTGGAAGCACTGCTCGCGGAGCACCCGGAAACCGGAGTGCTGATCGCCCCCAACTTTGCCCTAGGCTCCGTGCTGGCCTCGGCCTTTGCCGCCAAGGCGTCTAAGTATTTTGAGTCCGTGGAAATCATCGAACTGCACCACCCGGAAAAGGTTGACGCGCCATCCGGGACCGCTGTGCGCACCGCCCAGCTCATTGCTGCCGAGCGCAAGGCTGCGGACGTTCCGCCCAGTCCTGACGCGACCACCAGTGAACTCGCGGGCGCGCGGGGTTGCGAGGTTGAGGGAGTCCGCGTTCACAGCGTCCGGCTGCGCGGGCTGGTGGCCCACCAGGAGGTGCTCCTCGGAGGTCCGGGGGAGCAGCTGACCTTCCGCCACGACTCCTTCGACCGTGCTTCTTTTATGCCCGGAGTGCTGCTTGGCGTGCGCAACGTCGCCGCGCATCCGGGACTGACGGTGGGCCTGGACGGCTACCTGGACCTGGGGCTCTAGGCCGTGGGCGAGTTCCTGGCCGCGTTCCGGAAGAACCGCACCAAGATCTGGGTGGGTGCCGTAACGCTCCTGCTGGTCTTCTACCTGGTGGTGTCCTTCCAGCGCTCCGTGCTCCTGCTGCTGGACAGCAACCCCGCCGCCAAGGCCATCGGGGCTGCCTACCTGGTCCTCCCGGCCATCGGCGCCTGGGCTATGATCCGTGAACTGCTGTTCGGCGCGCGCACGGAACAGATGGCCAAGGTCCTGGAGGCCGAAGGCGGGCTCCCGGTAGACGAACTGCCGCGCACACCCGCCGGCCGGATCGTCCGCTCGGCCGCGGACCTGGAATTCGAAAAGTACAAGGCCGAGGCGGAGGCGGCGCCCGGTGACTGGCGTTCGTGGTTCCGGCTCAGCTGCGCCTATGACGCTGCCGGGGACCGCAAGCGCGCCCGCGCCTCCATGCGCGACGCCGTGAAGCTGTTCCGCGGCCAGGTTCCGGCGTAGGAGCCTGCTCTCCGCGACTACTCTCTGCGGCGGGTTAGCTGTAACCGGGCTAGCGCGGGCTAGCGCAGGCCCGCTCGTCCGCCGCGCCCCAGTTGGTTGGCGGCATGGCCCACCAGTTCCAGTGGCCCCCGCCATTTCAGGAGGACAAACACGATGCCCACGGCGATGGCCGTCGCGGCATGTGCCCAGTACATCCCCGCCTCGGTCCAGCCGGGGGGCAGCGGCTTCAGGTAGAACGCCGAAACCACCCACACATGCGCTGAGTAGAGCGTGAGCGTCATTGCCCCCGCGCCGCGCAGCGGCAGCAACAGGTCCAGGTCCAGCCAGTCAGCCAGACTGCCGAGCAGGAGGAACGCACCCACAACGGCGGCCGCCACGCCGCAGGTGTGAAGCAGATCCAGCGTGGTGGCCGAATGCGGTGCCGCGGCCGCCAGCCACCACCACGATCCTTCCTGCCGGATTCCCGTGAGGTTGACCTGGAGGACACTGTCCAGCGGGTATCCGGGGGCGTTCAGGACTGCCTCCAGCGCGGCCCGGCCGCCCCAGGTCTCCATTGCGGCGGTGCCCAAAGCCTTGGCCAGTGCGGCCACCGCAGTCCCGCCGGCGAGCAGCAGGACAGGAACCATCGCCTTGGTGAGGGCCAGCCGGCCAATGACCAGGCCCACCAGCAGGTACGACAGCCACTGGAACACCGGGTAGTAACCGGTCAGGAACAGGTCTCCCAGCAGAGGGAACGGGGTCGAGAGGTCTTCCCAGGACGGGTTGTGCCCCAGATTCAGGGGCGGATTGGCTGCCATAAGCCAGGGGCGGAGGAGATATGCGAGGACCGGGGAAACCACGATCCAGCCAACGGCCCAGACGCACAGTGCCTTCAGCTTCAGGCCCAGGAACGGCAGGATGCACAGGAAAAGCAGGGCGTAGTGGACCAGGATGATCGCAAGGTTCACTTCCAGCCCGCCCAATGAGAGCCCGACGGCGGCAATCACCAGGGCGCGCAGTGCGATGCCGCGGCGTGCTGCGTTCAGGGCAACACCTTCCGGAGGTACCTGTTTTCCGGTGGACAGCGCCAGGCCCACGCCCGCCAACACGGCGAAGAGGGCTGCCGCGCGGCCGGAGAAGGTCAGGCCGATCCACGTGGGAGTGAGGTCGGCGTTTGCCTCGAAGGTTGGGAGCAGATGTGTGGCCATCATGCCAAGGAGCGCCAGCCCCCTGGCTGCGTCAATACCGCGGAGGCGGCCCACGGCCTGTGAGGTTCGAGGCACCCGCGAGGGTCTTGCCGGGGCACGGGACGTCATGAGGCGATGTTCTCACACCAACCTTTATGGCAGCAGCCAAGAGCCAGCCGGAAACACGGTCTTGTAGACCTTGTATTCGAATATACGTTCGAATAATATGGAGACCATGCAAACCCCATCCCAGCCGCGACCCTTCCCGGAATCCCCAACCGCCGGCGGATCCGTGCGCCCCGCTCGGGACGGCCAGTACCCCGGCTCGGCACAGCCTGTTGGACTGATGAAAGCGATGAGCCCGGGAGTGGTGGACTTCCTCTTCCGCCAGCTCGTGGCAGGTCGGCCCCCTGTGGACATCCAGTGGCAGGACGAAGGCGTCACACTCACCGCCCAGCCGGCGGGTGCAGAGCTGGCCCGCAGGTTGGACGAAACTGACCTCGACGCCTTGACGCCCACGGAACTGTTCCACTACGTCCGGGCGGCCCAGCGGCTCGCGGCCTGGGCTGAGGGGCTGCGGGAGGCTGCGGTGGACCGTTACTGCCAGCCAGGGAAGCCGCAGGATGGCGTAGTTCCCTCGGCCAGGCGCGCATCCCTAGGATAGAGGGGTGATTGATGCCCTGACCGTCTCTGCCGTGCAGTACCAGGCGCTGGAAGGCGGGATTATCCCGAACGTGCAAGAACACGTCCGGCTGGTCGAGGACGCCGAATCCCACGGTGCCCGGCTGGTGGTGTTTCCTGAGCTGTCGTTGACGGGGTACAACCTGGCGCTACTGGCTGTTGACGACTCGTGGCTTCAACGCGATGACCCGCGCCTGGCCGATCTCCACGAAATCTGCCGCCGGACGGGGATCACCGCCGTGGCAGGTGCTGCCTATCGGGAACCTGACGGCACGCCGCGGCTCGCCAGTCTCGTGATCCACCCCGACGGCACCACTGGACTCGGGTTCAAAACCCACCTCCACGGCCCGGAGCGGGAGGCCTTTGCCGCGGGCGACGGTGCCGTCGTGATCGAGCTGGATGGCTGGAAGATCGCGCTGGCCATCTGTTTTGACGCCGCGATTCCGGACCACTCCACCGGGGCAGCCCAGGCCGGCGCGGATATCTATGCCGTTTCGGCCCTGTACACGCAGGCGGAAGAACGGCGGCTTGGCCTGCATCTCGGAGCCAGGGCCATGGACAACAGGATGTTCGCCATCTTGGCGAACCTTGGCGGACACACGGCGCTGGGCCCCACCTGCGGCCTCAGCGGGTTCTGGGGACCGGATGGCTTCGAAATGAAAAAGGCTGCCGGAACAGGCACCGAAATAGTCACCGCCATCCTGCAACGGAGTGCCTTGCGGAAATTCCGCTGACCCTGCGGGGGTCGATCTGCGGTGCGTGCTGACCCCATTCCCTAGGGCATCGCGGCCCGCTAGTTGACGCGGATCACGCCGTCCCCATTGTCCTAACCAGCCGCCGACAGGGTAACGTTTTTTCCATGCCTCACAAATCCGCCACCGCTCCTGCCCTTGGTACGCTCCTGACCGCTATGGTCACGCCCTTCACCAAGGATGGCGCCGTGGACTACAAGCAGGCGGCCGAACTGGCCACCAAGCTTGTGGACGATGGCTGCGACGGCCTGGTCGTCACCGGGACCACCGGCGAAACGTCCACCCTCTCGGATGAAGAAAACCTTGGCATGTTCCGCGCTGTCAAGGAGGCTGTCGGAGACCGCGCCGCCATCATCGCCGGCACCGGGACGAACGACACCGCACATTCGGTGCGCCTCTCCCAGCAGGCGGCAGCGCTCGGCGTCGACGGCCTGCTGCTCGTCACGCCGTACTACAACAAGCCCAGCCAGGCCGGGGTCCGGGCACACTTCGAGACCGTCGCCTCCGCAACCGATGTGCCCGTTATGCTCTATGACATTCCGGGCCGCTCCTCCATCGCGATCGAGCCCGAAACCATGATCCGCTTGGCGCAGCACCCGAACATCGTCGCCGTCAAGGATGCCAAAGCCGATTTCATGGCAGCCAGCCGCGTGATGGCAGAGACGGACCTGTACTTCTACTCCGGCGACGACGGATTGACCCTTCCGTGGATGTCCCTTGGCGCCGTCGGGCTCGTGGGTGTGACAACCCACGTCGCAACGCGCCGCTTCCGCGAGCTGATCGACGCCATCAATGCGAACGACTTCGAAACCGCGCGTAAGATCAACTTCGAGCTGCTGCCCGTTGTGAGGGCAACGATGACCCGCGTCCAGGGAGCCGTTGCAGCCAAACAAATTCTTAAATGGCAGGGAGTCCTGCCCAACTCGATTGTCCGTTTGCCCCTCGTGGAGCCGGACGAAGCCGAGATCGTAACCATCCGCGAGGATTTGGCGGAAGCGGGGCTGGTCTTTCCCTGAGGGCTAAGACCAGCACCCTTCCGCCTGGAAAGTAGTGCACTATGACCCAAACCGCCCTTCCCGGCCTTGTCACGCCTCCACGCCTGCCGCAAGGCACCCTCCGGATCGTTCCGCTGGGCGGACTGGGGGAGATCGGCCGCAACATGGCCGTGTTCGAAATTGATGGCAAACTGCTCATCGTGGACTGTGGTGTCCTCTTCCCGGAGGAGACGCAGCCCGGCGTTGACCTGATCCTGCCCGATTTCTCTTACATCGAGAACCGTGTCGACGACATCGTGGCCGTTGTCCTTACCCACGGCCACGAGGACCACATCGGCGCCGTTCCATACCTCCTGCGGCTGCGCGCCGACATCCCCCTGGTGGGCTCACAGCTGACGCTGGCGCTCATCGAGGCCAAGCTGCAGGAACACCGGATCCGTCCGTACACGATGACCGTTGAAGAGGGCCAGGTCGAAAAGTTTGGCCCCTTCGAGTGCGAGTTTGTCGCGGTCAACCACTCGATCCCCGATGCTTTGGCTGTGTTCATCCGCACGGCCGGCGGCACTGTCCTGCACACGGGCGACTTCAAGATGGACCAGCTGCCCCTGGACGGCCGGATCACCGACCTCCGGCACTTCGCCAAGCTGGGTGAAGAGGGCGTTGACCTCTTTATGTCCGACTCCACCAACGCGGATGTGCCAGGCTTCACCACCGCCGAGAAGGAAATCGGACCCACGCTGGAACGGCTGTTCGGCCAGGCCACCAAGCGCATCATCGTGGCGTCCTTCTCCTCGCACGTCCACCGCGTCCAGCAGGTGCTCGACGCCGCCGCCAAGCACAACCGCAAGGTGGCCTTCGTGGGCCGCTCCATGGTCCGCAACATGGCCATCGCCGCCAAGCTCGGCTACCTGGACGTTCCCGACGGCCTCCTCGTGGACATCAAGAACATCGACAACATGCCGGACAACCGCGTGGTGCTGATGTCCACGGGTTCCCAGGGCGAACCGATGGCCGCGCTTTCCCGCATGGCCGCCGGTGACCACCGCGTGGTGGTGGGCGACGGCGACACCGTCATTCTGGCCTCCAGCCTCATCCCGGGCAACGAAAACGCCGTCTTCCGCATCATCAACGGCCTGCTCAAGCTCGGCGCGGACGTCATCCACAAGGGCAACGCCAAGGTGCACGTCTCCGGACACGCAGCCGCTGGCGAGCTGCTCTACTGCTACAACATCCTTGAGCCGCTCAACGCCATGCCCGTGCATGGCGAGACCCGCCACCTGATCGCCAACGGCAAGATCGCCATCGAGTCCGGCGTCCCCACCGCCAGCGTCATCCTTGCCGACAACGGCACCGTGATCGACCTCAAGGACCACCGCGCAGACGTGGTGGGCCAGGTTGAAGTGGGCTTTGTCTACGTGGACGGCTCCAGCGTCGGCGAAGTCACGGAAGCGGATCTCAAAGACCGCCAGACACTTGGCGATGAAGGCTTCATCTCCATCATCACCGTCATCAACCGCACCACCGGCAAGGTGGTCTCCGGACCCGAGATCCACGCCCGCGGCGTGGCCGAGGACGATTCAGTCTTCGACGAGATCATCCCCAAGATCAACGCCGCCCTGGAAGAAGCCGTGCTCAACCGCACGGACCACACCACCCACCAGCTCCAGCAGGTTGTCCGCCGAGTTGTCGGCACCTGGGTCAACCGCAAGCTGCGCCGCAAGCCCATGATCATCCCGGTGGTCCTCGAGGCGTAATAGCCCCGAAGGCAAGCGGAATGGCAAAGGCCCGGTTCTTGTAGAACCGGGCCTTTCCCATCCGCAACATGAGGCCGGGAACAGCCGGAAATCCGCGGAAAACCGCGCCAGTTCCGGTACCGTGGCACGTATGGCCACTCGTACCACTCCCGCGCCCCGAGGCACCGCTGGCGGCAAATCCAGCGCCAAAACCGGCAGCACGGCGGGCCGCGGTGCAGGCGCCACAGCGTCCAGCCGCACCGGCGGCCGGGCTGGCTCTTCGGCCGGCACCACACGCACGCGCCAGCTTCCCGCCGTCGAACAGCGGCAGCCCTGGCTCCTGCGTATTGTCGGCGGCGCCTGGCTGGCCGTGGGCCATCTGGTCGGCGGCGGTGTCCGCAGGATCGGCTCCGACGTCAGCGACCTGCCGGCGGAGGAGCGCCGCGACGGCGCGGCCCTGTTCAACCTTGCCCTGGGCGTCTTCATCGCCACCTTCGCGTGGTGGGGAATGACCGGCTGGTTCCCCGACGCCGTCTACGGCGTGGTCAACGGCACCTTCGGCTGGATGTCACTGCTATTGCCGCTGATGCTTTTTGTGTGTGCCTTCCGGCTCTTCCGGCAGCCCGACGACGGCCGCGGAAACAACCGGGTGGGGATCGGTTTCCTCATCATGACGTTTGCGGGCTGCGGCCTTGCCCACGTAGTGGGAGGGCAGCCCACCGTTGCCGAAGGCTTCGACGGCCTCCGGCAGGCCGGCGGTATGCTCGGCTTCCTGGCCGCCTCACCCCTCGGGGCCATCCACGCGGCAGTGCCCGTGGTGATCTACGGCCTGCTGGCCTTCATCTCGCTGCTCATCATTACCGCCACCCCCTTCGGGGCCATTCCACGCCGCCTGCGGGGTGCCTATGAGCATCTGATGGGCCTGGACCTGCAGGAACCCGGCGACGGCGGGGACAGCCACGACCGCAGCTACCTCGAGGAATCGAAGGCAACCCCGGCGCCGCGGAAGAAGAAGCGGCGTTTCTTCGGCAAGGACGACGAGTCCGACGCCGGGCTGGAAGGCTACGTGGGTGACGAAGCCTTTGAGCACGCCGTCATCGACGACGACGAGACTGACGCAAAGTCGGGCCGCGGGCCGCGCCCCGCTCCCGGCGTGCGCCGCCCCACCCAGGCGGAAATCGCCGTCGAAAAAATCAAAGCGGCCCAGGGCCTCGGCACTGCAGGGAGGGCTCCGGCAGAGGACAACGCCACTGAGGCCATCCCGCTGGTCACACCCGGGATGGTGGCCGCCGGCTCACTCAACGCTGCACCCGCTGCCGTTGCCCAGGTGCCTGCCAAGCCCGTCACGCCCATGCCCCTTCCGGCTCCCATTCCGCAGCGGACCGAGCAACTCTCACTGGCGGGCGACGTCACCTACACCCTGCCGCCGTCGGACGTTCTGACCCCGGGCTCCATCCCCAAGGAGCGCACCGAAGCCAACGACGCCATTGTGGCTTCGCTGACCGAGACCCTTAACCAGTTCAACGTGGAGGCACAGGTCACCGGCTTCAGCCGCGGCCCCACCGTCACCCGGTACGAGATCGAGCTCTCCCCGGGCACCAAGGTGGAGCGCGTCACCGCCCTGTCCAAGAACATCTCCTACGCCGTGGCTTCCAGCGATGTCCGGATCCTCAGCCCCATCCCGGGCAAGTCCGCCATCGGCATCGAGATCCCCAACACGGACCGCGAGACCGTTTCCCTCGGTGACGTGCTGCGCAGCCAGAACGCGCGGCGGACCGACCACCCGATGGTGATGGGCGTTGGCAAGGACGTCGAAGGCGGCTATGTTGTGGCGAACCTCGCCAAAATGCCCCACCTGCTCGTCGCAGGTGCCACTGGCGCCGGTAAGTCCTCGTTCGTGAACTCCATGATCACGTCGATCCTTATGCGGGCAACCCCGGATGAGGTCCGCATGGTCATGGTGGACCCCAAGCGTGTGGAACTGACCGCCTACGAAGGCGTCCCGCACCTCATCACGCCCATCATTACCAACCCGAAGAAGGCTGCCGAGGCCCTGCAGTGGGTGGTCCGTGAGATGGACGCCCGTTACGACGACCTCGCCAACTATGGGTTCAAGCACATCGATGACTTCAACAAGGCAGTCCGCGCCGGCAAGGTCCAGCCGCCCGTTGATTCCAAGCGCGTCATCCGGCCCTACCCGTACCTGCTGGTGATTGTTGACGAGCTCGCCGACCTGATGATGGTGGCACCGCGCGACGTCGAAGACTCCATCGTCCGCATCACCCAGCTGGCCCGTGCCGCCGGCATCCACCTGGTCCTGGCCACCCAGCGGCCCTCCGTGGACGTCGTCACCGGCCTGATCAAGGCCAACGTGCCTTCGCGGATGGCCTTCGCCACGTCCTCCGTCACGGACTCCCGCGTGGTCCTTGACCAGCCCGGTGCCGAAAAACTCATCGGCCAGGGCGATGCGCTGTTCCTGCCGATGGGTGCCTCCAAGGCCATGCGTGTCCAGGGCGCCTGGGTCACGGAGTCTGAAATCCACAAGGTGGTGGAACACGTCAAGGGCCAGCTCAAGGTCGACTACCGCCACGATGTCGCCCCCGAGGCGCCAAAGAAGCAGATCGACGACGACATCGGGGACGACCTGGAAGTGTTGCTTTCGGCCACCGAACTGGTTGTCACCACACAGTTCGGTTCGACGTCGATGCTCCAGCGCAAGCTCCGGGTGGGCTTCGCCAAGGCCGGACGGCTAATGGACCTCCTGGAGTCCAGGGGAGTGGTTGGCCCCTCCGAAGGGTCCAAGGCACGCGACGTCCTGGTGAAGCCGGACGACCTCGCATCGGTGCTGGCAGCCATGAAGGGCCAGGACGCGCCGGCCGTTGCTGATTCACAGACGGCAGCGCTCAGCGACAACGCCAACGCGAACATTGCCCAGGGCGGTTATGCGGAGGACCTCGTGCAGGCGGACCTGGACCAGCGCAGCCAGAAGGTTGAGTACTTCGACGGCGCCGACGGCACCTCGGGCGACGACGAGGACGGTTCCGAAGACGCTTGGTCACTCACCGGACGGTAGCCTAGGAGTGTGACTAGCACCGAAGCAACTGCCGCCGGCTCCAGCAGCCCAGGAATCTGGAATCTTCCCAACATCCTGACCATGCTGCGCATCGCCCTGGTGCCGTTCTTCGTCTGGTTCCTCCTCGCCGACGCCCCCGGGCTGGACAGCGAGTCAGGGCCGTGGCGCTGGGCCGCGGTGGTGGCGTTCGCCGTCGCCATCTACACCGACAAGCTTGACGGCGACATCGCCAGGAGCCGCGGCCTCGTCACCAATTTCGGCAAAATTGCAGACCCCATCGCCGACAAGCTCCTCATCGGCTCAGCCCTGGTGATGCTCTCCATCCTGAATGAACTGCCGTGGTGGGTCACCATCGTCATCCTCGTCAGGGAATGGGGCATCACCGCCCTTCGGTTCTTTGTCATCCGGTACGGTGTCATCCCGGCCTCGCGCGGAGGCAAGCTCAAGACGGTCGTTCAGACAGCCGCGATCTTCCTGTACCTCCTGCCGCTCGGCGCGCTGGCGCCGTGGCTTGTCTGGGTGGCTTTCGCCGTCATGATGGTGGCCGTACTGATCACGGTATGGACCGGCGTCGAATACGTCATTGAAGCCCTGCGCATCCGGTCACAGGGCAAGCGGGCCGGAAAAACTACAACTGGCAACTAGGGAGCCGATGTGACCAACCTTCACCACCTGGCGGAACAGGCAGTCAAAAATGCCTTGGAAATGGGCCGCACCGTAGCGACCGCGGAGTCGCTCACTGCGGGAATGGTCAGCGCCGTTCTCGCCGACACAGCCGGAGCCTCAGGCATTCTCCAAGGCGGCGTGGTGGCCTACCAGAACTCCGTCAAAGTGGACGTCCTGGGCGTTCCGGCAGAGCTGCTGGCCGCCGCCGGATCAGTTGACGGTGCTGTCGCAGCGGCCATGGCGGCCGGGGCCAGGACTGCGCTGCATGCAGATATCGGCGTTGCCACCACAGGAGTAGCCGGCCCGGAGGAACACGACGGGAAAGCGGTGGGAACGGTGTTCATCGGGGTTGCCACAGCGGACGGTGCGTCATATGTCGAATACGCCTTCACCGGGAACCGCGCAGAGATCCGCGGACAGGCTTGTGGCGCTGCGCTGGAAAGCCTGATCGCGGCCCTATCTTCCTGAAGCTACCGGGCGTAAAGTTGCCGGGAACAAATCCCGGTGTCCATTAGTTATTACATTGTGTCGCTTCCGGAGAGCGGAGGCGCCTAGGATGAATAAACCACCACGGTTCGCTCCACGGCGGACCGAACTCATGAGGGAGCAAGGCGATACAGATGGTAAAGCAGCCCGTATCCATAAACGGCGTTGTCCGCTGGAAGGATGTGGGCCTCGCCGATCAGGCCAAGAGCGAACAGAAGGAGCGCAAGATGGTTGTACTTCGTCACGAAATCGGTGATGTCCTGCGCGATGTACGCCAGCGCCAGGGACGCACGCTCCGTGAAGTTTCGCACAGTGCCCGTGTTTCCTTGGGCTACCTCAGCGAAGTAGAGCGCGGCCAGAAGGAAGCTTCATCAGAGCTCCTCTCGTCAATCTGCTCAGCCCTGGACGTGCCGCTGTCCAGCATGCTCAGGGAAGTCAGCGACCGTGTCGCCGTCGCCGAGGGCGTTGCCGTTCCGGACACCGTTCCCCAGGAATTCTCACAGCGCTACGGCCGCGACCTTGATCGCGATTTGAGCGCTGAACTCAACAACGAACTGTCCAAGGGCCTGCTTTCCGGCGCACGGTAAGCCGTCCGCAGGAGCCAGACAGGAAGTACAGCAAAGCCTCCGGCCATGGGCCGGAGGCTTTGTTGCGTGTGGTGGCTATTTTGCCGTGTCGCCGGCGGACGGGTCCTTCGCGAAACCGTCGAGTTCAAAGAGGGAGTTGAGCTTTGCCATGTATTCGGCGAGGGTCTGCAGTTCCCCGACCGGCCACTCACCGAGCCGCTCACGGAAATCCTGGCGGCGCGCATCCTGGACCTGATGCATTTTTTCCTCGCCCTTTTCGGTGAGGCGGATCGACTGCGCCCTTCCGTCCAGGGGGTCAGCTTCCTTGAACACCAGCCCGATGCTTTCCAGGAAAGCGATCTGGCGGCTGACGGATGGCTTGCCCACTCCGATGTTCAGGGCAAGGTCTGTCAACCGGATGGGTCCCTCGCGCCGGATGACCGAAAGCAGGCCGTAGGCTGCCGGTTCCATGTCCGGGTGCACCTGCCGCGAGAGCTGATGGGACACCGACCGGGCGCGCCGCCAAAAGAGACTGATTTGGTGTTCCACGGTGTTCAGGGCCTCATCGACGGTGTCCTTGTCGGTACCTGTCCCCGCAGGGGACGTTGCCGGAAGGCCGGTTTCGGGAAGGCCTGTCGCAGGAGGGCCGTCGGCAGTGTTGCTCATAGCAACAATTCTAGGGTCCGGGACCGTGAGAGACTCTATTGGTGCGGATCAGTGACTATTGGCGGCTTATGGACGACGAATTCGGGGCTGGCTACTCCCGGGTCTTGAGCAGCACCCTGGTCCTGGCCGGGGCCGGCGGGCGAACCGCCGACCAGGCCCTCGCGGCCGGAATGAACCCGCGGCAGGTGTGGCTGGCCATCTGCGATGTCCAGGATGTGCCGCCGGAGCGGCGCCTGGGACGCGACGTCAAACCCCTGCGCGACTGACGCCGCCACCAACCGGACATCGTTCCCCAGGCTCACGTGCGCCCTTTCTGCGCTGACACGCCGCCGGATCTGTTCGAATACCTGTTCGGGTAAAGCTATGCTTTTCGTAGTGGGTTATCCACATAGGCGATGTCATCCGGCCAGAATGTCAGCGGGTGCCATTAGCGTCAGAGATGACCAAGAAATGGCCGCTGAGGCCACTCCAAAGCGAGAAAGCATTAGAGGTGTGAACCATGGCGGCAGCCCCGGATCGTCAAAAGGCGCTCGACGCAGCGCTGGCACAAATTGACAAGCAGTTCGGCAAGGGCTCGGTCATGCGGCTGGGCGATGAAGTCCGTGCCCCCATCGAGGTCATCCCCACCGGATCCATCGCGTTGGACGTGGCCTTGGGAATTGGCGGCCTGCCCCGCGGCCGCGTCGTGGAGATCTACGGCCCGGAATCTTCGGGTAAGACCACCGTGGCACTGCACGCTGTTGCCAACGCGCAGCGCCTGGGCGGCATTGCCGCCTTCATCGATGCCGAGCACGCCCTCGACCCCGAATACGCCGCCAGGCTGGGCGTGGATACGGACGCCCTACTGGTCTCGCAGCCGGACACAGGCGAGCAGGCCCTGGAAATCATGGACATGCTGATCGGCTCCGGCTCGCTGGACGTCATCGTCATCGACTCCGTTGCTGCCCTGGTGCCGCGCGCGGAAATCGAGGGCGACATGGGCGACAGCCACGTGGGTTTGCAGGCACGCCTCATGAGCCAGGCGCTGCGTAAGATCACCGGCCGCCTGAGCCAGACCAAAACCACCGCCATCTTCATCAACCAGCTCCGTGAAAAGATCGGCGTGTTCTTCGGTTCCCCGGAGACCACCACCGGCGGTAAGGCCCTGAAGTTCTACGCGTCCATCCGCATCGACGTCCGTCGGATCCAGACGCTCAAGGAAGGTGCCGACTCCGTCGGTAACCGCACCAAGGCCAAGATCGTCAAGAACAAGATGGCCCCGCCCTTCAAGATCGCCGAATTCGACATCATCTATGGCCAGGGCATTTCCCGCGAGGGCGGCATCATCGACATGGGCGTGGAGCACGGCATCATCAAAAAGTCGGGTTCGTGGTTCACGTACGACGGCGACCAGCTCGGCCAAGGCATGGAGAACTCCCGCCGGTTCCTGCGCGACAACCCCGAGCTGGCGACCGAACTGGAGCGCCTGATCAAGGAGAAGCTTGGTGTCGGGGTAGTCAAGCCCGCCGAAGCCGATGTCAAAGACACGCCGAAGCTGAAGGCTGTTGACGGCTTCTAGGGATGCCCCTGACGTGACGGTCGGGCAGAGCGCCGGATGGCGTGCGGCCGGGCAGGACGCCGGATCGGGGCGACGGCAGCGGAGACGGGGCGGACGCCCCGGCTTCGGGCCGGACGGACCCGATCCGGATGCTGCCCTCACCGGAGACGCCGACGCAAACGCAGACGCCGAACCGGATCCAGCGTCCGTGGCGCGGGCCATCGTGCTCCGGCAGTTGACCAGTTCGGCCAAAAGCCGGCTCCAGCTGGCTAGGAAACTGGCCGAGCGGAACATTCCGGAGGATTTGGCGGAAGCCGTCCTGGACCGCTTCCAGGAGGTCCGCCTCATTGACGACGCCGAGTTCGCCGACATGTGGGTGCGCAGCCGGTCGCAGTCTCGGAAGCTCGCCAAAGGGGCCCTCCGGCGCGAACTGGCGGACAAAGGAATTGACGCGGACACCGCTGCCGCCGCACTGGAACAGCTTTCCGACGCGGACGAGGAAGTGTCGGCCCGGCTCCTGGTGGAACGCAAGCTCCGGGCAGGCACGGATTTGTCGGACCGCGCCGAGCAGGACAAGATCACCCGGCGGCTGGCGTCAATGCTTGCCCGCAAGGGCTATCAGCCGTCGCAGGCGTTCCGGATCGTCGGCGAGGTGCTCGACGCACATGCGGAGACCCAAACAGACGCACCGGATGCCCTGCCGGATCTGTAGGCCCGGGGAAGCGGTGCCCCCGCCGATAAGGCAACCTGAGCGATCCCGCAACCGTAGCGACCCGGTACCCTTAACAGGTGAGTTTGACCATTCCTTCCCCCGCATCCGGTACCGCCCCGTCAGCCGACCCAGCCCTCCAGCAGCCCCGTACCTATCAGGTGCGCACGTTCGGCTGCCAGATGAACGTGCATGATTCGGAGCGGATGGCCGGCATGCTCGAGGAAGCGGGCTACGTACCGGCCAGCGGTGAACAGGCCGACGTCGTGGTGTTCAACACTTGCGCGGTCCGGGAAAACGCGGACAACAAGCTCTACGGCAACCTGGGCATGTTAGCGCCCGTCAAGGCCGCCAACCCGGGTATGCAGATCGCCGTGGGAGGCTGCCTGGCCCAGAAGGACCGCGAGACCATCCTGAAAAAGGCTCCCTGGGTGGATGCTGTCTTCGGCACCCACAACGTCGGAGCCCTCCCGGCACTGTTGGACCGGGCCCGGCACAACAACGAAGCCCAACTGGAGATCCTCGAATCCCTGGACGTCTTCCCCTCCACACTGCCCACAAAGCGTGACTCGGTCTATTCCGGCTGGGTTTCCATCTCGGTCGGCTGCAACAACACCTGCACGTTCTGCATCGTCCCGGCCCTGCGCGGGAAGGAAAAGGACCGCCGCCCGGGCGACATCCTGGCTGAAATCCAGGCCCTGGTGGATGACGGCGCCATCGAAGTCACCCTGCTGGGCCAGAACGTGAACTCCTACGGTGTGGAGTTCGGTGACCGGCAGGCGTTCTCCAAACTCCTGCGCGCGTGTGGGGAAATTAAAGGCCTGGAACGGGTCCGCTTCACCAGCCCCCACCCCGCCGCCTTCACCGACGATGTCATAGACGCCATGGCCGAAACCCCCAACGTGATGCCGCAGCTGCACATGCCGCTGCAGTCCGGGTCCGACAAAGTCCTGAAGGACATGAAACGGTCCTACCGTTCCACCAAGTTTTTGGGCATCCTGGACAAGGTCCGAGAGAAGATCCCGCACGCCGCCATCTCCACTGACATCATTGTCGGCTTCCCCGGCGAAACCGAGGAAGACTTCCAGGCCACCCTTGACGTTGTGGAGCAGTCGCGCTTCGCGACGGCTTTCACCTTCCAGTACTCGAAGCGTCCGGGTACTCCCGCGGCGGACTTGCCGGACCAGCTTCCTAAGGCCGTGGTCCAGGAGCGATTTGAACGCCTGACCGCACTGCAGGACAGGATCGCCGCCGAGGAAAACGCCACGCAGCTTGGCCGCCGGGTAGAAGTGATGGTCACCGCCCACTCAGGGCGCAAGTCCGAAGAAACCCACAGGCTGTCCGGCCGGTCCGAGGACCAGCGACTGGTGCACTTCTCCGTTCCCGAGGGGGCAGAGGTGCCGCGTCCGGGGGACCTGGTCACCGTCACCATCACCGAGGCCGCAGCCTTCCACCTCGTGGCCGACCCGTCGTTGCAGGACTACAGCCTGCGGCGTTCCCGCGCGGGGGACGCCTGGGACAGGTCCCAGGCAGATTCGTGCGGCGCTCCCGTGCCGGCTGCCGCAGGCGGCGCCGGCCGCACCGGAGTCTCGCTGGGGATGCCCACGCTGCCGGTACGGAGCCGCTGACCGGTGGTCCAGCCTCCGGTTATTGCTGTTGTTGGTCCCACAGGGTCAGGTAAGTCCGATCTAGCCGTGAATCTTGCCCTGGAGCTGGACGGCGAGGTCATCAATGCCGACGCCATGCAGTTCTATCGCGGGATGGACATAGGCACCGCCAAGATCACGCCGGCAGAGCGCAAGGGTGTTCCCCACCACCTTCTGGACATCCTGGACGTCACGGAGGAGGCCAGCGTTTCAGACTTCCAGCAGCAGGCCCGGAGCATTGTCAGCGATATCCACGCGCGCGGCAAGCGAGCCATTCTGGCGGGCGGTTCGGGTCTCTACGTGCGGGCCGCCCTCGACGTCCTCGAATTCCCGGGCACGGATCCTGTCCTCCGGCAGCGGCTCGAGGCTGAGCTCGATGAAGCTGGCCAGGATGCCCTCCTGGCACGGCTCCGGGAGGTGGATCCGGTGTCAGCGGGCCGTGTCTCCGATGCGCGCCGGATCATCAGGGCGCTCGAAGTCCATGAGCTCACCGGCCGGCCCTTCAGTTCCTTTATGCCCCAGCGGGAGTATTTCCAGCCTGCCGTCCAGATCGGCCTGGCCGTGGACCGCGACGTCCTCCGTGAACGGCTGGCACTGCGGGTCCACAACATGGTGGACCAGGGGCTGTTGGGGGAAGTGCGCCAGCTGGACACGGCCGGTCTCCGCGGCGGCAAAACTGCGCCGAGGGCCCTCGGCTATGCCCAGTTCCTGAAAGTGCTCGACGGCGGTTCAACAGTTGGCGAGGCTGCCGAGGACACCATTGTGGCCACGCGGCAGTTCGCCAGGCGCCAGCTCACGTGGTTCCGCGCCGATCCCCGCATCACTTGGCTGGACTGGCAGGCGCCGGACCTTGCGGCCCAGGCCGTGGCTCTCAGCCGGTAATCTAGGACCATGGACGCAACTCCCGCAGAGACCACAGAGCCCGTCTTCCACACCTTGGGCGGACTCCGCTTCTCCAAGGGACACGGCACCGGCAACGACTTTGTGCTGGTCGCCGACCCAGACGGCGTCCACACCATCGACGCCGGCCAGGTAGCCGCGCTCTGCGACCGTCACCGCGGGATCGGCGGCGACGGACTGATCCGGGCCGTCCCCTCCCGGTACCTCTCCGAAGGTCGCGAGCTGCTGCTGAGCAGCCCCGAGGCCGAATGGTTCATGGACTACCGCAACGGCGACGGGTCGCTCTCGGAAATGTGCGGCAACGGGGTCCGCGTATTTGTGCACTTCCTGCGTGCCGAGGGCTTGGTTGACCTGCCCGACGGCGGCGCGCTCACCATCGGGACGCGCGGCGGCGTCAAGACCGTGGTCCGGACAGGGGACAGCTATGCGGTGGACATGGGCGCGTGGGAATTCATTTTCCCCGGCGACGCGACCGCGAAAGCCATGGACTCGCTGGTAACCGCAGACGGCCTGGAAGTGCCCCGCCCGGCCCTGTCAGTGAGCATGGGCAACCCGCACACCGTGGTGGCACTGGCTGAACTGTCCGAATTGGAAGCCACCAGGCTCTACACTGCTCCGAAGGTCGATCCGGTGCCGGCCAATGGAACCAACGTTGAATTCGTCGTGCCTGCCGAACCGCTGGTCCACAAGGGGATCGGCACCATCACCATGCGCGTCCATGAGCGGGGTGTGGGCGAGACCCAGTCCTGTGGAACAGGCGCGTGCGCCGCCGCAGTGGCCATCCGGCACTGGGCCGGGGCGGAAGCGCCGGACTCCTGGCAGGTCAACGTGCCGGGCGGCGTGGTCGGGGTCAAGTTCTTCGCCGGGGCGGGCGGGCACGAGCACGTCGAGCTCAGCGGGCCCGCCGTAATTGTGGCTACTGGGACGCTTTCCTGACCCGAAGGATGCGGAAGGACTTGGACGTGGACTCCCGGCTCACGGCGAAGGATGCATCCAGTTCCGTCGCGAGCCAGCGCTGAAGCGAATCCGAGCCCAGGTTTTTTTGGACCACCAGCCACGCGGAGCCGCCCGGCGCCAGCCGGGGCAGCCACAGCTTCAGGAGGCTGTGGAGTTCATCCTTGCCGATCCGGATGGGCGGATTGGACCAGATCGTGTCAAAGCGCAGGTCCGGGTCCACCGCCTCCGGAGTGCTGGCCAGCACGTTGCCCAGGCCCAGCAGGGACGCATTCTCGTTGGTCAGCGTGATGCAGCGTTCATTGACGTCCACGGCGTAGACCTTGGCGTGTGGCGCCCGCAATGCGAGGGTCAGGGCAATGGGCCCCCAGCCGCAGCCGATGTCAAGGAGGTTGCCTGTGGGGTCCGGGGCCGGGACCTCGGCCAGGAGCACCGCCGTCCCCTTGTCGATGCCGTCGGGGCTGAAGATGCCGCCGGACGTCTGCAGCGTGCGTGTCTCGCCGGCCAGTTCCACGGTGAGCGGCTTGCGGGTGAACGGCCCGGCGGGCGATGCGCTGAAATAGTGTGCGGACTCCATAACTGGCCAGATTAGTTGGCCGGGGTGGACAATGCGAAACCGCGGGCACCGCTTCTGCTAATCTTGAACCCATGTTCTTGATCTTCGAGTAGCCGGCACGGCCGGTGTCCCTCCCGGACGCCGCCTGTTCCGAAGCCGTGCCCCGCAGCGATGCAGGTATTAACCTTCCGCAAGTGCGCCACATGCCAGGTCTTCCGTATCTGGTATGCCGCCGGGCAATACTCGAGCGATCTGCCGCCGCCGGTCCTTGCTGTTTTGCCCGCGCTTCCACCACTCCACGCATCCCCGGATGCGAAGACTCCCTGCGCGGCCCGGTCCCGACCGGCGCGCAGCAGACCAGGAGGCCCGGATGACTGCAAGCCGTCAGCCCAGCGCGAATACTTCACCACTGAACAACGATCGGCACTATTCTGAAAATGCCGAAACTTCAAAGGAGACCATGACCAGCCAGCCCAACACCGGTTCAGATCCAGCAGCCCAGGACATGAGTCCCGAGGAGATCCAAGCTGTCATCGACCGGATTCTCGCCAAGGACGTACCGGCCAGGAACGTCACCGCCGCAGACGGTGACAAGAGCGTGTTCGGCAGGGCCCAGGCGATCTCCCGCTTGGACGACGAACACACCAGCTACGACGGCGACCAGCAGGACCGGGAGGAACGCCGGGCGCTGAAGCGCGTGGCCGGGCTGTCCACCGAACTCGAAGATGTCACCGAGGTCGAATACCGGCAACTGCGGCTCGAACGTGTGGTCCTGGCTGGGCTATGGTCCGAAGGCACCTTGGCGGACGCGGAGAATTCCCTGCGTGAGCTCGCCGCCCTCGCCGAAACAGCAGGCTCGGAAGTCCTGGACGGGATGGTGCAGCGCCGTGCCAAACCGGACCCGGGCACGTTCCTGGGTTCCGGAAAGGCCCTCGAGCTCAAGGAAATCGTGATGGCCACCGGGGCTGACACCGTTGTGGTGGATGCCGAACTGGCACCGTCCCAGAGGCGTAGCCTCGAGGACATTGTCAAGGTCAAAGTCATTGACCGCACGGCCCTGATCCTGGACATCTTTGCCCAGCACGCCAAGAGCCGTGAAGGCAAGGCCCAGGTGGAACTGGCGCAGCTCGAATACCTCCTGCCACGACTGCGTGGCTGGGGTGAATCGATGTCCCGCCAGGCCGGTGGCCAGGTGGGCGGCGCTGGCGCCGGCATGGGTTCGCGCGGACCGGGTGAAACAAAAATCGAACTGGACCGTCGCCGGATCCGGACCCGCATGGCCAAGCTGCGGCGCGAGATCGCTGCAATGAAGCCGGCGCGGGAGACCAAGCGGGCCAACCGCCGTCGTAATTCAGTGCCTTCGGTTGCGATTGCCGGGTACACCAACGCCGGGAAGTCATCGCTGCTGAACAGGCTGACCGACGCCGGCGTGCTGGTGGAGAACGCACTCTTCGCCACCCTGGATCCCACCGTGCGAAAGGCAGAGACCTCCGATGGCCTCGGCTACACCCTGGCGGACACCGTGGGTTTTGTCCGTTCACTGCCCACCCAGCTGGTGGAGGCCTTCCGCTCCACGTTGGAGGAAGTGGCTGACGCGGATCTGATCCTGCACGTGGTGGACGTGTCCCACCCGGACCCCGAGGGCCAGATTGCCGCTGTCCGCAAGGTCTTCAGCGAAGTGGATGCCCGCAAGGTGCCCGAAATCATTGTCCTGAACAAGGCCGATGCCGCGGATCCTTTTGTGGTGGAGCGCCTCAAGCAGCGCGAGCCGCGCCACGTAGTGGTCTCGGCACGCACAGGCCAGGGGATCCCCGAACTGCTGCATGCCATCAGTGAGGGGATTCCGCGGCCCGGCGTGAAGCTGGAGCTCCTTATTCCCTACGACCGCGGTGACCTGATCAGCAAACTGCACGAGACCGATGCCGAGATCCTGAGCCTGGATCACGGCGAGCACGGTACCCGTGTTTTGGTGATGGTGCGTGAGGGCCTTGCGGCTGAACTGGAACCCTTCATCAACCATGACTGAGGTTGCGGCAGGGGAAGTCAAAGGTACGGCCGGCGAGCAGTTCGTGATCGAATTGCTCGACCGCGCCGTGGCCGGCATGGGCGGTCAAAGCCGCAGTGGGCAGCACGAGATGGCCAGGCAGGTGGCCAAGGCCATCGAAACCGGCGACCACCTCTTGGTTCAGGCCGGAACGGGGACCGGAAAGTCGCTGGCCTACCTCATTCCGCTCATTGCGCACTCGCTGGTGAGCAACAAACCCACCTTGGTGTCAACGGCCACGCTTGCGCTGCAGACCCAGATTGTGGGCCGCGACCTTCCCCGGCTGCTGAAGACCATCACCCCTGCCCTGGACCGCCCGGTCAAGGTGGCCCTGGTCAAGGGTCGCTCCAACTATGTCTGCCAGCACAAGCTCGAAGGCGGGTTCCCCTCCGAGGAACCCGCCGAGGGCCAGCTGTTCTCCCTCGGCGAAGACACCAGCGTCCCGCATTTCGCCGCCGCATTGGGCGGGCCCTCGTCCCAGCTGGGCAAGGAAGTGGTGCGCCTGCGCGAGTGGGCGGAGAAGACCACCACGGGCGACCGTGACGAACTCCTGCCCGGCGTTACTGACCGGGCCTGGCGGCAAGTTTCGGTGACGTCCATGGAATGCCTGGGGGCCCAAAAATGCCCCATGGCAGCCGAATGCTTCAGCGAACTGGCTCGCCACGACGCCGCCGAGGCCGACGTTGTGGTCACCAACCATGCCATGCTCGCTGTCAGCGCCTTTGAAGGCCTGGCAGTGCTTCCCGAATACGACGTTGTGGTGGTGGACGAGGCCCACGAACTGCAGGACCGGGTCACCGGTGCGGTATCGGGGCAACTCTCCGTGGCAATGGTCCACGCTGCGGCGTCGGGCGCTCGGAAACACACGGCCATCACTGTGGATGCCCTCAACGCAGCTGCCGCCAACCTGGAACTCGCCTTGGCCGGCGTGCCCAACGGGCTGCTCCCGAATGGCCTCAACGACGAACAGCTGGATTGTGTGGACCAATTGCGTGAGGCCTGCCGCGCCGCGCTGTCCGATTCCAAGGGGGACGGCAGCCAAACGGCCGACGGCGGGCGGCAGCTCGCGCGCTCACGCCTGATGCTGATCCTCGAGCTGTGCGAGCGGCTGATCGTGGCCCGTGAAAACCGCGAGGTTGTGTGGTTTTCCCGCGCAAGTTCCTTCGATCCGCAACAGGGCTATGCGCAGCCCGACGACTCTGCGCCGGTCCTGGTCAACATCGCGCCGCTTAGCGTTGCCGGCAAGCTCCGCGAAGGGCTGTTCGCCGGCCACACGGTTGTGCTGACCTCGGCAACCCTGGCCATCGGCTCAGCCTTTGAACCGACCGCCGGCGGCTTGGGACTGGTGGGGGAGGGCGCGCCCAGCTGGAGCGGGATCGATGTCGGATCGCCCTTCGACTATCCCAAACAAGGGATCCTCTACGTCGCAGGGCACCTCCCCAAGCCGGGCCGCGGGGCGTCGCCGGAGGCCCTCGATGAACTTGAGGCGCTGATCCGCGCGTCCGGCGGCGGCGCCCTGTGTCTGTTTTCGTCGCGCCGAGCCGCCGAGGAGGCCGCTGAAGCGATGCGTCCCCGGCTTGGCCTCAGCATTCTCTGCCAGGGCGACTCCACCATGACGGCCCTGGTGAAGCAGTTCGCGGACGAGCCCGATACCTGCCTGTTCGGCACCATGTCCCTGTGGCAAGGCGTTGATGTTCCGGGTGGATCATGCAGGCTGGTGGTGATCGACCGCATCCCGTTCCCGCGGCCGGATGACCCGCTGATGACCGCACGGTCCCGCGCCGTTGCGCAGGCCGGCGGAAACGGCTTTATGGCGGTATCGGCGACCCACGCGGCCATCCGCCTGGCCCAGGGCGCGGGAAGGCTGATCCGTTCCACCGGAGATAAAGGTGTGGTGGCGGTGCTTGATTCCCGGCTGGCCACCGAGCGCTACGCCGGATTCCTCCGCGCCGCTCTGCCGCCGTTCTGGCCCACCACGGACCGCAAGACCGCGTTCGCCGCCCTGGAAAGGCTGGCCGGAAAGGGCGCCTGACTGCGCGCAGGTCCTATAGCGACCGCAGGACCGAGACGACCTTGCCCATGATTGTGGCGTGATCGCCCAGGATGGGCTCGTACTGGGTGTTCTGCGGCAACAGCCACGTGTGGCCATCGCGCTGGCGGAAGGTCTTGACGGTGGCTTCGTCGTCCAGCAGGGCCGCGACAATATCGCCGTTGGAGGCGTCTGCCTGCCGTCGGACCACTACCCAGTCGCCGTCGCAGATGGCAGCATCCACCATGGAGTCGCCGGCCACGCGCAGCATAAAGAGCTCACCCTGGCCCACGAGCTGCCGGGGCAGGGGCATCACATCTTCCACCACCTGGTCAGCAAAGATGGGCCCGCCGGCCGCGATCCGGCCCACCAACGGCACCATCGCGGTGTCCATGGCAGAGGGAAGTTCGGTGACCGTCCCGCCGATGCCGTGCAGGACTGAGGGCTTGGTTGTCCCGTTCGCCTTAGGGGACCCGCCGTCAAGCGTCAACGGCATCAGGACTTCCATGGCGCGCGGACGCTTGGGGTCCCGGCGAAGGTATCCCAGCTTCTCCAGTTGCGAGAGCTGGTGGGTCACGCTCGACAAACTCGCCAGGCCCACGGTGTCACCGATTTCACGCATCGACGGCGGATAGCCGTTGTCATTCACCGAGCGCTGGATGGTTTCAAGGATCTTCTTTTGGCGGGCGGTGAGCCCCTTGGGAGTCCGTGGGGGTTGGCGGCGCTGCGGTGTCGCCTTGCCCTCGGCGGCTGGTGCTGCCATGTTCGCCAATGCCTTTCGGTTGCCCGGCTCCGCTCCGGCCGCTGGTGCCTGGAACGCCCCGGGGCTGGTGTCGGAGTTGATTGTCAGACCCTGCTGATGAACTACAGAGGTGGTTGTTCTTTCATCCAAACGTAGGCCAGCCACAGGGCTTTTTCAAACATTTGTTCTAGCGAGTCTCGACAATATTCGTTGATAAGTGCTAAAAATGAAGAAGCAAAGTTCGAACATGTGTTCTACTCGTTGCTTGCGGATTCGAATATTCGAATCTATGGACGGCTCAGGCCGGTACCGGCAAGTGGACGCGGAGGGCGCGCCGGGCAGCACAGTATGGTCCAGGAGGGCTCATTTCATGTCAGCTTTATCTGCTTCGCAGGACTCGCGTCCGCAGTTCATTTCCGTGCAGGACCTCACCTCGCGGCAGTGGTCCGCACCCGTTTCGACGTCGGGTTCGGCGCCAAGGCAGCGCAGGGAACCGTTGCCGCCGCTGCGCCTGACCCGCAGGGGCCGGATTGTCCTCATCGGCATCCCGCTGGTGATTCTTGCCGCAATCCTGCTTTCCCTGGCAGGTTTCCTCAACGCCCCGGCAAAGGCCGCCGATTCTGCCGCCGACCTGTCGCTAACGCCAACAGTCTCGGTCACGGTGCAGGCCGGCCAGTCACTCTGGGCCATCGCCAGTACCGTTGCGCCCGAGCGTGATCCCCGTGATGTCATCGCGGATATTGCCCAGTTGAACAACCTTTCCGCCGGCGGCGTTGTCCCCGGACAGCAACTCTTCGTCCCCACCAGGTAAAGAGCCTGCGGGCTCGGGCGTGTGCCGCCGCAGGCCGTCACATTTTCCGGCCGTCTGCTTCGGACCTAAACTGTTCAGGTGAATGACCAGCTAGAGCGTCTGAACAGACTTCCCCTCCGGACCAACCTCCGCGGACTGACCCCGTACGGTGCCCCGCAGTTGGATGTACCTATCCTGCTGAACGTCAACGAAAACACCCATGGCGTCCCGGCGGACGTCCGGGCCGCGATCAGCGTGGCCGTGACGGAAGCCGCGGCGGGCCTCAACCGCTACCCGGACCGTGAGTTCACCGAACTCCGGGAAGCGCTGGCCGAATATCTCGGCCACGGTCTGGATGCCACCAACATCTGGGCGGCCAACGGGTCCAACGAGGTCCTCCAGCAGATTCTCCAGGCCTTCGGCGGACCCGGGCGGACGGCCCTGGGATTCCCGCCCACGTACTCCATGTATCCGCTCCTGGCCAGCGGCACGGACACCGGGTACATCGTCGGGCAGCGGGCCGACGATTACGGGCTCAGTGCCGAGTCGGCCGCGTTGCAGGTCAAAGAGCTTCAGCCCAACATCGTTTTCCTCTGCTCGCCGAACAATCCCACCGGCACTGGGCTGGGCCTGGACGTCGTGGAGGCCGTGTACGAGGCCGGCGAGGCCAGCCATACCATCGTCATCGTTGACGAGGCCTACCACGAGTTCGCCCACGACGGAACGCCGAGCGCCCTTACGTTGCTGCCCGGCCGGGAGCGCCTCATTGTGTCCCGCACCATGAGCAAGGCGTTCGCCCTCGCGGGCGCCCGTCTGGGCTACATGGCCGCCGCTCCTGAAGTCACGGACGCACTGCGCCTGGTCCGGCTGCCGTACCACCTTTCGGCCATCACCCAGGCAACAGCCCTCGCCGCCCTGCAGCACCGCACTGCGCTGATGGCCGACGTCGAGGACATCAAGGAGCAGCGCGACCGCATCGTCTCGGAACTCACGCGAATGGGACTCAAACCTGCCGCCTCCGATTCGAACTATGTCTTCTTCGGCGGCCTCGACAGCCCGCATGACGTCTGGCAGCGGCTGCTGGACGACGGCGTGCTGATCCGCGACGTCGGCATCCCCGGCCACCTGCGTGTCACGGCGGGAACTGAGACGGAGACCACAGCCTTCCTGACGTCGCTGGAACGCATCCTGGCCAGCCAGGCCAGGATGCCCGCCTAAACTTGAAGTATTGGCGCCGCCGCGCGCCGGCACATCTCCTTCGCTTTCGCATCACTGACTTCGCCTAAAGGACATATGACCATGAGCTTCACCGGATCGAACGCTGCCGCGCCCCGGACCGCACGCATGGAGCGTGCCACCAGTGAATCGTCAGTGCTCGTGGAGATTAACCTCGACGGCACGGGCGTTTCGGACATCGACACGTCTGTCCCGTTCTACGACCACATGCTGACGGCGCTCTGCAAGCACTCGCTCATTGACATGACGGTCAAAGCCACCGGTGACACCCACATTGACGTCCACCACACCGTGGAGGACGTCGCCATCACGTTCGGTGAAGTTCTGCGCACAGCCTTGGGAAACAAGGCCGGGATCCGCAGGTTCGGCGAGGCCACCGTGCCCCTCGACGAAGCCCTGGCGCAGGCCGTCGTCGACGTCTCCGGCCGCCCCTACCTGGTGCACGGCGGAGAGCCTGCCGGGCAGGAGTACCACTTGATCGGCGGCCACTTCACGGGGTCATTGACCCGCCACGTCTTTGAGGCCATCACGCTTCACGCCGGCATCTGCCTCCACATGAACGTCATCGCGGGCCGCGACCCGCACCACATTGTGGAAGCGCAGTTCAAGGCCTTCGCCCGCGCCCTGCGTGCTGCGGTAGAGCCCGATCCCCGCGTGGAGGGAATCCCCTCCACCAAGGGTGCCCTGTGAGCGGCCAAATTCTCCGGGACGGCGCCGTCATCGATCCGGCAACCGGCAAGAAGCCTGTGTCGCCCGAAGGCAAGCCGACGGTCACTGTCCTGGATTACGGTTCGGGAAACGTCCGGTCCGCCGTGCGCGCCCTGGAGCGGGCAGGAGCCGAGGTCATCCTCAGCTCCAAGCCGGAGGACGTGCTTAATGCCGACGGCCTGGTGGTACCCGGCGTCGGCGCGTTCGAGACTGTAATGCGCGAGCTCAAGGCCGTGGACGGCATCCGGCTGATCGGCCGGCGCGTGGCCGGGGGCAGGCCGGTCCTGGCAATCTGCGTGGGCCTGCAGGTTCTGTTCGAGGCCGGGGTGGAGCACGGGACAGAAGCTGAAGGCATGGGGGAGTGGCCGGGCAAGGTGGAACTCCTTCCCGCTGAGGTGGTGCCACACATGGGCTGGAACACGGTTGACGTTCCGGAAGGATCCAAACTCTTCGCCGGCGTCGCGGACCAGCGCTTCTACTTCGTTCACTCCTATGGTGTCCAGGACTGGAACTTCGACGTGATCCAGCCGCGGATGACTGCGCCCCTGGTGACCTGGTCAGAGCATGGCGCGCGCTTTATTGCCGCAGTGGAGAACGGACCGCTCTGCGCTACCCAGTTCCACCCGGAAAAATCCGGCGACGCCGGTGCACGGCTGCTGCGCAACTGGGTGGACGGCCTTCGCAAGCCAGCTGCCACGGACGCCGCCTAGATGTGGTCGATTGTCCTGATGGGCCTGGCCGGCCTATTGGTGGGCGGCGCACTGTCCTTCAGGCAGCAGCACAAACCGCTCTGGACCCAGGTGGGCTTCTACGTCCTGGCCGGCATGGCGCTGCTGGCCGCGTACCTGCTGACGCTTCCTGGAACCTAGCCCACGCAACCCCCAGTTCCGCTTCCACGAGCAACCCAACACCCAAAAGGATTTGAGATGACCACCGCAACCGATCTGCCGGTTCTTGAACTGCTGCCCGCCGTCGACGTCGTAAACGGACAGGCCGTGCGGCTGGTCCAAGGCGAAGCCGGCAGCGAGACGAACTACGGCACACCGCTGGAGGCAGCCCTCAACTGGCAGGAGCAGGGCGCCGAATGGGTACACCTGGTGGACCTCGACGCCGCGTTCGGCCGGGGCTCGAACGCCGGGCTGCTCCGTGAATTGGTGGGCCGGCTTGACATCAAGGTGGAGCTGTCCGGCGGACTCAGGGACGACGAATCCCTCGAAGCGGCGCTGGCCCTCGGCGTTGCCCGCGTCAACCTCGGCACAGCGGCGCTGGAAAACCCCGAGTGGACCCGCAGTGCCATCGACCGCTTTGGCGACAGGATCGCCGTCGGCCTCGACGTCCGCGGAACCACGCTGGCAGGCCGCGGCTGGACCAAAGAAGGCGGCGACCTCTGGGAGGTCCTGGGCCGGCTCGAAGAAGCCGGGTGCTCCCGGTACGTTGTCACTGACGTTACGAAAGACGGCACACTGCAGGGTCCCAACGTTGAACTCCTGCGCCAGATGGTGGAGAAGACCGGCAAACCGGTGGTCGCCTCCGGCGGCATCTCCAGCCTGGACGACTTGAAAGTGCTGCGCTCCCTGGTGCCGCTGGGCGTGGAAGGCGCGATCGTGGGCAAGGCGCTGTACGCCGGTGCCTTCACGCTCCCCGAAGCCCTCGACGTCGCCGGCCGCCGCTAGGCGGTTCCGTGGACAGCACGCACAACGCCGATCCGGCAGCGGAATCGCCGCCGCCGCGCCATCTGCCCGGACACATTGCGGCGGCTTTGGCGGGCGCGGGCGGCCGTACTGACTCGGCCGGCCGGCCGTGGGAAGGCCGGAGCCTCGCCGGGGACGAAGGCAGGATCCATAACTTCGAGGACGACGACGGCACGGCCGACGCAGGCTACCTCGCCGCCGTCGCGGCTCTGGTTGACGGCAACGGCGACGAAGCGGCTGTGGTGGCCTCGCTGGCCACCGCCCGAGTCTTTATCCCGATCATCGCCCAGCTCGGCGAGGAAGCGGCCGGCGTCGACGGCCTGACGTCGGACAAACAGGCGGACATGGCGCTGGTCACCCTGAAGGCCGCCGACGGCCGGACGGCCATGCCGGCGTTCAGCTCGGCGAATGCCTTGGCTGCCTGGCACCCCGAAGCCCGGCCGGTGGCGGTATACGCCGCCAGGGCTGCCCTCTCAGCCGTGGCCGAGGGGGCCGAGCTGCTGGTGCTCGATCCGGGCTCGGAGGTCACGTTCGTGGTCCGGCGGCCCGCCGTCTGGGCGCTGGCCCAACAACGGGAGTGGATCCCTTCCTACACAGACGCGGCGTTGGCAGCCGAGATGGCTGAGGCAACGGCCGCCTTCCCTGCGGTGCGCAAGCTTGCCCTCCTCCCGGGTTCCGGCGTCGCCGTCCTCACCGGTACCGGTGCCACGCTCACCGGGGGCGGTGCCGGGCCGGAACTTCAGGTGCTGCTCCACCTTGAGGATGGGTTGGACGCTTTGGCAGTACAGGACCTGGTGTCCGGCCTCCAGCAGGCATGGTCCCGGAATGTATTGTTTGGAGAGCGTGTTGACTCGATCGAAATCAAGTTGCGGCGCGCGGCACAATAGCTGACGGTTGGCGCGGAGATCCCGGACTGCCGCGGGCAGACCCAAAGGATTTTCCGTGAACTTCGCTCTTTACCGGGAGCTGCTGGCCCACCGGCCCATCCGGCGGCTGCTGCTGGTCGGCATGATCGCCCGCATCCCCCACTCCGCGGCAGGCCTGCTGCTGACCCTGCATATCGTCCTGACCCTGGACCAGGGGTACGCAGCAGCCGGCGCCGCAGCGGCTGTTATGACCATCGGCATTGCCGTTGGCGCACCATGGCGCGGCAGGCGCGTGGACACTGTTGGCCTGCGCCGGGCGCTGATTCCGTCAGTGGTGTCAGAGGCCCTCATCTGGTCCATGGTGCCGCACGTGTCCTACCAGTGGCTGCTTCCGCTGGTGTTCGTCGGCGGCCTGCTGACGTTGCCGATCTTCAGTGTGATCCGCCAGTCCCTGGGCGTCCTCGCGGACGGCGATCAGCGGCGGACCGCTTTTGCGCTGGACTCGATCGCCACGGAGATGGTGTTTATGATCGGGCCTGCCGCCGGAGCCGTTGTGGCCACCAGCGGCTTCACCGCTCTGGGACTCACCGTGGTGGGCGTTTCCACGTCACTGGCCGGATTGTTCCTGATGTGGTTCAACCCGCCCACCCGAAGTGCCACGCAGACTGAGGAGTGCCAGGCAGACCAGCGCCACGCCGCGGAAGTGGCTGTGGTTTCCGCCGCACCAGCACACCTCCAGGAAGCAGCGGCAGACCTCGTCCCGGCCGGGGCAGAACGCATCCGCAGAGGGTCGGCGGGGCTGCGCGGCAAGGTGGCCCACAACTTCGCCTGGCTCACGGCCACTGTAGCGGCCGTATTCGCCGTGGCGGCTGGAACCGGCATGGTGCTCAGCGGCACGGACGTTGGCATTGTTGCTGCCCTGGAAACAGGCGGGCACCAGGGCGAACTCGGCATTGTGTTCCTCTTTTGGTGCGCCGCATCGGTGGCCGGCGGACTGGTCTACGGGGCCATGCACCGTCCAGTTTCGCCGATCCTCCTGCTGCTGGGGATGGCGGCCCTGACTATCCCGATGGGCTTCGCCCAGGACACCTGGACGCTGGCCTTCGTCTCGATCCTTCCGGGCCTGTTGTGCGCCCCTGTCCTGTCGGCCGCCTCCGAACATGTGGCAGACCTGGTGGCGGAGGACCGCCGCGGCGAGGCGATGGGCTGGTACGGCTCTGCGCTGACTGCCGGTGTGGCGCTCGGGGCGCCCCTTGCCGGGATTTTCATCGACGGGATGGGACCATCCGGCGGCTTTGTCTCCGTGGGCGTGGCCGGCGTTCTGCTCTGCCTGGTGGGACTGCTGCTCCAGGCCCACCGACGCCGGAGCGCCGCCGTCTGACGCCGGCCTCCAGAGTTTTTTGTCCAGATATTCCGCCTTTCCAGGTGCGGAAGTCCCGTTATCTGGACAAAAACTTAGGTGAAACACGACGGCGGCGGACGGTCCGTGTGGACCGTCCGCCGCCGTCGTCGTACTTTGTGAAGTTTGCTGGCTGGTTCTAGTTGACGGCGCCGGTGTACTTCTCGCCCGGGCCCTTGCCCGGGGCATCCGGGATGATGGACTCCTCGCGGAACGCGAGCTGCAGGGAACGCAGGCCATCGCGCAACGGGCCGGCGTGCTGGGATCCGATTTCGGGGGCCGCTGAGGTCACGAGTCCGGCAAGGGCGGTGATGAGCTTGCGGGCCTCGTCCAGGTCCTTGAGTTCCTCTGCATTGTCCTCGGCGGCGAGGCCCAGCTTGACCGCTGCCGCGCTCATCAGGTGCACGGCGGCGGTGGTGATGACCTCGATGGCCGGCACCTCCGAGATATCGCGGATTTGCTGGGTCACGTCAGCCTTGGCGGCCGGGGCCTCGAAAACGTGTGAATTACTGTCTGGGGTGCTCATACTGGTAAGCTTGTCACAGACCGACTGGATGTCGTTATTTCGCTGTGGAAGGTCCCACCAACGCTTAGCTGCGTTAGGCGGGATTTGTTCTGTAGAATGACATGCAGTTTGCAAGCGGAGTACTCTCCCACCCGCGTCAGCCGTTTTCCCCGCCGGAAGTAATTCCTGAGGAAGCAAGGTTGCCGGGTACCGGTCGGACAGTTCCATCCGGCATTGAGCCTGGGGAAGTGCGCACTGCCTCTGCTGAGGTCGGTGCATCCGATCATCGAGGCCTTCGATTGCTCCGGCAATTGGGGGCCTTCTCTATTTGCCGGTGAATACCACATCAATCACAGGAGCTTTAACATTAGCGAGCCAAGAATCAATGAGCGTATCCGCGTCCCCGAGGTGCGGTTGGTCGGTCCTGCAGGTGAACAGGTAGGAATCGTCCGTATTGACGATGCCCTGCGTTTGGCTGCCGAGTCCGATCTTGATCTCGTTGAAGTTGCACCGCAGGCCAAGCCTCCGGTGTGCAAGCTGATGGACTTCGGCAAGTACAAGTACGAGGCCGCCGTCAAGGCACGTGAAGCACGGAAGAACCAGACCAACACTGTTCTGAAGGAAATCCGCTTCCGCCTCAAGATTGACACCCACGACTACGAGACCAAGCGCGGCCATGCACTGCGCTTCCTCGGTGCCGGTGACAAGGTCAAGGCCATGATCCAGTTCCGCGGCCGTGAGCAGCAGCGTCCGGAGATGGGCATCCGCCTGCTCCAGCGCTTCGCTGACGATGTCGCCGAAGTGGGCGTTGTGGAGTCCAGCCCCCGTATCGATGGCCGCAACATGGTCATGGTCGTGGGCCCGCTGAAGAACAAGGCCGAAGCCAAGGCCGAGGCACGCCGCGCATCGCAGCGTGCAGAGGCCAAGGCGCAGAACGAAGCGAAAGCTACGGGTGGCGGCCGCATCGACGTGTCCGGCGACGACCAGGCGCCGCTCACGCAGTCGCTGGCTGACCTTCTTCCGGAAGGTTTCGCCATCACCACGGAGCCGGAAACCGAAGCTCCGGCGGCACAGTCTGAAGCTCCTGAGGCGCCTGCTGAAGCCGCTCCGGAAGCCGAGGCCCCTGTCAAGGAAGCGCCAGCGAAGGAAGCTCCCGTCAAGGAAGCCGCCGCGAAGGAAGCTCCTGCAAAGGAAACCGCCGCCAAGGCAGCACCCGTGAAGGAAGCCGCCGTCCAGGAGGCGCCCAAGCAGGCTGCCCCGAGGGCCGCTGCTCCCAAGCGTGAGGCTCCCAAGGCAGCCCCGGCACCCGTCAAGGCTCCTGTCGCTGCCAAGCCCGCCGAAGCTGCGGCTCCGGCAGCTCCGAGGCCGCCGGTGCCAATGCCTAAGCCGATCGCCCGGCCGGCAGCGCCGAAGCCTGCTGCAAGGCCTGCCCCCAAGGCAGCTCCGAAGCCGGCTGGCAAGAAGACTACCTAGTTCAAAGCTGCGGGAGGTTATCCTCCTGCAGTACGCAACCAGCATGCCGCCTGCAGGGGCGGCGGCTCGAAAGAACTGCAGACAATGTCTGTGGACACGTAAGGAGATCGGTTCCCATGCCGAAGATGAAGACCCACAGTGGTGCTAAGAAGCGCTTCAAGCTGACCGGCAGCGGCAAGCTGCGCCGCCAGCAGGCCAACCGCCGCCACTACCTTGAGCACAAGTCCTCCAGGCTGACTCGTCGCCTCGCCGGCGACAAGATTGTCTTCAAGGGTGACGCTAAGGTCATCCGGAAGATGCTCGGCATCTAAGTTCCAAGTTCTCTGACTGATGCCACCTGGCAGCAGTCAACTACCAAAAAGGCTTCTCAGGCCAGCCGGTTGTTCCGGCAGTAGATGCTTGGGATCAGAATTTTCGAAGGAGTACGCACGTGGCACGTGTGAAGAGGGCGGTCAACGCCCACAAGAAGCGCCGGGTTATCCTTGAACGCGCAAAGGGCTACCGTGGACAGCGTTCACGCCTGTACCGCAAGGCTAAAGAGCAGCTGCTGCACTCGTTTGTGTACAGCTACGGCGACCGCAAGAAGAAGAAGGGCGACTTCCGCCGCCTGTGGATCCAGCGCATCAATGCTGCATCCCGCGCCAACGGCCTGACTTACAACCGTCTGATCCAGGGCCTGAAGGCCGCTGAGGTCGAGGTTGACCGCCGTATGCTTGCTGAGCTGGCCGTTTCGGATGCGAACGCATTCGCCGCGCTGGTGAAGATCGCCAAGGATTCCCTGCCTGCCGACACGTCCGCTCCGGCCGTCGAAGCCGCAGCCCCCAAGGCACCCAAGGCCAAGGCTGCAAAGCCTGCCGCTGACGTGGCTGCCAAGTAGCACCCACGCCAGTTCGAGGACTGGTGGCTGAAGCCACTAAGGTTCTTGTATGAACGAAACCGGGCGCCCGCAAGACTTTCCACTCTCCAACCCCCGAGCTGATCGGGTGAGGAAGGTGGCACAGCTTGCCGGGCGCCCGGCCCGTTCAAAGCGCAGCGAGTTTCTGGCGGAGGGTCCCCAAGCTGTCCGTGAGGCCCTCACTCTGCACCAGAAAAGGATTGCAGCGGGCGAGCCCGGCGCCGTCTATGAGGTGTACGCGAGCGAGGCCTGCCTCGACCGGCACCCGGACCTGGAGGCTCTCGCGGAGGGCATTGACGCATACCTCACTACCGACGAAGTGCTGGCCGCGATGGCGGACACGGTTACCCCGCAGGGCATTCTCGCGGTCTGCGGTTTCCTGGACGTGAGCCTTGAGCAGGTCCTCGACGCCGGCCCTCGGCTGCTTGCAGTGCTGTGTCAGGTCCGGGACCCGGGCAACGCCGGCACTGTACTCCGGGCTGCTGACGCGGCCGGGGCGGACGCCGTCATCCTGACCTCGTCCAGCGTTGACATCTATAACCCCAAGGCCGTCCGTTCCACCGCCGGTTCCCTGTTCCATCTGCCCGTGGTCCTGGGTGCCGATATCGCGGAAGTGGCAGCCGCCTGCCGTGCGCGGGGAATTGGCATACTGGCCGCCGACGGTGACGGTGACGTCAACCTGGATACGCTCCAGGACGAAAACGCCGCCCGCCGGATCGCAGGCCCTGGCGTCGAATCGCTGTTCGCCCTGGAGGGTCCCACAGCGTGGCTGTTCGGAAACGAAGCGCAGGGGCTCGCCGAAGATGAACTGGCCTTGGCCGATCACCGGGTGGCCGTGCCCGTATACGGCGCAGCCGAAAGCTTGAACCTCGGCACGGCGGCAACGGTGTGCCTCTACGCGAGTGCCAGGTCCCAGAAAGCGTGACTGAACACGTGACTTAAAAGGCAGGGCCCCGGAAGTTCTCCGGGGCCCTTGCTGTATGAATCAGGTGAGGTAGGGGTATCAGGGCGCCCGTGTGCTCTTGCTGCGTCCTGTGATGGCGCCGTAGACGCCGGCAACTACCAGGCCGCCTACGATGGCCAGGATCCAGGTACCCAGATCAAAGAAGGCAAGGTCACCCTTGCCGAACAGGAGGCTGCCAATCCAGCCGCCTACAATCGCGCCGACAACGCCGAGCACGAGACTCGTCACCCAGCCGCCGCCGACTTTGCCCGGCATAACGGCTTTCACGATGGCCCCTACGATGAGGCCGAGAATAATCCAAGCAAGAAAACCCATGTCTCCTCCTTCATATTCGTCGGGACTAAACGTCCCGATTAGTGTTCAAGCTAACATACGGCCCCTCCGATGTCAGCAGGCTTAGTGGATGTCAGAAGTGCGTCTTCTGCACCCGAAAAGGTACGGTATTCGTGGGCGGAGCCGACTGCGGCGCCGCGAATATCCCTGCTTGTTCTTGAAACCTGTGAAGAGGAGAAGCCTCCGTGGCTGCAAATGGCGGTGCCAAGGCGATCGTCGCGGCCCTAGCCGCAAACCTGACCATCGCCGTCCTGAAATTCGTGGCCTTTTTTCTGACGGCTTCCTCGTCGATGCTGGCCGAAGCCATCCACTCGATTGCCGACTCCGGCAATCAACTGCTGCTCCTGATCGGCGGCAAGCGCGCCAGAAAGGCAGCCAGCCCGAAGCACCCGTTCGGGTATGGCCGTGAACGCTACATTTACGCCTTTATCGTCTCGATCGTGCTCTTCAGCGTGGGTGGGCTTTTTGCACTGTTCGAAGCGTGGGAGAAGCTGCAGCACCCGCACGCCATCGAAGGGGACTTCTGGTGGGTTCCTTTGGCGGTGCTGATCGGCGCCATTGTTGCTGAGTCTTTCTCGTTCAGGACGGCCATCATCGAATCCAACCACGTCCGCGGCAAGCAGGGCTGGGTGAGCTTTGTGCGCACGGCCAAGCAGCCGGAACTGCCGGTCATCCTGCTGGAAGACCTCGGGGCGCTTCTTGGCCTTGTGTTCGCGCTCGTGGGTGTGAGCATGACCCTCGTCACCGGCAACGGGATCTGGGACGCCGCGGGTACCGGCATGATCGGCCTGCTGCTCGTGGCCATCGCTGTGGTGCTGGCTATCGAAACCAAGTCCTTGCTGCTGGGCGAGTCCGCCACCCGGGATGACGTGGCCCGCATCAGTGAGGCCATCGAGGCCGGGGGACACAACCGGATCATCCACCTCAAGACCCTTCACCTCGGACCGGAGGAGCTGCTGGTGGCCGCCAAGATCTCCGTGGGTGCCGCAGAAACCGGCCGGGACATCGCCGCCGCGATTGATGGTGCGGAGTCCCGAATCCGCACCGCCGTTCCGATGGCCCGGGTGATCTACCTCGAACCGGATCTGCACCGCGAGGACAGTCGCACGGACGGGGTCTCAGGCGCCGGTCAGGTTCCCGGTGCAGGCCAGATAGCCGCGGAGGCCGGGGCTCAGGACCCGCAGGCCTGACGTTCCTTCCTCAGCGCACCGAATGCTTCGGTGAAGCCGCTGCCCGCCCGTTCCCAGAATCAGGCGGCCAGCGGCTTTTTGCGTTCCAGGACGCCGCTGGTCACCGCGATGCCAAAGCCCAGGACTGCCAACACGGCGCCCACGAGCGCGGGTGCCACGAAGCCCCAGCCCCAGGCGATCACTAGGCCGCCCAGGAAGGCGCCCAGGGCATTGGCAACGTTGAGCGCGGCGTGGTTGAGCGAAGAAGCCAGGGAGGGGGCGTCCGGCGACGCATCCAACAAACGCGTCTGCAGGGCCGGGATCAGCATGGAGCCGGACGCTCCAACCACAAAGACCATCACCAGGGCTGACCAGGGCCAGTGCACAGCCACCGCGTAAACCACCAGTGCGACGGCGATCCCGGGCAGGACCCAGTACAGCGTCCCCATCACTGACTTGTCGGCCAGCCTGCCGCCGACGACTGTTCCGGCCACCATGCCCAGTCCGTAGAGTGCCACCACAATGGGCAACAGCGATCCCGGAATACCGGCCACCAGGGTCATGGTGTGCGCAATGTAGGTGTAGGTCGCGAAGAAGCCACCAAAACCCACGATGCCGATCAGGATGGCCAGCCACACCTGGAGCCGCTTGAGCGCACCGAGTTCGCGGCGGATGCTCGCGTCAGGATGGGGGGCCTGGTATGGGACATAGCGCCACAGCAGCACCAGTGTCAGCAAGCCAATGCCTCCTACGAGGAGGAACAGCAGCCGCCAGCCGAAGGTCTGGCCCACCCAGGTGGCCGCGGGCACGCCGATAACGTTCGAAACGGAGAGGCCCGCCATCACCATGGAGATGGCCCAACCCCGACGCGTGGGGGAAACCAGAGAGGCGGCGATCACAGCCGCGACCCCGAAGAATGCGCCGTGCGGCAGCCCGGCCGCAAACCGGGAAACCAGCATGCTCCCGTAATCGGGAGCAACATAGGACGTCAGGTTGGCCAGCGTGAAGAACAACATGAGGCCCAGTGCGAGGTATTTGCGTGGCAGTTTGGCACCGACTGCGGCGAGCAGCGGCGCGCCCACCACAACTCCGAGGGCGTAGGCGGAAATGAGGTGTCCGGCCTCCGGGGTGCTGATGCCGAGTCCTTGTTCCACCTCTTTCAGCAGGCCCATCATGGTGAACTCCGTGACACCGATTCCGACGCCGCCCATTGCCAGTGCGAAAATCGCTGCGCCAACGTGTGGAGACTTCGCCTTGGATGCGGTGGAGGTTTGGACGACGCTACTCATGGGCCTGCTTTTCAAAGGGGATGCTGGGGGAGGGTCCGCAAACCATTCTCCCTCATAGACTGGGGCGGTGAGTGGACTGATACAGGTAGTTGGCGGAGCAATAGTGGACTCGTTGGCGAACCCTGCCCGCATACTGGTGGCCAGGCGGACTGCTCCCGAGCAGTTCGCTGGGCTCTGGGAATTTCCCGGCGGGAAAGTGGACGCCGGTGAGGAATGCGAGGCCGCATTGCACCGGGAACTGAGTGAGGAGCTCGGCGTGCGTGTCCGGCTGGGGCTCGAGCTCCCGGCAGCGGCGGCCACCGGATGGCGGCTGAACGACCGGGCAAGCATGCGGGTCTGGCTGGCCGAAATTATCCAGGGCGAGCCGCAACCCCTCGAGGACCACGACGCATTACGCTGGGTCGCGCTGACGGACCACCGGGAAGTGCTGGACCTGCCCTGGATCCCGGCCGATTTCCCCATTGTCGAAGCCCTCCTGCACTCACTCAGCGCGCAGCAGCCAGACACGCACGCGCGTTGAAATCCTGACGTCAGAACAGGGTAGGTTGACGGAGCGCTGTTGCTTCGTCGGCGTTCCGAAAGTCAGCGCCTGTTGTCCCGGGGACAGGCAGGATTCCTTCCGGATACTGGGCTTCCTCGCCTCGGGGATCGTCTGCCAGATCGCGGTGGCTGAAGCCGTGGCCGCTGGTGAAGCCATGCCGGTGCTTGAAATAGCGCACCTTTGCGGCGAGCCAGGTGCGGTATTCCTTCGACGCGTAGGACCCTGTGTCATAGAGGCGCCGGTAGCGGCCAGCCAGTTCCGGATGGTTCTTGGCAATCCACTGCATGAACCACTCGCGTGTTCCCGGCTTCAGGTAGAGGGCGCCGGCGGTGACGCCCGTGGCACCGGCCGCGGCCAACGAAGCGAACAGGGAATCAAGGGCTTCGTCACTGTCGGACAGCCACGGCAGGATAGGCATCGCCATAACACCGCAGGGGAGCCCGGCATCGCGTAAGCGGGAGACCAGCTTCAGCCGCGCCCGAGGCCCTGGCGTGCCTGGTTCCACGGCTTCCGAGAGTGCCTCATCCGTCATGGCCAGGGAAATGCCCACCCCTACCGGCACCTGGGCGGCAGCACGCTTCAGGAGCGGCATGTCCCGGGCGAGCAGCGTCCCCTTGGTAAGGATGGACAACGGCGTACCTGAGTCAGCCAGCGCCGTGATGATTCCCGGCATCAGCTGGTAGCGGCCCTCGGCCCGCTGGTAGGGGTCCGTGTTGGTGCCAAGCGCCACCTGGTGACGGCCCCAGGACGGTTTGGCCAGCTCCTTCCGGAGGACCTCGGCCGCATTGACCTTGACCACCACCTGGCTGTCGAAATCCAGTCCGGCGTCAAAGTCGAGATACGTGTGGCTCTTGCGCGCAAAACAGTAAACACAGGCATGGCTGCAGCCGCGGTACGGGTTCACGGTCCACTCAAACGGCATCCGCGACCCGGCCACCACCTTATTGAGCACCGATTTGGCGGTGACCTCATGAAAGGTGATGCCGGCGAATTCGGGGGTGGTCACAGAACGGACCAACCCGGCAAGGGGAAGCAGGGCAGGTGATGGGCCACTTCCGAGGTCATCGGCGGGCCGGGGCATCAGCGCTTGTTCATCCCATCTCATGCCTTCCATTCGAATATATGTTCGAACTTAAGTCAAGGACCGGGCGCCGCGGAAGTCCGCGCGCCGGGCTCACCGGCGGCAGGGCTCACGTCAGGCTGGTCGCGCCGGACTCACCGCCCGCCGGACTCACTGCCCGCCGGGGGCTCCGCCCCGTGGCTTCGGCCGGTGGCTTCCGCTTGCGTCGGCCCCCGGGAAACCGTCAGTCCAACAATTCCCACACCACGGTGACGCTGGCGTTAATGCCCGCGTGGCCCGCCTCCACGCTGATGGCTTCGCTGGCGGCGGCGCGCTGGATCCGGGCCACCGGAACCGGCCCGGGCGCATCCGGGTGCTCGGCAACGGACATCACCGCGCCAAGCCGCGCGGACGCCAGGGATGCAAACTGTTCGGCTTTGACTGAGGCATCCTGCCATGCAGCGTCCCGGGCGAGGGCGGCGACGGCTGACTCATCCGAGAAGCCAAGTTCCAGTCCGTTCAGGCGCACGTCATCGCCGCCGGCGTCTACTGCGGCGGCAATAACGGCGGATGCCGCGCTGACCTGCCGCAGGCGCACGGTGAGCATGCTGGAGGTCACGTACCCGGTCACCTGCTGGCCCCCGCTGTCGCGCCAGACGAACTCCGGCCGGACGTTCAGTCCGGAGGTCCGGATGTCCGTGTCAGCCAGGCCGTGCCGGCGGAGCGCACCGGATACAGCTGCGGACGCTGTTCCTGCATCCGCATAGGCGGCGCCCACGCTGTCCCGCCGACACTCGACGCCCACAGAAATCGTCAGTAAGTCAGGTGGCGCCTCCGCCGTCCCCGTTCCGGTCACGATAATAGTCCTGTTGCTTGTCGTGGTGTTGGGTTCGCCCGTCATTGTCAGACCTCGATTCCGACGGCGCCATGGGGCGCCGGCTTTGGTGTCCGGATGTCAACATAACCGCCGGCTGCCAGGCCGGCCTGCCGTTCGAAGAAATTCGCCGACGCCGGATTGCCCGTCCGGAGCTGCGACCAGCCGGCGGCCAGGAAATACAGCGGAAGGAAGGGCAACCCCAGGCAGTAGGCGTACTGGCTGCAGTGCTTTTCCTCATGCCCCAGGAGCGCCGGATTGGACGTCAGTTCTTCAGCCCGGATCCGGTAGATGACCACGTTGCCCAGGGTGAAGGCCCCCGCATACGGAATGCGCCACCGGTAGCCGGACGCCATGACCAGCCCGCGGGGGCCTTTGCTGACGGCGGTTCCCGCAGCCGCGGCAACGGCCAGGCCCAGCAGGGTAGTGCCGTTGGCCAGGTTGGCGAGCTGTCGTACGCGCTGCCCCGGCGTCAACAGCTGCGCGGCTGACGGGCCCTGCCCTTGTGTCATAAGGCCATGGTAACCGGAGCCTTCACTTAGACTGGAGGATAGTGGCCGCCAGTTTTTGACCGGTGTGCCCTGACCTGGTCATCGAGTGCATTCAGCAAGCATGGATTCACGGAATGACCTGCCAGTGACGGATGCGCTGCCGGGTAACCGCGCGCGGCTGCACCCCTCACCGGCAGCCCCGACTCGTAGCTAAGAACAGTAGATGACTGAAACTTTGCCGGGCGCCGCCATCCCGAACCCTACGGATGAAGCCGCCATCACTGCCGCTGTAGACCAGGCCATCGCCGCCATTGCCGGCGCAGGCACCCTTGACGAACTCAAGGCGGTGAGGCTGGCGCACACCGGTGAGAAGTCACCGCTCAGCCTGGCCAACCGGGAGATCGGCGGACTGCCGAAAGACCAGAAAGCCGTAGCCGGCAAACTCATGGGTTCCTCACGGGGCCGGGTCAACAAGGCGCTCGCGGACCGCACCGCCGAGCTGGAAGCACAAAACGACGCCCGGATCCTGCTGGAAGAGACGGTGGACGTCACTGCCGCACCCCGCCGTCGTCGGGCAGGAGCGCGTCACCCGCTCTCCACGCTGCAGGACCGCGTGGCGGACATCTTTGTGGGCATGGGCTGGGAAATCGCCGAAGGCCCCGAGGTGGAATCCGAATGGTTCAACTTCGACGCCCTGAACTTCAAGCCGGACCACCCCGCCCGCGAAATGCAGGACACGTTTTTCGTGGAGCCGCCGGAGGCCCACCTGGTGATGCGTACGCACACCTCCCCGGTGCAGGTCCGGTCCATGCTGGAACGCGAGTTGCCCATCTACGTCCTCTGCCCCGGCAAGGTGTTCCGCACCGATGAACTGGACGCGACGCACACCCCGGTCTTCCACCAGTTCGAGGGCCTGGCCATCGACAAGAACTTGAGCATGGCCGACCTCCTGGGCACCCTGGAGCACTTCACCCGGCAGTTGTTCGGCGACGAAGCGTCCGTCCGGCTGCGCCCGAACTATTTCCCCTTCACCGAACCCTCCGCGGAACTCGACATCTGGCACCCGGGCGCCAAGGGCGGCCCGCGCTGGATCGAATGGGGCGGCTGCGGCATGATCAACCCCAACGTCCTCCGCGCCGCGGGCATCGACCCGGATATCTACTCCGGTTTCGCATTTGGCATGGGTATCGAGCGCGCGCTCATGTTCCGCAATGACGTCGGCGACATGCGCGACATGATCGAAGGCGACGTACGTTTCAGCGAGCACTTCGGGATGGAGATCTAACAGTGCGTATCCCACTTTCCTGGCTGCGTGAATTCGCAGCAGTACCGGCCGGAGCAACGGCCGAAGACGTGATGGCCGAACTGGTCAAGGTCGGTTTTGAAGAAGAGGACGTCCACCGTCCCACGGACGCCTTGCAGGGTCCGGTTGTGGTGGGCCAGGTCCTGAGCATCGTCAAGGAACCCCAGACCAACGGCAAAACCATCAACTGGTGCCAGGTCCGGGTTGTCCCCGAAGGCCAGGAACAGACCCTGACCGGCGACAGCATCGACCCGTCCGGGGTGCAGGGGATCATCTGCGGCGCCCACAACTTTGTGGAGGGCGACAAGGTAGTAGTCACGCTGCCCGGCGCGGTCCTGCCCGGCGACTTCCACATCTCCGCGCGGAAGACCTACGGCCACCTGTCCGCCGGCATGATCGCCTCCGTGCGTGAGCTTGGCATCGGCGAGGACCACGACGGCATCCTGGTCCTGTCCCGCATCGGGCTTGATCCGGAAATCGGCACGGACGCCATGGAACTGCTCGGCCTTTATGACCAGGCAGCCGAGATCAACGTGACCCCGGACCGCGGCTACGCGTTCTCCATCCGTGGTGTGGCCCGTGAATACGCCCACGCCACCGGCACGGGATTCACGGACCCCGCTACCAAGGTCCAGGCTCCGGCGGAGCTTTCCGGGGGCTACGGCGTGAAGCTCAACGACGACGCTCCCATCTATGGCAAGCCCGGCTGCGACCGTTTCGTGGCCCGCACCGTCCGCGGCGTCGACGCCACCAAACCGACGCCCCCGTGGATGACCTCAAGGCTCCGGCTTGCCGGGATCCGCTCCATCTCCCTGCCCGTGGACATCTCCAACTACGTGATGCTCGAGCTTGGCCAGCCCACGCACTGCTATGACCTGGACAAGCTGTCCGGCGACATCGTGGTCCGCCGCGCCGTGGCGGGGGAGAAGATCACCACCCTGGACGACAAGGAGCGCGCGCTCGATATCGAGGACCTCCTCATCACCGACGGTTCCGGCGCGATCGGCATTGCCGGCGTGATGGGCGGTGCAGCCACCGAGGTGAGCGATTCGACGTCGAACGTCCTGGTGGAAGCTGCGCACTTCGACGAGGTGTCCATTGGCCGTTCCCGCCGCCGGCACAAGCTGCCGTCCGAGGCGTCCAAGCGCTTCGAGCGCGGCGTCGACTGGCACGTGGCGGACATCGCTGCCCAGCGTGTTGTTGACCTCCTGGTGGACCTCGCCGGCGGGGTTGCCGACCAGGCGGGGACCGACGTCGGGACCGCGCCGGACGCCGTGACCATCGCGCTGCCGGCAGCCTTCGCTTCCCAGCGGATCGGCATCGATTTCACCGAGGAACAGATCACCACTTCGCTGGTGGACCTCGGCGCCGTGGTGGAAAAGAACGACGGCGGCTGGACCGTTACCGCCCCCAGCTGGCGCAACGACCTGGAAACCAAGGAAGACCTCACCGAGGAAATCGCAAGGCTGGTGGGCTACGACAACATCCCCGCCACCCTTCCGGTGGCCCCTCCGGGACGTGGCCTGACCCGCGTGCAGCAGCAGCGCCGTCGGCTCATCCAGTCACTGGCCGACGCCGGTCTGACCGAAGTCCTGGCCTACCCGTTCGTCTCCAAGGCGGCCAACGACACGTTCGGCGTCGCCGAGCAGGGGGCGGCCCGGAGCGCGGTCAAGCTGGCGAACCCGATCAGCGAGGAACACGGCTTCCTGCGCACGTCCATCCTCCCCGGGCTGATCGAGGTGGCCAAGCGGAACTACTCCCGCGGGTTCCGCGACCTGGCGCTCTTCGAGTCGGGCCTCGTTTTCCTGCCGGGCGAGACCGTGGGTACTCAGTCCATCCCGCCGCTGGGCGTCAAGCCTTCCGACGAGGTACTGGATGCACTGTACGACGGCGTTCCGGACCAGCCGCTGCACGTCGCCGCTGTCCTCACGGGCCACGATTCACCCGCTGCCGCCGGCCACACGCCGCGCTTGTGGGACTGGTCAGACGCGCTTGACATTGCCCGGCTCGCCGGGGATGTCCTGGGTGTGGAGGTTGTGGTCAGCCAGGGTGCGCACCAGGCGTTCCACCCGGGCCGTGCCGCGCAGCTCTCGCTGCGGACCGGCGAAGTAGTGGGTTACGCCGGCGAGCTGCACCCGAAGCTCCTGGCCGCGCACGACATGCCTGCCCGTTCGGTGGCGCTGGAGTTCAACGCGGATGCCCTGTTCGAGGCAGCTGCGGATGTGATTGTGGCCCGCCACATCTCCACGTTCCCGGTGGCCACCCAGGACGTTGCCCTGGTGGTGCCGCAGGAGATTCCCGCGGACCAGGTCCTCGAAGCGCTCCGCGAAGGCGCCGGCGAGCTGCTGGAGGACGTGGCGCTGTTCGACGTCTACGCCGGCAAGGGTATTGAAGAAGGCAAGAAATCGCTCGCCTTCGGCCTGCGTTTCCGGGCAACGGACCGGACGCTGACGGCCGATGAGGCCTCGGCTGCGCGCGAAAGCGCGGTTGCCCTGGCTGCAGAGCGCTTCGGCGCCGTCCAGCGCTAAACGCGGATCCGGATGGCAGGGCTGGTGGGGGCGGGGCCGGTGGCGCCAGTGCCGGTCCTGCGTTCCTGCCCTCCCGGCGTATCCGAAGGGCAGGACCCGACGGCGGGCCACCAGTCAGTAGTGCTGGGGCCCGCCGAGCTGGCCCGAGCAGCTGCCCTGGCACCCGGCCCGCGGGCCGTTTTTGTCGCTGGCCGGCGTGCCCTGCGAAGGTTCGCAGCAGAACTGCTGGACGTCCCGGCGTCGGACCTCACCACTCACTTCAGCTGCCCCCGGTGCGGCTCCGGCCCCGAGCTATCGCACGGCAGGCCGGGTTATACGCTCAGGGGAGAGCCGGTGCCGCTCGCGCTGAGCCTGTCCCGGAGTTCCGGGTGGATCCTGTTGGGCGCCGTGGTGGATCCACCGGCCGGAGTCACGATGGGCCTGGACCTGGGGGACCCGTCCGGCATGGCCTTTGAGGGGTTCGACGGCGTGGCGCTCACCACCGCGGAGCGCGCGGCCCTAACCGGGCTGGCCGGGCCTTTGCTGCTGCAGGAGCGGGCAAGGCTCTGGGCGCGTAAGGAAGCCTGGCTCAAGATGACGGGCGACGGTCTCGCCACGGCGCCGGACACGCTCGACGTTTTGTCGCGCCCGGAAATCCGGGACCTGGCCGCCGGCGAGGCGGGCCTCCCGCTCAACTTTCGCGCCGCCGTCGCGGTTTCGCGCACCGGCAGCTAGCGACGTTGTTGTCAGCGCACTTGCCCGTCACCGCACTTGCTGGTCAGCGCACCGGCAGCGGCGGAAGGGCGGCCTCGAGCAGCCACGGGTGCAGCAGCGCCTCGGTGTCCAGTCCGGTTGCCCGGTCCGCGGCGAGAATAAAGGCCGCCGTGGAAACTGAACCGTGACGGTGGGCATCTGTCCAGTCGTGCAGCAACGCAAAGAATGCCAGGTCGCCGCACCGGACCCGCAGGGCATGCAGGGCCAAGGCTCCCCGCTTGTAGACGCGGTCATCAAACATTAGCTCGGGCCCGGGGTCGCCCACGATAATGTCCTGGCTGCCGGCGGCCAGTTTCCGCCAGGCTGCGGCGGCCCGGTCCGCGACAGGGAGGACGCCCGCCTCCTCCGACCAGATCCACTCCGCATAGCAGGCGAAGCCCTCGTGGAGCCAGATGTCCGACCATGATGCGGCAGTGAGGGAGTTCCCGAACCACTGGTGCGCGAGCTCGTGGGCGATGAGCCGCTGGGATTCCCACTCCTGCGTCAGGTGGTTCCGGCCCAGAATGGAGAGCGTCTGCGCTTCAAGCGGTATTTCCAGCTCGTCTTCGGTCACCACCACGGAGTATTCCGGGAAAGGGTAGGGGCCGAAACAGCTGGCAAAGGTGCGCATCATCTCAGGCTGCCTGGCCAGGCCTTCGCGGGCCGTGTCGACCAGCAGCGCCGGGACGGCGGCGAACTGCGGAACCTGCCCGTCCACGGGGAAGGGAGTCAGGGCGAGGAACTCATAGCGGCCGATCTGGACCGTGGCCAGGTAGGTGGCCATGGGCTCGGCCTGTTCGTAGACCCAGGTCTCGCGGCTGGCCCTGCTGGTGTGGGAGATCAGGGTGCCGTTACACACGGCCCGGTAATTGGCGTCGGTGGTCACACTGATCCGGTAGCTGGCCTTGTCACCGGGGTGGTCGTTGCACGGGAACCAGGAGGCGGCGCCGTTCGGCTGGCCGGCCACAAGGACGCCGTCGGTGAGTTCCTCCCAGCCCACCTCGCCCCAGAACCCGCGCCGGGGACCGGGGTTGCCTTCGTAGCGGATGTCGAGGGTAAATTCCTCGCCCGCGGGCAGCGCGGCCTCGGGCACAATGACCAACTGCCCGGCGCGCTGGCTGAACTTTTTTACCCGGCGCCCGCTGAGCTGGATCTTCGTGGCCCGGAGCCCGATCAGGTCCAGTACGAGGGCCGCCGTCGCGTACTGGGTGACGGCGGTCAGGACCGCGCGCCCGTTCAGGCGGTTACTGCTGAGCTTGTAGTCAAGGTCCAGTTCGTAGCGGCTGACCTTGTACGCGTTTGTGCCATGGCCGGGCATATAGGGGTCGGGCGAAGATGCGCCGTGCTCCGAGGTGCGTGCAGGGCCGTTACTGGCGGCCGTGGGGCTCGGTGCGGGGGAACTCATAAGACGGTCTTTCCGATCAGCGTAGGGCGGCAGGACAGCTGGTACTGCGGGGCTAGCGTGGTTTGGGAGCGGACGCTGCGGGACCGCTCCAGGGGCTCACCGGGTTGCCCATCCAATAGGTCGCGGCGGGAACGGATTCGCCCCGCATCACCAGCGAGGCCGGTCCTACAGTTCCACCGCTGCCGATGCTCGCCTGCGGCAGGATGACGCCGTGGGGGCCCATGGTTGCTCCGTCTTCGAGGGTAACAGTGTCCAGGCTCATGACCCGGTCATGGAACAGGTGGGTTTGGACCACACAGCCACGGTTGACGGTGGAGTTCCGCCCGAGGGTGACCAGGTCCGCTTCGGGAAGCCAGTAGCTTTCGCACCACGTGCCGCGGCCGATCCGGGCGCCGAGCGCCCGGAGCCACCAGACCAGGGCCGGGGTCCCGGTGGCTGCCCGCGCGAACCAGGGGGCGCTGACCATTTCGATAAACGTATCGACCACCTCGTTGCGCCAAATGAAGGAGCTCCAGAGCGGGTGCTCGCCGGCACGGATCCGGCCCACGAGGACCCACTTGGCGACGACGGCGCTGCCGGCGGCAACCGCGCCCGCCAGCAGCATCACGACGCCGCCCAGGGCTGCGGCAATCCCGTAGTTGTAGGCGGCGGCCAGCCAGTCAAAAGCAAGCATCACGCCGGCGGCGATCGCCACCGTTACCACCACGGGGATGAAGCGGCCCAGTTCCCAGAGGCAGCGGGCAAACTTGAGCCGCAGCGGCGGCTGGTACGTGCGGGTGTCGTCCGAGGCGATGGCGGTGCGCCGGAGCCGCACAGGCGGGCTGCCCAACCAGGAGGTCCCGGACTTGGCTTTGGCCGGTGTGGCCGACAGGACGGCGACGAGTGAGTTCTTGGGGACATTCCTGCCGGCAGCGGTCATGCCCGAGTTGCCCAGGAAGGAGCGCTTGCCGATCTTCGCGGGCGCAATCCGCAGCCACCCGCCGTCGAGCTCGTAGGAGGCCACCATGGTGTCGTCGGCCAGGAAGGCGCCCTCGCCCACGGTGGTCATCTTGGGGATGAGCAGGACCGTGGAGGCTTCGACGTTCTTGCCGATCTTGGCGCCCAGCAGGCGCAGCCAGACCGGAGTGAAGAGACTGGCATAAACGGGGAAGAGCAGGTCGCGGGCCAGGTCCAGCACACGTTCCGTGGCCCAGACCTGCCAGCCGATCCGGCTGCGGACGCGGTAGTAGCCCTCCGCCAGGCCGGTGCCGAGCATCCGGGTGGTGACCAAAATCAGCAGGAGGTTGACGACGAACCACACGAGGGCCGCGGGTGCGAGGGCCTGCAGGAGTTGCGGGACGGCTGCGGAGAGCGATTCGCTGCCTTGGATAAAGGCAAAGACCACCAGTGCCGCGGCGGCGGCGGAGACGTAAGGGATCAGGGCCAGCACGGCTGAAGCCATGGCGAATCCGGCGAACCAGAGCCGGCCAATCAGCCGATGTTCGGCAGGAGTGTCCGGCAGCGAGTGCTTGGCCTTGCCCCGGCGCTCGGCGGGGGAGCCGGCCACGTGGTGGCCGGCCTTTACTTTGCCGAGGACGGCCGAGCCGGGCTCCACCTGGGCTCCGGCGCCGATGGAAGCGCCGGGCATCAGCGTGCTGCGCGCCCCGACGCTGGCTCCTGCCCCGATATGGACGGCCCCGATGTGGACGATGTCCCCGTCGATCCACCAACCGGAAAGATCCACTTCAGGCTCGACGTTGGAGCCGCTGCCGAGGGAAAGCATCCCGGTGACAGGCGGCAGTGAGTGCAGTTGGACGTTGTTGCCGATCTTGGCGCCCAACGCCCGGGCGTAGTACGGCACCCATGGTGCGCTGGCGAGGCTGATGGCCCCGGCGAGGTCCTGGATCTGTTCGGCCAGCCAGAGGCGCACGTGCACCCGTCCGGAGCGCGGGTACGTTCCCGGCCCCACCTTCCGGAGCAGCATCCGGGCCGCGGCCACGGAAATCAGCATACGGCCGGCCGGGGAGACGAAGACGAGCCAGGAGGCGGCCACCCACCACCAGGAAACTGTGGGGGCAGCGCTGAAGCCGGCCAATGCGGCCAGCACGTTGTTAGCCGCCATGAGGTAGGTCAGCCAGCGCATCCCCACCAGGATGTGCAAGGGAATGCCCATCAGCGTCTGGAAGACCTGGGACTTAAACGCGGTGGGGCGTACAGTCCGGGACGGCGCCGGCCCGGTGGCCACTCCGTCGGGAAGGGTCTGGCGGGCCGCATCAATCAGAGCACCGATCCTGGGTGTGGCATAAATGTCGGCGACCGTGATGGTCGGGTACCGGACCCTGAGGGCGGAGACCAGCTGGGCAGCGGACAGGGAGCCGCCGCCATAGGCGAAAAAGTCGGCGTCGAGGCTTGTTACGGTGCTGCCAAGGACTGCAGTCCACTGTTCGGCCACCCAGGAGGCATCTTCGGGGAGGTTCAAGGGGGCAGCGTCGGCCTCCGCCGCACCGGTCCCGCTCAGCGGCCAGGGCAGGGCGTGGCGGTCCACCTTGCCGCTGGTCTTGGTGGGCAGGGAGTCGACGACGGTCAGCAGCGGAATGAGGGGCGCGGGGAGGCTCTCTGCCAGGAGCTCGCGGGCGGCCGCCAGATCCAGGTCAGCGTCCGCGGCGGCCAGGTAGCCCACCAGGATCTGGTTGCCCGCAGCGGTTGTCCGTACTGCCGCGGCAGCTCCGGCAACGTGCGGGAGGGCCTGCAGGGCGGCGTCAATTTCGCCCAGTTCGATCCGGCGGCCACCGAGCTTGACCTGTTCGTCGGCGCGGCCCATAAAGATCAGTCCGGCGGCTTCGTAGCGGACCAGGTCGCCTGAACGGTAGGCGCGATCCCAGCCGAAGGACGGCATGGGCGCGTACTTCTCCCGGTCCTTGTCCGGGTCAAGGTAACGGGCCAGTCCGACGCCGCCGATGATCAGTTCGCCGATCTCCCCTTCGCCGACGGGCAGTCCTTCAGCATCCACCACGGCCAGGTCCCAGCCGTCCAGGGGCAGTCCGATCCGGACTGGACCGGGGCCACCCAGGGGAGCCGCGCAGGCCACTACCGTGGCCTCCGTGGGGCCGTAGGTGTTCCAGACTTCACGGCCCGGGATGGCAAGCCGCTCGGCCAGCTCGGGCGGGCAGGCCTCGCCGCCGAAAATCAGGAGCCGGACGCTCTCCAAGGACTCGGCCGGCCAGAGGGCAGCCAACGTAGGAACGGTGGACACTGCGGTGATGCCGTGGCTGATGAGCCACGGGCCGAGGTCCGTTCCGGTCCTGACCAGGGCCCGCGGTGCGGGCACCAGGCAGGCGCCGTGACGCCAGGCAAGCCACATTTCCTCACACGAGGCATCAAAGGCGACCGAAAGCCCTGCCAGTACCCTGTCCTGCGGGCCGAGGGGCTCCGCCTGCAGGAAGATCCGGGCTTCGGCGTCAACAAAGGCGGCGGCGGAGCGGTGCTGGACCGCGACGCCCTTGGGCGTGCCGGTGGAACCGGAGGTAAAGATCACCCACGCGTCATCGCCGGGCTCGGCGGAACGGCCTTCGGCATCACGATGCTCGGCTTCACCGCGTTCCGGGGAGTCAGGGACGGAGACCGCGGCCCCACCCGTGAGCACTGCGGCTACGCCAGCCTCACCCGCGAGCACTGCGGCTACGCCAGCCTCACCCGTGAGCACTGCGGCTACGCCAGCCTCACCGAAAACGAGCCGGGCACGTTCCTCAGGGTCGTCAGCGTCCACAGGAACGTAGGCGGCACCGATGTGCAGGATAGCGAGAATCGAGATGTAGAGCTCGCTGGTCCCGGACGGAATGCGCACACCTATCCTGTCGCCGGCGCCCAGCCCGGCGGCCTGGAGCTCCCGTCCTTTGGCCCGGACCGCGGTCATCAGGTCGGCGTAGCTCAGCGAACGCCGGCCGTCGTCGAGCGCTGAGGCCTCCGGGAAACGTGCCGCCGAGTCCGCCAGGATGGCCATGAGGGTCCGCTCGGGCGGGGCCAGAGGAAAACCGGCCAGCTGGGGGCGGTAGGGATCCTCCGGCAGGGATGCTACGACGTTTGACTGATGCTCACTCACGGACGGATTCTGCCTGAGTAGAGTGAACGCAAGGTGTCCAGAATTAGTTGAATATTCATGTTCTGTTCACGCGCGCTGCCTGTATCCATTAGGGAACCAGCAGGACCTTGCCCGTGGTGCGCCGGCCCTCGAGGTCCTCATGGGAACGCCGTGCCTCGGCCAGTGGGTAGGTGGCGCCGATCCGTACGTTCAAGTGCCCCTTTTCTGCGGCGGCGAAGATCTCCGCCGAGCGCCAGCGGCGCTCCTGCTCGTTGAGCAGGAAGTGGGCTAGGGACGGACGCGTCAGCGTCAGCGAACCGCCGGCGTTGAGGCGCTGCGGATCCACCGGCGGAACGGCCCCGGAGGCTGCCCCGAACAGGACCAGCATGCCTCGTGTGCGGAGGCAGGAGAGGGACCCGTCAAAGGTGTTCCGGCCGACGCCGTCGTACACCACGTCCACGCCCTTCCCGTTGGTGAGTTCGCGGACATGGTGGGGGAAGCCCTCGTACCGCAGCACATGGTCGGCCCCGGCGTCGCGGGCAAGTTCTTCCTTGGCCTCCGAGGAAACCGTAGTGATGACACGGGCGCCCCTCTCCTTCAGCAGCTGGATCAGCAGCAGGCCGACGCCGCCGGCACCCGCGTGCGTCAGTACTGTGTGGCCCGGTTCGACCTTGAAGGAGGAATTGATGAGGTAGTGGGCGGTCATGCCTTGGAGCGGCAAGGCAGCCGCCGTTAGGTCGTCGACGCCGTCCGGCACCGGAAGTGCCTTGGCCGCATCGAGCACCGCGTAGCCGGCGTAGCATTTAGTGGCCTCGGCCGTGGCCACCCTGCTGCCGACTGCGAAGTTTTCGGTGCCTTCGCCGAGCTCTTCTACAGTCCCAGCGGCTTCCGAGCCAGGCGTAAAGGGGAACGGGACCTGGTACATGCCCCCGCGCTGGTAGGTGTCGATGAAGTTCACCCCGGCTGCCGCCACCTTGATGAGCAACTGGCCGGGACCCGGCGTCGGTCGGTCCACCTCGGCGATCTCGAGGACTTCCGGACCTCCGGACTGGCGGGCAACGATGGCTTGCATAAAAAGGTCTCCTCTCCGGGCGGGGGTTTCCCGCGGCCGGTGTCTCTGACCATCCTAGGGATACCGCTACCGACGACGAAGCGACGGCCGGTAGCCGGCCGTCGCTTCGGGTCATACGGGGCAGAGTCATTCGGGGGAGCCCGCGTGGCTCGGGGTGCGTGCTAGAACCGCCGGGTCACCGTTGCCATGGGGCACTCGAAGTGGCGTCCTGCAGCAAGGCCTACATCGTTCAGGTATCGGACGATGATGCCGTAGGACTGCAGCAGCGTGGTTTCCGTGTAGGGAACCTGGTGCTTCTTGCAGTACTCGCGGACAATCTTGGCTGCCTTATCCAGCTGGGGGCGTGCCATGTCCGGGAAGAGGTGGTGCTCAGCCTGGCGATTCAGGCCGCCGAGCAGGATGTCCATAAACCGGCCACCGGAGATGTTCCGTGACGTCAGGACCTGGCGGCTGAAGAAGTCCACGCGGCTGTCCGCGGGCAGGACCGGCATGCCCTTGTGGTTCGGCGCGAAGGAAGCACCCATGTAGAAACCGAAGACGGCGAGCTGCACGCCGATGAACGCGAACGCCATTCCGAGCGGCAGGAACGTGAAGGCCAGCACGGGCAGGAGGCTAAGCCGGACCAGCAAAATGGGAAGCTCTACCCATCGGTGTGTCACCTTGGCCCGGCGGAAGACGAACTTCACGGAATCGATCTGCAGCCCCAGGCCAACAAGGAACAGTAGCGGGAAGAAGAACCAGCCCTGCTTGCGGGTCAGGAACGAAAACCTGCCCTGCCGCGTGGCGGCACCTTCGGTGTGGAAGGCGATGGCCCCCGTGGCAATGTCAGGATCCTTCGAAATGACGTTGGGGTGGTTGTGGTGGGCGCCGTGCTTCTGCTCCCACCAGGAATAGCTCATGCCGGCAACCGAGGTGGCCAGGATCCGGGCGGTCCAGTCGTTGGCCCGGCGCGACGCGAAGATCTGGCGGTGCCCGGCCTCGTGGGCCAGGAAACTCAGCTGTGTGCAGAGGACCCCGACGGCCGCGGCGATGAGGAGCTGGAACCAGCTGTCGCCGATCAGGGCAAAACCGAACCAGGTGGCGGCCATGAGGAGTACCAGGCTGGCAAAGAGCGTGATGTAGAAACCGACGCGGCGTTCCAGCAGGCCTTCAGCCTTGACGCTCTTTAACAGCTCCGAATAGCTCAGGACAACGGCGTTGGGCTGCCGGACACGCGATTTTGGGCGCTCTGACGTGGGAAGGGTGGTGGTCATGGAGCGGGGCCTCGTAACTGTTTCGGGCAACGCTGCAGCCGACATTCGGACTGCACGGTCATGATCACCCTCACCCCATCTTACGCCTGCTTGTCCAGCGGCCCCCGGGGAATCGATGCCGACATCGATGCATAAATATCGGGCACACTGAATACTTTTGCTGTAAGATTCACGGCATGACTATTTCTGTTGCCGTCTCCGGTGCCAGCGGCTACGCCGGGGGAGAAGTCCTGCGGCTCCTGGCGGGACATCCGGACGTGACCATCGGTGCCATCACCGCGCACAGCAACGCAGGCTCCCGCCTTGGCGAGCTGCAGCCGCACCTGCACGGACTGGCCAGCCGCATCCTGGAAGACACCACCGTGGAGAATCTCTCCGGGCACGATGTGGTGTTCCTGGCACTTCCGCACGGTGCTTCCGCCGAGATCGCGGCACAGCTCCCCGAAGGCACAGTTGTGATCGACGCCGGCGCAGACCACCGCCTCGAGGATCCAACCGCGTGGGAAAAATTCTACGGCTCGGCCCACGCCGGAACGTGGCCCTACGGTCTGCCGGAGCTCCCCGGCCAGCGCGAGGCCCTCAAGGGCGCCACGCGGATCGCCGTCCCGGGCTGCTACCCGACGTCGGCCCTCCTGGCACTGGCGCCCGGGTTCGCCGCCAAAATGCTCCAGCCCGACGACGTCGTGATCATTTCCGCCTCCGGCACCTCGGGTGCGGGCAAGGCCGCGAAGGTGAACCTCATCGGTTCTGAGGTGATGGGCTCCATGAGCCCGTACGGCGTGGGCGGCGGCCACCGCCACACCCCCGAGATTGAACAGGGCCTCTCCAATGCTGCCGGCGAGAGTGTCACGGTGTCCTTCACCCCGACGCTCGCGCCTATGAGCCGCGGCATCCTCACCACTGCCACCGCGAAGGTCAAGCCCGGCACCTCGGCGGCGGACCTCCGCCAGGCGTGGGCTGATGCCTACGACGACGAACCGTTTGTCCACCTCCTGCCGGAAGGGCAGTGGCCCGCCACCAAGTCGGTCCAGGGCTCCAACCACGCGGCCATGCAGTTGGCGCTGGATGAGCACACGGGCCGCGTGGTTGTGACATGCGTCATTGATAACCTGACCAAGGGAACTGCCGGCGGCGCCGTGCAGTCCATGAACATTGCCCTTGGCCTGCCGGAAACCGCCGGCCTCAACCTGCAGGGAGTTGCGCCGTGACCGTTACCGCCCCCCTGGGATTCCGCGCCGCAGGCGTCACCGCCGGCCTGAAGACGTCCGGTAAGCCGGACTTCGCCCTGGTCGTCAACGATGGCCCGTCCAAGGCGGCGGCCGCCGTCTTCACCAGCAACCGTGTGGCCGCGGCTCCCGTCCACTGGTCCCGCCAGGTCGTCTCGGACGGCCGTGTGGACGCAGTGGTCCTCAACTCCGGCGGTGCCAATGCCTGCACCGGTCCCCAAGGGTTCCAGAACACCCACAGCACGGCCGAAAAAGTGGCCGCGGTCCTCGGCATCTCGGCGACGGACGTGTTTGTCTGTTCCACCGGCCTGATCGGCGAGCAGTTGCCCATGGACAAGATCCTCCCGGGCGTCGAAGCTGCCTCGGCAGCGCTCAGCACGGACGGTGGGCCGGATGCGGCCAACGCCATCATGACCACAGACTCGGTGCCCAAGTCCGCGCTGTTCATCGGCACGGACGCCGACGGCCAGGAGTTCACCATCGGCGGCATCGCCAAGGGCGCGGGCATGCTGGCACCCGGTCTGGCCACCATGCTGGTGGTCCTCACCACCGACGCCGACGTCGAAGCGGAAATGCTCGACGTCGTCCTCCGCGATGCCACGCGCGTCACCTTCGACCGGGCTGATTCGGACGGCTGCATGTCCACCAATGACACCGTGGTGTTGCTGGCTTCCGGCGCTTCCGGCGCCGTCCCGTCCGCGGAAACCTTTGGTGCCGGGCTGACCCAGGTGTGCGCCGAACTGGCGCGCAAGCTGATCGGGGACGCCGAAGGCGCCAGCCATGACATCGCCATCCGTACCTTCAACGCGGCCAGCGAGCGGGACGCCGAAACCGTCAGCCGCTCCGTGGCCCGGTCCAACCTGTTCAAGGCAGCCATCTTCGGCAAGGACCCCAACTGGGGCCGCGTATTGTCCGCCGTGGGCACCACGGACGCCGAGTTCGAACCGGACCAGCTGAACGTCGCCATCAACGGCATCCAGATCTGCCGCAACGGCAGCATCGGTGACGACCGAAACCTGGTTGACCTGGAACCCCGCGAAGTCCTGGTGGAAATTGACCTTCAGTCCGGTGACGCCGAAGCCACCATCTGGACCAACGACCTCACCCACGACTACGTCCACGAGAACAGCGCCTACTCGAGCTGATCCTCAAGCTAGATCCACCAGCAATCCTGGAGATACTGCACGCATGAACACCCAGACCCGTGAAACGACGTCCATGAGTGATGCCCAAAGCAAGGCCGGCACGCTGATCGAGGCGCTCCCTTGGATCCAGCGGTTCGCCGGCACCACCATGGTGATCAAATACGGCGGCAACGCCATGGTCAATGACGAACTGCGCCGTGCGTTCGCTGAAGACGTGGTGTTCCTGCACCATGTGGGCATCCACCCCGTGGTGGTCCACGGCGGCGGCCCCCAGATCAACTCCATGCTGGCGCGGCTGGGAATCGAGTCCGAGTTCAAAGGCGGCCTCCGCGTCACCACCCCCGAGGCCATGGACGTGGTCCGGATGGTCCTCACCGGCCAGGTGGGCCGCGAACTGGTGGGCCTGATCAATTCCCACGGCCCCTACGCCGTGGGAATGTCCGGCGAAGACGGCGGTCTGCTCCGCGCCGTCCGGACCGGCACTGTCATTGACGGCGAGGAAGTGGACCTGGGCCTGGTGGGCGAAGTTGTCGGCGTCAACCCCGAGGGCATCCTGGACATCCTGGCCGCCGGCCGAATTCCCGTGATCTCCACCGTGGCCCCAGAAATCGAGTCCGACGGCGTCGAAACGGCAGCCGGAGAGGTCCAGACCACAGGCCAGGTCCTGAACGTCAACGCGGATACTGCTGCGGCGGCCCTGGCCGAAGCGTTGGGGGCGTCCAAACTGGTGATCCTCACCGACGTCGAAGGACTGTACGCCAACTGGCCGGACCGGTCCTCGCTCATCTCCTCCCTCACGGCCTCGGAGCTGCGCCAGCTGCTGCCCTCCTTGGAATCGGGCATGATCCCCAAGATGGAGGCATGCCTCAAGGCGATTGACGGCGGAGTGGAACGCGCGCACATCGTGGACGGCCGTCTGCCGCATTCCATGCTCCTGGAAACATTCACGACGGCGGGCATCGGCACGCAGGTCGTGCCCGACGAGGAAGTGAAAGCATCGTGACCGACACAGAACTAAGCCATTCCGTTGCGGAGGCCGCCGCAAGCGCGCTCGTTGGCCACACCAGCGGAGCTGATTGGCTAAAGCGCTACGCCACGTCCCTGATGGGCGTTTTTGGTACCCCGCAGCGTGTCCTGGTCCGCGGTGCCGGCTGCCTGGTCTGGGACGCCGACGGCAAGGAATACCTGGACCTGCTCGGCGGTATCGCCGTCAATGCCCTGGGCCACGCCCACCCGTTTGTCACCTCAGTGATTTCCAGCCAGCTGGCCACGCTGGGGCACGTCTCCAATTTCTTCACCAGCCCCACCCAGATCGCGCTGGCCGAAAAGCTGCTGTCACTGACGCACGCCCCGGCGGGCTCCAAGGTTTTCTTCGCCAACTCGGGAACCGAAGCGGTCGAGGCCGCCTTCAAACTGGCGCGGCGCAATGGCACGGGCCCGGACGGCGCCGCGGGCAAGCGCACCAAGATCATCGCCCTGGAAGGTGCCTTCCACGGCCGCACCATGGGTGCCCTGGCCCTGACCGCCAAGGAAGCCTACCGCGCACCGTTCGAGCCGCTGCCCGGCGGTGTGGTCCACATCCCGTTCGGAGACATTGACGCCCTCGAAGCCGCAGTTGACGAGACCGTGGCCGCTGTCTTCCTGGAGCCCATCCAGGGCGAAGCCGGAGTACGTCCACTGCCCCCGGGCTACCTGAAGGCAGCCCGCGAGGCCACCACCAAGGCCGGCGCCCTGCTGATCCTGGACGAGGTCCAGACCGGAATCGGCCGCACCGGCAAATGGCTCGCTACGGAGGACACCGGGATTGTTCCCGACGCCATCACCCTGGCCAAAGGCCTCGGCGGCGGCTTCCCCATCGGCGCGCTGCTCACGTTCGGTGAGCAGACGTCGTCGCTGCTGACCGCAGGCCAGCACGGCACCACCTTCGGCGGCAACCCGGTGGCGACGGCGGCCGCGCTGGCCACGCTGCACGCGATCGAAAGCCAGCGGGTACTGGAAAATGTTGCTGCCGTGGGGGACTACCTCCGCGCCGGACTCGCCGCCGTCGACGGCGTCACCGAAGTCCGAGGCGAAGGCCTGCTCATCGGCTTCGACCTGGACTCCGACGTGGCCCCCGTCGTGGTGACCGCCGGCCTTGACGCCGGCTTCATCGTCAATAGCGCCGGCCCGCGCACCATCCGGCTTGCCCCGCCGCTGATCCTCACCCAAGACCAGGCAGGCACCTTCCTTGCCGCCCTCCCGGCAATCCTCCAGACAGCTAAGGACGCGCAGTGACCCCTTTAGTTTCTTCCGCCGGTACAGCACCCAACAGCACCCGCCACTTCCTGAAGGACACGGACCTCAGCCCCGCTGAGCAGGCCGAAGTCCTGGATCTTGCCGTCCGCATGAAGGCAGCGCCCTACAGCGTGCAGCCTTTCGCCGGAGAGGGGAACGGCCGCAAGACCGTGGCCGTCATCTTCGACAAGACCTCCACCCGGACGCGCGTTTCGTTCGCCACGGGCATCGCGGACATGGGCGGCAACGCCCTGATCATCAACCCCGGCGAGGCACAGATCGGCCATAAGGAATCTGTCGAGGACACCGCCAAGGTCCTGGAGCGCATGGTCTCCACCATTGTGTGGCGCACCGGGGCGCACTCGGGCCTGGTGGCGATGGCGGAAAACTCCAAGGTGCCGGTCATCAACGCCCTGTGCGATGACTACCACCCCTGCCAGCTCCTCGCCGACCTGCTCGCCGTGAAGGAGCACAAGGGCGAACTCAAGGGCCTCACCATGACCTACCTGGGCGACGCCGCGAACAACATGGCCAACTCGTATCTCCTGGCGGGCGTCACCGCGGGGATGCACGTCCGCATCGCCGGGCCGGAAGGCTACCTCCCGGCCGCGGACATCGTGGCCGCGGCCGAGGAACGAGCCGCCCAGACCGGCGGTTCCGTGCTGGTCACCACCGACGCCGCCGCTGCCCTCAAGGGTGCGGACGTTGTGGCCACGGACACCTGGGTCTCCATGGGCCAGGAAACCGAAAAGGAAGCCCGGCTGCAGCTGTTCCGGGAGTACTCCGTCGATGAGGCGGCCATGGCACACGCGGCGGACGACGCCGTCGTGCTTCACTGCCTGCCCGCGTACCGCGGCTACGAGATTTCGGCGGGCGTCATCGACGGCCCGCAGTCGATCGTGTGGGACGAAGCCGAGAACCGGCTGCACGCGCAGAAGGCCCTGATGGCCTGGCTGATGCACCAGTCCGGGCTCGCCGTCGTCGAAGGCCTGGCCCTGGTGGACGGGCTGGCGCCACAGGAGGTTGGCAACTAGTGTCCGTCCCGCCGGCATCGCCGGGCTCCAGCCCGGCCACCAAAACGGCCCGCCAGGCGCGCATCACCGCCATCCTGACGGGTGAATCGGTGCGCTCCCAGGCGGAGCTGGCCGCTTTGCTGGCGGACGACGGCGTACAGGTCACCCAGGCCACGCTGTCCCGGGACCTCGTGGAACTCGGCGCCGTCCGGGTCCGCGGCAAGGAAGGCGTGCTGGTTTACGCCGTCCCCGGCGAGGGCGGCGAACGTGCGGCCAAGAGCGGGGTCAGCCAGGAGATCCTGGATGCCCGGCTTGCCCGGCTGTGCAGTGAACTCCTGGTCACGGCGGAAGCCTCGGCCAACATCGCGGTGCTCCGGACCCCGCCCGGTGCGGCCAACTTCCTGGCCCTGGCCATTGACCACTCGGTGATGCCCTCCATCCTGGGGACCATTGCCGGTGACGACACCGTGCTGCTGGTTTCCCGGGATCCGCAGGGCGGGCAGGACCTCGCGGTCCGGTTCCTGCAGCTCGCCGAGGAAGCCGGCGGCGGCCAGTAGGCCCACACCGCCCGAACACGCTCCCGGTGTGACAGGCTTTCCCCAGAACGTTTTTCCCTGAAGAATTTCCCCGATCAACATCTACAACCCCAATTAGGAGCATTTTCGTGACTGAGCGCATTGTTCTGGCCTACTCCGGTGGCCTCGATACTTCCGTGGCCATCGGCTGGATCGGTGAAGCCACCGGTGCCGAGGTCATCGCCGTGGCGGTCGACGTCGGACAGGGCGGCGAGTCGCTGGAGACCATCCGCCAGCGCGCCCTCGGCTGCGGCGCCGTCGAAGCCTACGTGGCCGACGCGTCCGACGAGTTCGCCAACGAATATTGCATGCCCACGCTGAAGGCCAACGCCCTCTACCAGGGCCACTACCCGCTGGTTTCGGCCATCTCCCGGCCGGTCATCGTCAAGCACCTGGTCAAGGCCGCCCGTGAATTCGGCGCCACCACCGTGGCCCACGGCTGCACCGGCAAGGGCAACGACCAGGTCCGCTTTGAGGTGGGCATCCAGACCCTCGGCCCGGACCTGAAGTGCATCGCACCGGTCCGCGACCTCGCCCTCACCCGCGACAAGGCCATCGCCTTCGCCGAGGAAAAGGGACTGCCGATCGAGACCACCAAGAAGAACCCGTACTCGATCGACCAGAACGTCTGGGGACGCGCCGTCGAAACCGGTTACCTCGAGGACATCTGGAACGCGCCCACCAAGGACATCTACGACTACACCGCGACGCCGGAGTTCCCGCCGGCCCCGGATGAGGTCACCATTTCCTTCGAAGCCGGCGTGCCGGTAGCGATCGACGGCGTCCGGGTCACCCCGCTGCAGGCCATCAAGGAACTGAACCGCCGTGCCGGCGCGCAGGGCGTGGGCCGGATCGACGTCGTCGAGGACCGCCTCGTGGGCATCAAGTCCCGCGAAATCTACGAAGCCCCCGGTGCCATGGCGCTGATCACCGCGCACAAGCACCTCGAGGACATCACCGTCGAGCGCGAGCAGGCCCGCTTCAAGGCCTCTGTTGGCCAGCGCTGGGCCGAGCTGGTCTACGACGGCCAGTGGTTCTCACCGCTCAAGCGCTCCCTGGACGCGTTCATCGAAGACACCCAGAAGTACGTCACCGGCGACATCCGCATGGTGCTGCACGGTGGACAGGCGATCGTCAACGGCCGCCGCTCCGAGACCTCGCTCTACGACTTCGACCTCGCCACCTACGACACCGGCGACACGTTCGACCAGTCCATGGCGCGCGGCTTCATCGAGCTGTGGGGCATGTCCGCCAAGGTTGCCTCAGGCCGCGATATCCGCGTCGCAGGAAAGTAAATATCGGTGGTTGAGCCTGTCGAAACCCCGAAATCCGACGCGACCAACACCGGCGCACTGTGGGGCGGCCGGTTCGCCGGCGGCCCCGCGGACGCCCTCGCGGCCCTGAGCAAGTCCACGCACTTTGACTGGCGGCTGGCCCGCTACGACATCGCCGGCTCCAAAGCGCACGCCCGCGTGCTGCACAAGGCCGGGCTGCTGGACGACGCCGAACTCGACGGCATGCTGGACGCCCTGGGCCGGCTGGATGACGACGTCGCCTCCGGCGCGTACCTGCCGGCCGAGTCCGACGAGGACGTGCACGGGTCACTGGAACGCGGCCTGATCGAGCGCGCCGGCACCCAGCTGGGCGGCAAGCTCCGCGCCGGCCGGTCCCGCAACGACCAGGTGGCCACGCTGGGCCGCATGTTCCTGCGTGACCACGCCCGGATCATCGCGCGCGGCGTGCTGGCAACCATCGAGGCCCTGGTGGAGCAGGCCAAGGCCCATCAGGGTGTGGCCATGCCCGGCCGCACACACCTGCAGCATGCCCAGCCCATCCTGCTCAGCCACCACCTGCTCGCCCATGCCTGGGCGCTGCTGCGCGATGTGCAGCGGCTCCAGGACTGGGACAAGCGTGCGGGGGTTTCGCCTTACGGCTCCGGCGCCCTCGCGGGCTCGTCCCTGGGCCTCGACCCGGAGGCCGTCGCGGCAGACCTGGGCTTCTTCTCCGCCACCCACAACTCGATTGACGGCACCGCATCCCGCGACGTCTTCGCCGAGTTCGCGTGGGTTACGGCCATGATCGGCGTGGACTTGTCCCGCGTCTCGGAGGAAGTCATCCTGTGGGCCACGAAGGAGTTCTCCTTTGTGACCCTGCACGATTCCTACTCCACCGGTTCCTCGATCATGCCGCAGAAGAAGAACCCCGATGTCGCCGAGCTCGCCCGCGGCAAGGCAGGGCGCCTGATCGGCAACCTGACCGGGCTGCTGGCCACGCTCAAGGGCCTGCCGCTCGCGTACAACCGCGACCTGCAGGAGGACAAGGAGCCGGTCTTCGACGCCGCCGACACCCTGGAGCTGCTGCTTCCGGCTGTCTCGGGCATGATCGCGACGCTGAAGTTCAACACGGAACGGATGGAGTCGCTGGCACCGCAGGGCTTCGCGCTGGCCACGGACATTGCCGAGTGGCTGGTCCGCCAGGGCGTTCCGTTCCGCGAGGCGCACGAGCTCTCCGGAGCAGCGGTCAAGCAGGCCGAAAGCCGCGACGTGGAGTTGTGGGACCTGACGGATGAGGAATACGCCGCCATCTCGGAGCACCTGACACCGGAGGTCCGCACGGTCCTGTCCACCGAAGGGTCGCTCAACAGCCGCAACTCACAGGGCGGCACCGCACCCGCCGCCGTCGAACGCCAGCTGCTCGCGCTGGAAGGCGAGCTCGCCGGCGTGCGGGACTACGCAGCCTAACCCCCAAACGCTCTCTCAGTTGATGCAGCATTTTGGCCAACGCTCTCTCACTTTCCTCAAGAAAGTGAGAGAGCGTCCCTCTCCGTCAAGCTGGTTGTGAGTCATTCATTAACTTTTTGATTGAAGGAGCCGGCGATGCCCGTTGATAACAAGGGTTTTACGC